>CAYZIA010000047.1:0-12469 GCA_964478325.1 uncultured Weeksellaceae bacterium
CAGAAAGTTTCTAATAATGATCGGAAAAGGGAAACTAATAAAAAACAAAGGTTTTTTTAAATTTAATATTGGTGAAGAAGAAAGAATCTTAGATGTAGCAACACTTTGCAAGGCTTGTCAAGATTTATCAAAAAGTAAAACTGGTGCACTCATTGTTATTACTCACACGGATGATTTGTCTTTTTTCTCAGAATCAGGAGTACAAATTAATGCTAGAATGAGTGTGCCTTTATTTAAGAGTATCTTTTACAAAAATAGTCCATTACATGATGGTGCAGTTATTATTAGAGATAATAAAATAGTTGCTGCAAGATGCGTTTTACCAGTAACTAACAATACCGATTTTCCTACCTATTTAGGAATGCGACACAGAGCTGCCGCTGGAATTTCTGAAGACTCTGATGCAATAGTAATTATTGTTTCTGAACAAAATGGTGAGATCTCATTTGCAAAAGAAGGAAATTTACAAAGTCAATGTAGCAAAGAAAAATTAGAGGATTTATTAAAACTTGAAGCAAAAAATATTAGTCCTTAGAAAATCGCATCTTATATCTGACTTCCACCTTTCCTTTAGAAATATCCGTAAGTTTTCCTTTTAGCATTCTTTTACGCAAAAGACTAATTCTATCAGTAAAAAGCACGCCTTCTAAATGATCATATTCGTGTTGAATAACCCTAGCAGTTAAACCATAAAATTTTTTTGAATGCTTCTTGAATTTTTCATCTAAGAATTCAAGTTTAATTTCAGATCTTCTAGAAATATCTTCCCTAATATCAGGAATACTAAGGCATCCTTCATTAAATAACCACTCTTCTCCTTTTTCTTCCAATATTTTAGGATTGATAAATACTTGTTTTAATGGGACAATATCGTTCTCCTCATCCTCTAAAAAAGGAGTTGTATCAATGATAAAAATCCGAATAGCTTTATTGATTTGTGGGGCAGCCAGACCTATACCACTTGCAGCATACATACTTTCATACATATCAGAAATTAGCTGTTTTAAATCCGGATAATCCTTTGGAATTTCTTTACATTTTTCTCTTAAAACCCCTGAACCAAAAGCTACAATAGGAAGAATCATACTTTATAAAATGCTATCGATAATATTATCTACAGAGATACCTTCTGCTTCTGCTTTATAGTTTCTGACAATTCTATGGCGTAGAATAGGTTTTGCTACTGCTTTTACATCCTCAATATCTGGAGAATATTTACCATTTATAACAGCATGGCATTTTGCTCCTAAAAGCATAAATTGAGAAGCTCTAGGTCCGGCCCCCCATGAAATATATTCTTTTATCTTCTCAGAAGCCATCTCAGTTGTTGGCCTTGTTTTTCCTACAAGCCTTACAGCATATTCTACTACATTATCATTTACAGGAATCTTCCTGAGAATATTCTGATAAGATACAATTTCTTCTGCATTCATAATCTTTTTTACAGAAGAAACGTAATCAGAAGTTGTTTGCTTCACAATCTTTATTTCCTCATCAAACTGAGGATAGTTTAAAATCACATTAAACATAAAACGATCTAATTGTGCCTCTGGCAAAGGATAAGTCCCTTCTTGCTCAATAGGATTTTGAGTTGCTAAAACAAAAAATGGATTGTCTAATTCATATTTATTTCCAGCATTTGTAACTGAGCGTTCTTGCATTGACTCCAAAAGTGCTGATTGAGTTTTTGGTGGTGTTCTATTGATCTCATCTGCCAAAATAATATTAGCAAATAAAGGTCCTTTTACAAATTTGAAACGCCTACTTTCATCCAAAATTTCAGCACCTACAATATCAGATGGCATCAAATCTGGAGTGAATTGAATTCTATTAAATCTTAATCCTAAACAATCAGCAATAGTTTGTACAAGAAGTGTTTTAGCAAGCCCTGGAACACCCACAAGAAGACAATGTCCTTTACTAAAAATTGAAATAAGAACTTGATCTACAACATCATCTTGCCCAACAATTACTCGAGATATTTCTAATTTAAATCTTTTAAAAACCTCAACAAAAGCATCAATAGCTTTTACATCTGAATTTATCTTTTTTTCTTCCATTTTATTGTATTATCCATTTATTATTGAAAGTACAATTTTGCAATTCTGCCTCTAATTTAATATAAGTTCTTGCAATCTTTTCTTCCAACCATTTATTTATTGTTTTTTGTTTCTTTTCTTGCAAAGCCACATTTCTAATTTTATCATAATCCTCAATTAAATTAGCAGTATGCGCTATAGTTTTCTTTCTAGTTTTTACTATTCTATATCCTTTTTGCCCATCCTCTGATTCTATAATAATGGGGGCGGAAATTTCTCCTTTTCCCATCTTTTCAATCACAAAATAAAGGGCTGGATCTAAATCTTTCATAATAAACATACTAGAGCCAGAATTAGGATTTATAAGCAACCCCTCATTATTTCTACTCTCATCATCCGAAAAATCTAATGCAGCCTTTTCAAAAGTTATCTCTCCATTTGAAATCTGCTTCGCAACTTCTTCTATCTGTTCTTTTGTTTCCATAAGTTGGGTAGAAGACACTTTGGGTTTTAGTAAAATATGCCGAACATTTATCTGTTCGCCTCGTCTCTCAATTAATTGAATTATATGGTAACCAAATTCGCTTTTAATAACTTTAGAAATTTCATCTCCTTTTAACTTATAAGCCGCAGCTTCAAATGCAGGTACCAAATCTCCTCTTCCTACAAAACCCAATTCACCACCATTTTTAGCAGAACCTGAATCATCAGAATAAAGGGTAGCCAACACTTTAAAATCTTCTCCTTTTGTAATTCTTTCTTTGAATGATAATAGTTTATTTTTTATTCTATCTTTTTCTTGATTAGAAATCTCTGGATATATCACAATCTGAGAAATCTCAACTTCTGCCTCTATCATTGGTAAACTATCTTTTGGTAGATTATTAAAATAAATTTTTACCTCAGATGGTGTAACTTTTACTCCAGACGTAATAGTTCCTTGCATTCTTTGTGATAGTAATTGATCATTTATCAAATCTCTAAACTCGGACTTTATTTCAATAATAGATTTTCCATAAAATTCTTCTAATCTTTCTTTACTTCCAACTTGCCCGATAAAATAACGAATTCTTTTTTCTAATTCACTATCAATTTCTTGATCTGATATTTCCAAGCTATCAACTTTTGCTTGGTGTAGAAGCAGATTCTGATACAATAAATCTTCAATAATTCTACATCTTATTTCTTCTCTGTTGGAATAACCTTGAGCTAAATATTGTTGATATTGTGTCTCGATATCAGAACTTAATATTATTTCATTTCCAATAATTGCCCTAACTCCATCTATTTCTTCCTGTGCAAGATTTTGGATGCTAAAAAGCATAAATACTATAAAAATAGATATTCTCATTGATATATTTTAATTTTATTATCTGAAATTCCCTTCTGATACAACTCATCTTCTAATTGTTTCAAAAACAATAGTTTATTTCTATTTAAGATTATTTTTCTAATTTTCTCTTGCACCAAATTTAACGGACTTGTACTTCCTTTTATTTGATATTGCTTGATAAATAAAAAGTATTTACTACTATCGGTAGAGTAATTATAATATTTATTTTTTGACAAATAATAAGTTGAATTTTGAATTTCCAATGGTAGCCTTTCCGCAAATTTAGAAAAATAAATCCATCTAGAATCTTCTAAATGATAATTAGAAGCAAATTGCCTACAATACTCAATCAAGTCTTCTTTATCTTCTTCTTTTTCAGATCGAAAAATATTTTGGAACACATCTAGATTCGGCGCATCCATATTAATTTTTACAAATCTTCCTTGAAAGATATTTTCTTTTAACTCTAACTCTTCTTTATTCTTATCATAATAATTTTGAATTTCTATTTTAGAAACAATAGTATCAAAATTTTGATTGATTAACTCTTGCTGATAAGCATAAATAAGTAAAGAACTTCTATAATCATCAATTCTATCTTCTACATTCTTTAAAGCATCTGTTAAGTTCATTTCCGCTTGAGCTACTAAAAGCTGTTTTTTAATCCAGTTATCAATATAGCTTTGCACAAAAGTGACGCTATCAGCTTCTTCCGGAAAAGAATTACTGATCTCTGAAAGATATAATTCTTTATTGTACAAAGAAACCAAAAGTTTGTCCTCAGAGGACAAACCGCTACAAGCCATAAAGAATAATGGAATACACAAAAAAAGTAACTGATTCTTGACTTTCAAAACAATTTACTTACTGAATTAAAGAATGAAGAACATCCTTATTTACTTTTACTTCATATTTTCTTTTTAGTTCGACAAGCCAGTTTTTTTCCAGATAATCTTGAAAATCAGAAATGACTTTCCCTTTTGTTTCAGAAAGTTCTTTTCTCTGCGAAGGGATAATTTCTAAAATATCTACTATAATTATAGACCCATCCTTTCCTTTAATAAGATTGCTTGTTCCAACTTTCCATCCAGCATCATTTATATATTCATTCTCATCTTTACTAAACTTTTTTGTTGTAATCTGTAAATTTAAAGGAGAAGAATAATTCACTTTTTCCAAAATATCCTCATCCGTTATATAGGTCATTCTGTGTCGTTTTTTTATTTGATACAAAGTTCTTTTTGCAACTTTCTCATCAATACAAGTATATATTTTTGCTTCCACCCTTTCTCCCCAAAGATAACTATTCTGATTATTTTCAAAAAAGTTTTGTAAACCTATTGTGTCTTTAATAGCTTTTGTCCAAACCATATCATCCATTAAATCAAAAAGTAAAATCCCATCAGTGTATTCTTGCAAAAGAGCTTTAAACTCTGGATACTTTTGTTCCAATCTGCTATTTTCATAATTTAGACAAGTCTCATCTATAAAAGTATTATATAAATTATAAAAATAAGTTTGATAATTATCTTTTACTTCTATTTGATTGGACAAAATATAGGATACAAAATCTTTTTGTGTATAGTGCTTTCCATCAAGAATAAATAGATCTTTTTTGAGTAAATTTGCTTTTTCACTAGTCCAATCTCCTTTTGCCAAACTCTCATCAACATGTTTTGAGATTTCATTTAATCTACTTGTATAAGCTTTAAAATTATATTCTTCCTTAATTTTGGAAATAAGTGCTTTATCCCTTAAAGCATTTCTAGAGTCTTGATGTACTTTCTTTTTTAATTGGTCTTTTATCTCTTCAAACGAAGGAATAGGTTTTTTCTCTAAAAGCTTAACAATATGCCATCCAAAATCTGTTCTAAAAGGAATGGAGATCTCACCAGAATAATGTAGAGAGAATGCGATATCTTCAAATTCTTTTACCATTTTTCCAACTCCAAACAGAGGAAGGGCTCCTCCCTTTACTGCTGTTGCTCTGTCTTCAGAGAATTGCTTTGCCAGTTCTCCAAAATCCTCGCCTATTTTCAGTTTTTCAGAGATTTTTTCTATTTTAGTTTTACTTATTTCAATTTGCTCATTAGAGGCGTCTTTAGTTAATTTGAACATGATATGCGCCACTTTTACCTCTCCAATTGCTTTTCTTTTCTCATTTACTTTTTTCAAATGATAGCCGTATCTTGTTCTCACAGGATTAGAAATATTACCTATTTCGGTATTATAAGCAGCACTTTCGAAAGGATACACCATCATAAATATGTTAAAAAATCCCAAATTTCCTTCGTTATTTAGGGAAGATTTATCATCAGAATATTGCTTTGCTGCTTGTGAAAAATCCATTCCTTTAAGAATCTTATCTCTAATATCTTCCGCCTTATTAAATGCTTCTAAAGTATCAATAGGTAGCGCTTTCTCAGATACTGATATTAAGATATGACTTACATTTACATCTGTTTGCATTCGCTGATAAGCCTCTTGTATCAATTTCTCATCAAAATGATTATCACTCAAATATGGTTTAGAAAGTTGATTTCTATACATAGCTAGTTCACTTAAAAACTCTGGAATAGTATCATATTGTAATGCTTTTGCCTCTTTTACTTTTAATCGAAAATTGATAAAAAGCTGCATATATTCATCTAAATATTCTTTTGTAATTATAGAATCATTATGATTATTTTTATAAAAAATGGATTTGAATTCATCTAAAGTAATTTTATCATCTCCAACATTTAAGATAACTTCACTATTTTGTGCAAACGATAAGGATTGAACGTAAAAAATTACAAATAATAACAAATACTTTTTAATCTTCATTTCTAATAATTTATAAATCTATTTTCTACTATAATTTGGAGCTTCTCTAGTGATAGTGACGTCATGAGGATGACTTTCGGAAACACCAGCTGCTGTAATCTTTATAAATCTTGCTTTGCTTAAGCTCTTAATATCTTCAGCACCACAATATCCCATACCGGCCCTCAGTCCGCCAATCATTTGATGAACAACTTCTGATAAAGTTCCTTTGTAAGGAACTCTTCCAACAATACCTTCAGGAACTAACTTCTTAGGATCATTCTCAGTAGTTTGAAAATATCTATCTTTTGAACCATCTTGCATAGCTTCTACTGAACCCATTCCTCTAAAAGTCTTGAATTTTCTTCCTTCAAAAATAATAGTTTCTCCAGGAGCTTCTTCAACACCAGCAATTAATGAACCAAGCATAACTGTACTAGAACCAGCTACCAAAGCTTTAACTATATCCCCAGAATACCGGATTCCTCCATCAGCAATAACTGGAATATTTTTCTTTTTTGCTACTTCATTTACCTCCAAAAGAGCAGTAAGTTGAGGTACACCAATACCGGCAATAATCCTGGTAGTACAAATAGAACCAGGACCAATACCTACTTTTATAGCGTCCGCTCCGGCATCAATAAGAGCTTTGGCAGCTTTCGCTGTGGCTATGTTTCCTACTACAACATCTAATTTTGGAAATTCCGATTTTATTCTTTTTAGCAAATCAATTACCCCTTTTGAATGTCCATGAGCTGTATCAATAATTATTGCATCGACAGATGCCTTTACTAGTTCTGAGACCCTTTTTGAAACATCAGGAGTTACGCCAACTGCAGCTACTACTCTTAATCTGCCATACCTGTCTTTGCAAGCGTTAGGCCGCATTCTATTTTTAATTATATCTTTAAAAGTGATAAGTCCAACCAATTCATTCTTTTTATTAACTACTGGTAATTTCTCAATTTTATTTTCTTGTAAAATTTGTTCTGCATTCTCTAAATCCGTGATTTCTGTAATAATGATATCATCTATAGTCATTATCTTCTTTATAGGTAGATCCAAATCTTTTTCAAAACGTAAATCTCTATTGGTAACAATTCCAACTAATTTATTCTTTTTATTTACAATAGGAATACCTCCAATACTATGCTCTTGCATGATACTTAGCGCATCCCCAACCTTTGCTTCATCCCTCAAAGTAATAGGGTCTAAAATCATACCGCTTTCAGA
Organism: uncultured Weeksellaceae bacterium; assembly: GCA_964478325.1. GTDB lineage: Bacteria > Bacteroidota > Bacteroidia > Flavobacteriales > BACL11 > DUAL01. Next base: position 7,411 of record CAYZIA010000047.1, read on the forward strand.
TCGTTTTACTTTTCTTACTTCATTAGCTTGATTTTCGATACTCATATTTTTATGCAGAACACCAATACCACCTTCCTGAGCTATAGCAATAGCCATTCCTGCTTCTGTTACAGTATCCATAGCAGCAGAAATAATAGGAATATTTAGTTTTATATTTTGGGTAAAATAGGTGGAAATATCAACTGATAAAGGTAATACTTCAGAATAATCTGGAACAACCAATACATCATCATAAGTAAGCCCTTCTGATATTTGCTTGTGTTTCTCTGTCATATTCTGTTTTTAAAAATTGAGTGCAAAAATAGAAAAAATATCAGCTCAAGTTACAAAAAAAAGTCCCAAAAATGGGACTCTTTAATTTATGTAATTATTGTTATCGAATCAAACTAACAACATCTGTTTTCTCTGTCAGTATTCCAATTCCATTTATGTACTGAACATGATAGACATAATTTCCATTCTGTACAGGATTTCCTAAATAATTACCATCCCAACCTTTAGCAGGATCATTAGTATGGAAAAGTTCATGTCCCCATTTATCAAAAATAGCAAATGAATATCCTATCTCAGAAACAAATGATGTCACAGGATGGAAAATTTCATTATGTTCATCATCATTTGGCGTAAAAGTATTTGGAATAATTAAAATTGGAACTTGTGAAATACAACTTATATTTGATAAACTTCTTTCTACAAAACCATAAGGATTTGTATTTCCTTCTAATGCTTCTACATAATAACAAAAGCGTCCATTGCCATCCGTAAATTCTGCCACATCATCATGATAAGTATAACTGCTATTACCACCTATGTATGTGGCTAAAGGTAAAGCGGAAAAATCCCCTCTATTTACAGAACGATAAAGATTATACTCAACATCATCACCAAGCCAACCATCATAATCATTAAAAATAATATCATTTGTCATATCTTTATTTCCTACAGATTCAATCAAAATAGATTGTGCAAAAGAAGTATCAATAGTTAATGGTTTGCTTCCAACAGAAAGCGTAACCCCACAGGTGTCAACAGGGTAAATCTGATAATTATAATAATGTGTAGATGTATTTGCTCTCTCATCAGTATAATTAATATTTGGCTGTCCATTAAATGGAATATGTGCAATATCTACAAAATTATCTTCATCTCTTTTTGATCGGAATACTCTATAATAATCAATCACAGCTGCATTATCAACATGACAATTTAACTCAATAAATCCTGTTTCATGATTTACAGTTGCTTTTGTTATATAATTAAACTGGGGCTTTGGAAATAAATCCGCATTGATATTTATCACATTAGAATAGGAAGCAATAGTTGAATCAGAATTATAAGCAACTACAACTACATCATATACAGAACCTGAGGTAATATTAGGTAAGGTATAATTATTCGAGCCGATAGTAATTCTTTCTTCTGTATTTATAGTTCCTCCAGACGTATTTTCTGTAATCATTACCTTGTAATGGCTTAAATTACCCACCATGTTATTATATTCATTCCAATTAAAATAAATACTATACTCACACACATTTAAAACAGAAGATAAATAAATAGAATTATGGTTTAAAGAGGTTCCACTTGCATTATAACAACTGTCTAAAGCACGAACTTTGAAAGTTTCCGATTTATCATTTGCACTAGATGCATTATAAGTATACGTATTATTAGCTGCTCCAAATACAGAATCAACAGTAATCCAAGCGCCAAGTTCATCTAACATATAAATAGCAAAAACATGTACATCTGGGGAGCTATTTGTCCAACTAATAACAGATTGACCACCTGTAACTGTAACCACATCTATTATTGGATTGTTAGGGCTAATTGTATCTTGTAAAGGAGCTCCATCAATAGAAGAATTAGATACACATCCGCTTGCATCATCTAAAGAAACATAAAATCCTTGATAAGAATTACAAGTTTGTGCTGGAAACTGGAAATTAGTATCTGCCGTAACCCCAACATTTTGCCATCCCCCACTTCCATCTGAAGCAAAAATAGTATATGTTCCTGCTGAAGTAGGAAGCGCTGGAATATGAATTTGATTCCAAAACAAATCTCCAATAGTTGAAGAAGCAATAGGAGTTACATCCAATTTTATAGTTTTTAAAGTATCAGAAGGATCGGATACACCTGCACAATCTGATTCAGAAGTTAGGTAATAATAAACTGATGAATTATTTGCTCCAGCTCCACTATGAGTATATGTTTTGTTCGGATAAACAACTGTGTCTAAAAGTGTAAATGGACCATTAGGAGTTCCGGAAGAATAAATATTATAAATAGTAGAAGATTGAGCTGTTAGCAAATGTTCCCAACTAAGCAATACATCTCCATTTGGATCTACCGAAACACACCTTATATCGGGAGGATTATCAGTTGGGGCTGCAACTACTTCTACCGAGATTGTTGCAATAGCAATAGCAGGTGCTGGACAAAAATCATCATATACTTTAATTAAAAAAGTGTATAGATTGGAAGTTATATTACACCCTGCATTTGCTGCAATATGGCTACAATCAGTTTGCCATTCAAATACACCACTTACAGTAGTAGGAGCAGAGAAAGGAGGTACTACTCCTGCCCCATTATTAAAAGTTGCACAAGGAGGATTTAAACATAAAGCAGGATTAATATAATCAGTAGCAAATTGTCCCCCAGAAACCTCTAAAGTTAAGTCTTGAGGAGAGCCATTGCTATAAATATCATTATCTGTTCCTGAAATATTAAATGTAACAAAATCTCCTGCAAACACAGTAGTATTATAAGATGTCCCTCCTAGAAAAGGTGGATTTACAATAGGTTTAGTGTTTTGTAGTGCAGTCCCCCCCATATTTGGGCAAGAGATCAAAATAACTTGTATTTCTCTGTAAATCTCTGCAACTAATTGTCCGCACTTATAAGCGCTTACTTTTATACAAGTAACAAAGTTACCAGAGGTTAAAGAATTATATGAGATTTCTCCTGTTGCAGAATTAAGCGTAGGATTTCCAGGTATCTGACTATTTAGTGAATAAGGTGCTGCAAAAGGAATTATTGTTGGTGCACCTGCTACATATCCTTGATCTAAAGGATCTCCCCAAGAATAAACAATTTCATCTAACTCATTATCAGAAGCATTATGCGAATAAGAAAATGGATATCCATTACAAATAATGGTTTTTGGTTTTTCGTTAAAATAAGGAGAAGAGTCAAAACAAGGAGACGTGTTTTGTTGTACTCCTGTAGAAGTTGGTGTATAAGGATACATCACAGCCCTTAGTGTGAATCCTAATCCGGAAGGATTTAATATATTTGTAATTGCACCATTTCTACAACAACTACTCCAAGTAAAATGCCAACCGCCTGCAGGTGGTAAACCAGGTAAATTTATCGGCTGTGATTGATACACCCATTCCTCTACCGAACCTACCTGTATATTATTTACACAATCATAGGCTAAATTACCACTATTTGTAGGGTCACATGTTGGAGAAATATCTGAATTAGAAATGTAATCTACTTGTATAGAAGGGATGAATGGATGATTATGAACAGTAAGATTTTGAGAAGCAGTAGTTAAATTAACCCCATTGCAATCTCTATAAACACGCATAGTAAAAATATACATTCCTTGTGTTGGACCTGAAGTTATACATTCCCAAGTAATTTCCCCTCCTTCCAAATGAGATGCCTTTGTAGGAATTAGAAAAATGAAAGAAACAAAAAGAAGTAAAAGGATTTTTTTCATGATTATAATTTTTTACAATTACAAATTTAGAAATAATAATCAGATTTACAAGAGTAATAAATAAAAAACATTCATCTATCACTTTAATAAATGATAAAAACAAGATAAAGTTTCTCTAAAAATAACTAGCTTATCCATAGTTTAAAATTTGATATTATTTAGAGCTATCTTTGTGTTCTTAAAATCAATTATTATTTCATGCATTATATCTTTCACCGATTTTATTTCCTCTATTTGAGCAGAAACTTGCCCAATTTCTAATTCTCCTTCATCTAAATCCCCCTCAAAGATTCCTTTCTTTGCTCTTCCTCTCCCTAATAATTCCCTTAATCTTGCTGTACTTGCTCCTTTTTGATAAGCATCAAATACCTTTTGGTAAAATGAATTTTTCAAAAGTCGAACTGGCGCTAATTCTTTTAGAGTTAGAATGGTGTCATTCTCAGCTGCATCTACAATTGCCTTTTTGAAATTATAATGAGCAGAACTCTCTTTAGATGATGCAAATAAACTGCCAATTTGTACTCCCTCTGCACCAAGCGCAAAGGCAGCAAGTATAGTCTGTCCACTTGCAATTCCACCAGCAGCTATTATAGGAATTTTTATTTCTTTTTTTACAAGAGGGATTAAACTCATAGTTGTCATTTCATCTTCTCCATTATGACCCCCCGCCTCAAAACCCTCCACAACAATTGCATCTACTCCAGCATCAACCGCCTTTTTAGCAAAACGTAAATTAGGAACAACATGCGCCACAGTTATACCATTTTCCTTAAAAATAGCAGTATATTTTCTAGGATTCCCAGCAGAAGTGAATACAATTTTTATTTTATGTTTTAAGATTACTTCAATATGCTCTTCAATTTGTGGATAAAGAAGTGCAATATTTACACCAAAAGGCTTGTCTGTTGCCTTTTTGCACTTTGTAATATGATTATCCAAAACCTCTGGATACATTGATGCTGAGCCAATTAGCCCCAATCCTCCATTATTACTAACAGATGATACCAATCGCCAACCACTGCACCAAAGCATTCCTCCCTGAATTATTGGATATTTTATTTTAAAAAGTTCTTTTACTCTATTCATAAATTTTTACATTTGTTGCGATACGAAAATAGAAATAAAACCGAATTAGAAAATGAAAAAAGACCAGGAAATTTTTGATTTAATTAAAGAGGAAAAACAAAGACAGAAAAGCGGAATCGAACTCATTGCATCGGAAAATTTTGTGAGTGAAGAAATAATGCAAGTAATGGGAAGTTGTTTAACTAACAAATATGCTGAAGGTTACCCTGGAAAACGATACTATGGTGGATGTGAAGT
>CAYZIA010000048.1:0-12317 GCA_964478325.1 uncultured Weeksellaceae bacterium
AATAACACCAATAAACGAGCCTCCTGCATCTTGGATATTTCCAACAGGATCCCAGCCTAAAATTTTATCATCAATTAGAAGCTGTACAATAATACCTAAACAAAGAAAATAAAGCGCTATTGTAATCGCTTTTTTTAGTAAGCTTACAATTTGCTTAAAAAGTTTTTCCATAATTTGTTTCTTAAAATATTTTCCAAACTTAAACTATAATTATGAGTTAACAAAATTTGTTGTTAAAATAAAATAGCCCTACTATGATAGTAGGGCTATTTTATTTGATTAACTAAAATCTACCCACGTAATAGCCCAAATAGAACGCAAATTCCAACAAGTCCTGCAAAACCAGAACCTCCTAGGCTATTAAGTATATTCATCACATTGTCAATAACAGTGATTCCAAACATTGCACCTCCTCCAAAAAGGATTTCAACTGCAACACCAAGACCTAACACAGTCATAATAAGACCAGTCAAACCTTTAAAAAAACCATTAAAGTACTTAAATACATTGTCCATAATTAAAAATTTTTGGTTAATACTACCCCAAACATAAAGGATATATCTCTTGTTGACCTGTTTTTGTGATATTTTTCTATTATTTGTTCTTTTTCTTCCTTTATTAATATTGCTAAAATCAGCAAACATATAAAATACTAGAAATCAGATAGATAGATATAATAAAGTTGAAAATAAAGATAAAAATTATATCCCCTTTTTAACATTTTATTGTTAAAAATAGTGATATAGTGTAAGTGATTGATAATCAGAATGAAAGGGGGTATTTATCCTAAAATTATTGCTTTTTTAGCTGCACTTATTCAAAATCCCTCAAATTTAGAATAATTTCATTAAAATCCTCATTTTTTGCTATTATTTGGAATATTTTGAGTGCAACAAAATCAACCGAAAAAAGCTCATTTCTGTTGTAGTAATCTATAAATTGTTGTTTTATAGGAAAGAAATTTGCATCAGATTTCCGAATTTCTTCTTGCATATTGGTATTTACTACTCCTGGATGAATAGAAAATATTTTTAGATTCTCATGTTTTTCTTTATGAATTACCTTTGTAAGCATATCCAGACCAGATTTTGTTGCGCAATAGGTACTCCATGAGGGGATTGGATTATTTGCAGCACCAGAACTAATATTGATAAGTAATCTCTTATTAGCATAGTTGTTAATGAATTTTCTACTTAAAAGAGTTGGACTAATGATATTTAGATTATACTCCCTTAAGATCTCTTCATTTTTTTTTTTATGAATTGGCAAAATACTTCCAATCGTTGCTGCATTATTTACAAGTAACAAATCAGAAGCAAGATCAATATCTGGGAATCTCAGTTTTTGTACTTCTTCGATATTGCTCAAATCAATTTTAGTAAAAGTAAAGTTCTTATTCTCAATTTGATTTGTTCTAGAATATCCAAAAACAAGATAATTTTCAGAAAGGAGTAATTTGGCTAATGCCTTACCAATACCACTACCTGTCCCTGTTATTAGCGCTACTTTTTGCAATTATAATTTATTAAGAGCATTTTCTAGGTCAGCTACTAAATCTTCCACATCTTCTATTCCTACGCTTAGTCGTATTAAAGAATCTACTACTCCTGTTTTTTCTCTTTCCTTTTTAGGAATTGCAGCATGCGTCATACTTACAGGATGCCCACATAAAGATTCTACTCCTCCTAAGCTTTCAGCAAGTGTAAAATAATGAGTATTCGACACAACTGTTATAGCATCTTCTAATTTATTTCCATTAATATTAAAGGAGACCATGCCTCCAAAATCATCCATTTGTTTTTTGGCAATTTTATGGTTTGGGTGTGACTCAAACCCTGGCCAATATACATCTCCAACTTTTGGATGTCCTTTAAGGAAGTTTGCAATTACCTTACCATTCTCACAATGTCTTTGCATTCTTAAATGTAAAGTTTTTATTCCTCTTAAAACTAAGAAAGAATCCATTGGTCCCGGTACAGCACCACATGAATTTTGAATAGCATACAATCTTTCTGCTAAAGCATAATTTTTACATATTGCTGCTCCCATTACAACATCAGAATGTCCACTCATGTATTTAGTTAGTGAATGCATTACAATATCAGCTCCTAAATCCAAAGGCCTTTGTAAATAAGGAGTAGCGAACGTATTATCAATCACAAAAATTAAATTATGCTTCTTTGAGATTTCCCCCAAACTCTCAATATTAATAATATTAAGCATAGGATTGGTTGGGGTTTCAGCCCAAATCATTTTAGTATTTTTATTTACTAAGGACTCAATCTTATATGTATCATCCATTCGCATAAAATGAAATTTAACACCATAATTTTCAAAAATTTGTGTAAAGATTCGGTAAGTTCCTCCATATAAATCATTGGTTGAGATCACTTCATCTCCAGGAGATAATAATTTTATAATAGCATCAATTGCCCCAAGCCCACTCCCAAAACAAAGTCCATATTTCCCATTTTCTAATGCTGCCAAATTTTGTTCCAAAGCATTTCTTGTTGGGTTTCCAGTTCTGGAATATTCATATCCTTTATGATCGCCAGGGGAAGCTTGTGCATAAGTTGAGGTTTGATAGATTGGTGTCATGATTGCGCCAGTAGTTGGGTCAGCCTCTTGACCTGCATGTATAGTTTTTGTTCCGAATTTCATCTTTATTCTATCTTGATTTATACAAAGCAAATCTATTAAAATTTGCAGAATTTAATTTTACTTTTGCTGACAAATTAATAAGTTGAATAAAATACTTTTAGCACATATTTCGTTACTAATAGCAAATTTAATATATGCTATCAATTACACTTTTGCAAAGGATGTAATGCCTGATTTTATTGCACCTTCCGGATTTATTCTATTAAGAGTAATTGGCGCACTATTTTTGTTTGCATTGTCCTATTTTTTATTTGTAAAAGAAAAAGTGGAACGAAAAGATATTTTTCGCCTAGCTATTTGCGGCGTTTTTGGAGTCGCCATTAATCAACTCTTATTTTTTGAAGGACTGAATTTAACAAGCCCTATAAATGCTGCAATTGTAATGACGGTCAGCCCAATTTTAGTAATTCTTCTCTCTTTCCTAATTATAAAAGAAGCACTTACTTTTAGAAAAGGAGCTGGGATTTTTTTAGGATTAATTGGAGCATCTATGCTGATTTTAAAAGCAGGGAGTATTGACTTTTCTTCTAATTATCAAACAGGGAATTTGTTTGTATTTATTAATGCATCTAGTTATGCTTTATATTTGGTGATTCTAAAACCAATGATAGAAAAATACAATCCAATTACTATAATGTTTTATGTTTTTAGCTTTGGGTTTTTGTATGTGATCCCTTTTGGATTTAGCAATTTAGCGGATGTAAAATGGGCAATTATTCCATCTAATATTTATTGGGAAATTGCTTTTGTGGTGGTTTGCACTACCTTTATTGCCTATTTACTGAATTCATCAGCCCTAAAACAACTGAGCCCAACTACTGTGAGTATTTACATTTATTTACAACCTATTTTTGCTACACTTTTTGCTATTTTTTGGGGAGTAGACAGCTTAGATAATCAAAAAATCATGGCAGCTATCCTTATCTTTTTTGGGGTTTATTTGGTAAGTGTTCGCTCCTTAAAGGATAGAAAAGAGAAACTTTCCTAAATTTGTAAAAATTTTATAAGATGATACAATCTATGACAGGCTATGGGGAGGCCGAAATCAACCTAGAAAATGCAAATTTTACTATTCAAGTAAAATCACTTAACTCCAAGCAAATAGATGCGACTATAAAGATGTCATCTATATATAGAGATAAAGAAATTGGGCTCAGAAAGTTGCTTTCAGAAAAATTACAAAGAGGAAAAATTGAACTTTCAATTTGGAGAGAAAAATCAGAATCTTCTTCAAAGCATACTATAAATACAGCAGTTGTTAAAGATTATCATGAACAGATATTAAAATTACAAAAAGAATTAAATTTAAAATCAAGTATTTGGAGTACAAGTTTTTATGAATTAGGATTAATAAATAAATCTGATATTATTCCAACTTTATTAGAAATGCCTAATGCATTGATAAAGGGAGAGGAAAAATCAAATGAAAATGAATGGAATGAAATTGCAAAAGGAGTAGAAATAGCAATCAAAAATTTATTGCAATTCCGATTAGATGAAGGAAAGGAATTAGAGAATGATATAACATCTAGAATAAAAAGTTTAACCTCTCTTTTAATTGAAATAGCTCCTTTTACAAAGCGTAGAATTGAGAAAGTGCAAAAATCATTAAATGAAAAACTAGCAGAGATTGAAAGTAAAAATATTGATGAAAATAGGTTTGAACAAGAGATAATCTATTATTTAGAAAAACAAGATATTACTGAAGAACAAGTAAGATTAGATGCACATCTGAAATATTTTACAGAAACCATGAATACAGATTCTCCAAATGGGAAAAAGTTAGGATTCATTGCACAGGAGATGGGTAGAGAAATCAATACAATTGGGTCAAAATCATCAGATGCAGATATGCAAAAAATAGTGGTTCACATGAAAGATGAATTGGAGAAAATTAAGGAGCAGCTCCTCAATATTTTATAATGGAAAAACTTATTGTAATATCAGCTCCATCAGGAGCAGGAAAAACTTCCATAGTTCATTTTTTATTGGAGAACATTGAAACACTTTCTTTTTCTGTATCGGCTTGTAGTAGAGCAAGAAGGGAGAATGAAACAGATGGCATAGATTATCATTTTTTAGGGGTGGAAGAATTTCAAAAAAAAATAACAAAGGGTGACTTTCTGGAATGGGAAGAGGTTTACAAGAATCAATATTATGGAACTTTAAAATCAGAAGTAGAAAGAATTTGGAGGGCAGGGAAAATAGTAATCTTTGATTTGGATGTAATTGGAGGAATCAACATAAAAAATCAATACCCAAGCAAATGTTTGTCCATCTTTATCATGCCGCCATCTCTTACAGTTTTAGAAGAAAGATTACAAAAAAGAGATTCAGAATCGGCAGATAGTTTACGAAAAAGAATAGCAAAAGCAGAACGAGAAATAGCAAAGAGTGAGGAATTTGACAAAGTAATTTTGAATGATAATTTTTCTATAGCTTGCATGCATACTATGAAAGCAATTCAAAAATTTATTGGATGAGAATAGGCTTATTTTTCGGATCTTTCAATCCTATGCATATTGGACATAAAGTAATAGCATCTTATATGGCTGAATTTTCGGATTTGCAGCATGTATGGTTTGTAGTCTCTCCTCAAAATCCACTCAAACAAAAACAAATCTTATTGGATAAGCATCATCGTTTGATGATAATCAGAATGGAAGTGGAGGACAATCCGAAATTATCTGCCTCTGATATTGAGTTTAATTTATCGCAACCCTCTTACACTATTGATACTTTGGAAAACTTAAAAGAGCAATATCCAGAAAATGATTTTGTTTTAATTATTGGAGCAGATAATTTGCAGAGTTTTCACAAATGGAAAGAGTATGAGCAGATTCTAGCTAATTATTCTGTTTATGTGTATCCAAGGCTAGGTATTGAGATAAGTAATTCGCATGAGAATATCCATATAATAAAGGGCGTTCCTAAAATGGAAATTTCTGCTTCTTTTATTAGAGATGCTATAAAGAAGGGGCAAGATGTTTCTTATTTAATTCCTGAAAAAGCATGGCAATATATTAAAGAAATGAATCTTTACAAATAGAATAAGGATGTTAGAATTAGCAAATAAGATTATTATAGTTTTGACTTTATTCTTGGCGATTTTTGCTTGTGGTTTTAGCACAAAAGAACAAATTAAGATTGAAGAACCAAAGGAATATGTTGGTTGGTGGGTGTATGGAGAAGGACAACATATTTTTAAAGATGAAACCACTTTAGAAGAATGGGGACTTACTTTTCCTAATGAAAATAAGATAGAATTAGTTGAGCTTTATTTAGCAGTTTGTGAAATGGAATATTTCCCAATGGAATGTAATATGATTGGATATTTGGAGAGAGACACCTTAATAGTTGCTGACTTTGAAATTACCTATATACAAGGCTGTGGGGAATAGTAAAAGAATTGTTTTTTAGATATTAAATTATACTTTTACTCATTATAAACAACTTCTAACAAAGTTTGTCCTACTGCATTTAAAGTTTCTTTATTAATATTATCCATGTTATCATTATGCGTATGCCAATGCTTATTAAAGCGGTTCTTAGTCAAGGGGTTATATTCAATAATATCTATTGTTGGAATATTAGTATGATAATTTACATACACATGGTCATCCATTATCTCAGGGCTTTTTTGATAGATAAAATTTTTTCCAAAACCTAATTGATGTCCTTTTCCCCAAACTTTTTGTAAGATGTTATCAGCATAATGAGAAGAGTTTCCTTCTAAATAAAAGGTAGCATTTTTTCCACCTACCATATCTAGTAGAATTCCATAACGAGCAAAGTAATTTTGCTTGTGTGGGTTTTGACTCCAATATTGTGATCCTAAACACCAAGAATCTTTTTTGATTGGGAATTTAGAATTTTCCGGCTGGCCATAATCTTCTGCATCAAAAAGGATAATATCCACCCCAAGATTTGGTTGTTTCTTACTGAACTGACGCGCAACTTCTAAAAGTACACCTACGCCACTTCCTCCATCATTGGCACCAAGAATTGGCATATTTTGATTTTGGGTATCTTGATCTGCAATGTGCCTACTATCCCAATGAGCAAAAAGGGCAATTCTGTTATTTTTTTCAGGAGAAAAACTTGCAATAATATTTTTTAGCGTATGATTTTTCCCATCATAAGTTGTAATAGGCGCTTCTTGTAAAAGTACGTTTGGGGTATAAGTTTTGAATTTATTTTCTAACCATATAGCACAATTCTCCCAGCCTTTACTAGAGATAACTCTCGGTCCAAAACTTACTTGTTTTTCTACAAAATAGTAAGCAGAATCCGAATTAAAAGTAGGGACTTCAGGTTTTGCTTTTGGGTTTTTTTGGCTTGTTTTTTGTTGAGACTCTGTAGAGCAAGAAGAAATAAAAAAAATCAAGACTACTCCTAATACACGCCAAACCCTTCTTTTTATAGGAGAGTTATTATTTAATATCTGATGTCTAATATCTAACATCTATTTTAGTTCCCAACTACTCCCTTCATGACTATCTTTTATCTGTATTCCCGCTTTACCTAATTCATCACGAATTAAATCGGCAGAATCAAAATCTTTATTTGCTTTAGCATTTGCTCGGAGTTTGAGAACCAATTCCATTACTTCATTAGTGAGATCATTTTCGCTACTTCCTTTTGCAGAAACAAAACCTAAGATATCTGTAACAAACGTAGTAAAGATATTTTTTAACTTTTCTAGATCAGAAGAAGTAACGCTTTCTTTTCTGTCTTTTATGGAGTTGATGATTCTTACACCATCAAATAAATGAGCGATTAAAATTGGTGTATTAAAATCATCATTCATTGCAGCATAGCAATTCTTCTCTAATTCATTAACATCATAAGTTGACTTTTTAGAAGGGGTTAACTTTTGCAATGTTTCCACTGCATTCATCATTTTATTAAATCCTTTATTGGCTGCTTGCAATGCGTCATTTGAGAAATCAATTGTGCTTCTATAATGAGCTTGCAAAATAAAAAAACGAATAGTCATAGGCGAGTATGCTCTTTCCAATTTTGTATGATTTCCTGTAAAGAATTCTTCCAAATTAATAAAATTTCCAAGGGATTTCCCCATTTTTTTCCCATCAACAGTTATCATATTATTGTGCATCCAATAGTTCACAGGACTACAATCATTACAAGCATTTGATTGTGCTATTTCTGCTTCATGATGCGGGAAAATCAAATCCATTCCACCACCATGAATATCAAAATTCTTGCCTAAGTACTTTTCTCCCATAGCTGAGCACTCCATATGCCAACCTGGAAATCCTTCTCCCCAAGGAGATGGCCACTTCATAATATGTTCAGCAGATGCTTTTTTCCAAATTGCAAAATCAACAGGACTTTTTTTCTCCGATTGTCCATCTAAATTACGCGTCCCCTCCAAAGTATCTTCCAAATTTCTACCAGATAAAGTCCCGTAAGGATATTTTTCATTGTATTTGTTTACATCCAAATAAACAGAACCATTAACTTCATAAGCAAATCCAGTTTCTAATACCCTCTTAACCATTTCAATTTGCTCAATAATATGGCCTGTGGCTCTTGGCTCAATAGATGGCGGTAGGCAGTTTAGTTTTTTCATTGCACTATGGTAACTGATGGTAAAAAACTGTACGATTTCCATTGGTTCCAGTTGCTCTAATCTAGCTCTTTTTGCAATTTTATCTTCGCCTTCATCGGAATCATCTTCCAGATGCCCTGCATCAGTAATATTTCTGACATATCTTACTTTATAATCAGCATGTTTCAAATATCTGAAAACTACATCAAATGTAATTCCAGGTCTTGCATGTCCCAAATGCGGATCGCCATAAACAGTAGGGCCACAAACATACATTCCCACATGATTTTCAACAATCGGCTTAAAGATTTCTTTTTTTCTTGTAAGGGTATTATATATTTGTATTTTTTTACTCATTATGCAGTAATTATATATTTTTCTTTCAGATTTTTTATCATATCTGAAGTCATTTCTTCTAGGTTATATTCTAATCTCCATCCCCAATCATATTGCGCATTTTTATCATCAATTGATGAAGGCCAAGAGTTTGCAATTTCTTGTCGGAAATCTGGCTTATACGACATTTCAAAATTAGGAATATGTTTTGAAATCTCAGCACCAATTTGTTTTGGCGTAAAACTTATCCCTGCTAAATTGTAGGATGAACGGATTTTTATATTTTCTTGTGATGTTTCCATTAATTCAATAGTTGCTCTAATTGCATCCGGCATATACATCATAGGAAGGGCAGTGTCTTTATTTAAAAAACTTTCGTATTTTTTGTGGAGAATTGCTTCATGAAAAATTTTAACTGCATAATCAGTTGTTCCTCCTCCTGGATTTGTACGCCATCCAATTAATCCAGGATACCGAATACTCCTAACATCTATATTGTATTTTTTATTATAATATTCACACCATCTTTCACCTGCTAACTTACTGATTCCATATACTGTGTTTGGTTCCATTATAGTGTATTGAGGAGTCAGAATTTTAGGGATAGTAGTATTACCAAAAACAGCTATAGAAGATGGCCAAAATAATTTCTTAATCAACTTTTTTTCTGCCAATTGCAGAATATTAGAAAGAGATAATGTATTTAATTTCCATGCTAATTCTACATTTTCCTCTGATTTAGCAGATAACATTGCAGCTAATAAATATATCTGGGTGATTTTATGTTTTTTAATAACATCATATATTTTATTTTTTTCCAATGCATTCAATTCTATGTAAGGGCCTTTACTTGTTATATTTTCAGAATGAATAACTGTAGAATGATCTCTCACGTCAGGATTAACAGAATGAATATCTGATGCAATTACATTTGTTTCGCCATATATTTTTCGTAATGCAGTTACTAATTCTGACCCTACTTGTCCAGATGCTCCGATAACTAATATACGCTCATTCATTTATAGAATTATTTTGTACAAATATAATATAAACACTATACTATCAGCAATAATTTTCTTATCAATAAAATGATAGTTTTGTATCTTTGCAAATAATTTAAAAATAACAGATGGATCCAAATGGAGGTAAAAAAAGAATGTTTAATAAACTTAATAAGCAACAAGCAATAGCAAAGCTTGAAAGAGAATCTTTTAAAAGAAAAACCATTTCCTTTTACAGATATGTGATTTTAGAAAATCCTTTAGATTTAAGAGATAAATTATATTCTCAGTGGGAAGGATTAGATGTTTTAGGAAGAATTTATTTAGCACATGAGGGCATTAATGCGCAACTAAGTGTACCTGAAGATAATTGGGAAAAATTTGTTAGTAATGTAAATTCTTATTCTCAATTTAAAGAAATGCCATTTAAAATTGCAGTGGAAGATGATGGGAAATCTTTTTTCAAATTAACGATAAAAATTCGCTATCAAATTGTGGCTGATGGATTAAAGTTGAACGAATATGACATAAGTAATGTTGGTATGCATTTAGATGCTAAACAATGGAATAAGGCATTAGAAAATGGAGCAACAGTAGTCGATATGCGCAATCATTATGAAAGTGAAATAGGAAGATTTGAAGGCGCTATTTGTCCTAAAGCTGAGACTTTTAAAGAAGAATTACCAGAGGTAAAAGAATTATTAATAGGCAAAGAGAATGAGCAAATTTTGCTATATTGTACAGGAGGAATTAGGTGCGAGAAAACTTCTGCCTACTTAAAGCATCATGGTTTTACTGATGTAAATCAATTACATGGAGGTATTATCGATTATGCCAGACAACTGAAGCAAGACAATTCTCTAGAAAATAAATTTCAAGGCAAGAATTTTGTTTTTGATGAAAGATTGAGCGAAACAATTTCTGACAAAATAATAAGCAAATGCCACCAGTGTGGAGAGCTCTCTGACACGCATATCAATTGTAAGAATGCAGATTGTAATTTACTTTTTATACAATGTAAAAAGTGCAAAAAGGATTATGAAGGATGTTGTTCGCCAAAGTGCATTTCAATTAGAAATTTACCGCAGGAGAAACAGACAGAAATAAGAAAAAGAAATCAAAACAGAAAACGATTTCACAGCCATAGTAAAATAGATCTGAGTAAAGCATTTAACAAAGAAGATAATGGTTAGAATCACAAAAGCATTCAAGTTTGAAATGGCACATGCTTTGCATGGATATGATGGACTTTGTAAAAATATTCACGGACATTCCTATCGTCTTTGGGTTACCATAAGAGGAGAAATCAAAAATGAAAAAGGGCATAAAAAAGATGGGATGGTGTTGGATTTTGATTTCATAAAAAAAATTATAAAGGAAGCAATTATAGAAAAATACGATCATTCTTTGGTGTTAAATGCTAATTCTCCACATGCTGAGATTGATTTATCAGCATTTGAAAAAGTTTTTTATTTACCCTTTCAGCCCACCTCTGAGAATTTAGTTAATGATTTTGCAAAGCTTATAAAAAGCAATCTACCAGAAAATGTTGAGCTACTTAAAGTTGTGCTTTCCGAAACAGCTACTTCTTTTGCTGAATGGAATTTGGAAGAAAACTAATCTTAATTCTCTTCTATAACTTGAAAATAATTTGAATTTAGAAAGACAAACTACATATTCTTTCTGATTGGAAATAATATAATGATTGTAGATTTCTTAACCCCTATTTAGCACATGAGTAGATTTTTTTATTTTTTTAATGAGATTGGATTTACGGAATCTGTTGTAATATATGCATCAGGATTAATTTCTTTAATAATTTTTAAAACAGACTTTAACTTTCTTCTAGGCACAATACACCAAGAAATTTTAACTATCCCATCTCTTCCTTCTCCATTGATTACAGTAACTCCATATCCTTGATCTCTTAATGCTTCTGCTACACTAGGTGATTTAATCGAAGTAAATACTCTAATTACTACATCTCCAAATCCAAGTATTCTTTCTGCATAGTATCCTAGTATTGTTCCAGCAGCAAATCCAATTGCATATCCTGCTATTAAAATTGGTTTATCAATATCGTTAACCACTTTTGCTACTACAATTATCCAAATTACCGATTCAATAAGCCCTATTAGTGCTGCATATATTGGTTTATTTCTACTAATTAACCTAGCTCTCAGAGTTGCTAAACTTTGATCTGCAACTCTTAAAGAAAAAATAATAAATGCGGAAATAAACAAATTCACCTCTTATTTTAGTCTAAGATTTAATTCATCTAATTGTGTAGTATCAATGTTGGATGGAGAATCAATCATTATATCACGACCAGCATTATTTTTTGGGAAAGCAATAAAATCACGAATACTTTCTTGTCCTCCCATAATTGCACAAAGTCTGTCAAAACCAAAGGCAATACCACCATGAGGTGGTGCTCCATATTCAAAGGCATCCATTAAAAATCCAAATTGCTCTTTCGCTTTTTTATCAGAAAACCCTAAATGTTTAAACATTAATTTTTGTAAATTTCTATCATGAATCCTAATACTTCCCCCTCCTATCTCATTTCCATTTAATACTAAATCATATGCATTAGCTCGAACTGTTGCTGGATCAGAATCTAACTTCTCAATATCTTCAGGTTTTGGAGACGTAAAAGGATGATGCATAGCATGATATCTTTTAGTCTGTTGATCCCATTCTAATAAAGGGAAATCTAATACCCAAAGAGGCGCTAATATTTC
>CAYZIA010000049.1:0-5983 GCA_964478325.1 uncultured Weeksellaceae bacterium
ATCATAGTACGCTACCTGAATCATATGATTAGGATAAGTAATATCGTGCACAGTAGTTCCATCTCTGTAATAAGAAGTTATCAAGAAATTTCCATCTACATGAGTATTGTGAGGAATAGAGTTTGAGCCAGGATTCGATTGAATTCTATCCACTTCTTGAATATTATTGATATTTGAAATATCATATGCGGTCAAATATGCATTTGACTGTTCATCAGTAGTAAAAACATAATTTCCATCATCTGAGACCCAAGCATTATGTGTGAAATTATTTGGAGTAGTATGTTGCCCTATAGTTTGAGGATTACTTTTATTACTCACGTCAACTACAAAAAGTTCACCTGCATAAATACAACCAGCATACATAGTGTCTCCTCTTGCCATTCCATCATGAATATATTCGCCAGTCCATTCTCCTAAGTACTCAGGGCTAGTGGCATTAGCATTCACATCTAAAAAGATAGCTCCTCTATTTGCTACAGAAACTCCATTGTTTCTTGCGCCAAAAATATATGCAATACCATTTTCATCAATATATATATTATGTGCTGATGTAAATTCAACCGTATCTAGACCAGAAGGACTAACAAAATTACTCACATGCCAGAAAGTATTACCTGTCATATCAGTTAAATCAACAATAAGAAGTCCAGAAATTGCTTCAGTAGTAATGTAAGCATAGTTTCCCCACGATTTTATATCTCTCCAAATTGAAGTTATATCAGAAATAAAAAACATTTCAGTAGGAGAAGAGGGGTTTGTTACATCTACACAAGAGAACCCACTTTCAAGCCCTACCAAAGCATATTCATTTCCATTACCATCCTCCCAACCCCAGATATCATTACATTTAGTATTATGATTAGTTTCATAATCAAATGAACCGAGTAAATTCATATTCCAACCGCTTTGGGGAAAAACAAACAATGGAAAAAAGAAAAAGATACATAAAAGATTTAGTCTCATAATTGAGTTCTCATTTGTGTAAAAGTAAGAAAAAAGGAAGCAACCAGTTTTATAATTATCGAATAATTGTGATTGTTCCTTTTATAGGATCGTGCCCATTACCTAAATTAATAATGTAGAAATACGTTCCATCTGGAGCAGCTCTACCATTCTCGTTGGTTCCATCCCAAGGATTATCATAACCATTAGATTCAAACATTTTCTTTCCAAAACGACCATAAATTTTAATCTCAGAATCCCTATACAAGAAAGTATCTTCCAACTCCCAAACATCATTTACATTATCACCATTTGGAGAAAAAACATTTGGAATACAATCCGCTCCCATTGCCGCAATTAGAATAGAAGTATCTAACTGACAACCATTTTTATCAAAAAGACTTACAAAATATTTCCCTGGATTTAGATTATTCTTTATTCTGTCTATTGTGTCTCCTGTGGACCAAAGAAAAGAATAAGGAGGTGTGCCACCATCTGGATTTATTATTATTCCATCAAACTCATTCTCACAATCTACAATACCTACGTCAGGACTGAGAATGACAGAAAGAGGACTAATTGTAAAGCCCTCAGATAATAGACATGCAAAAGGGCCTCCATTTGCAGTTACGGTAACGGAATGGGTTCCCTCACATAAACTATCGGCATGAGGGGTTATTTGTCCATTACTCCATAAATAACTAAAGGGGCTCAATCCCCAACTTGTATCAATTACGGTTGAAATACTAGCATCTACCAATTTATTAATATTGTAAGAAACATTTACCGAAAGTGTATCCTCACAATTCTTACTATCTGTTACAGTTATTGGATAATTTCCTTCACAAAGGCCTCTAACTGAATCCCCAACCAAAGAAATGCTAGTCCAATTGATTATAAAAGGAGCATTTAAACCACTCACAGAGACAGAAGACCAAAGTGATGAATAATCATAAGATCCGGTTGCAGAAACCGTATTTTGTTGTTGATTAAGCGTATAAACTCCTGTGGTTGTAAGTCCACAATCGTCTATAACTAAGATGGTATAACTACCATACCCTATGCCTGAGAGATCCTTAATTGTATCTCCATTACTCCAAAGATAAGTATAAGGCGTGAATCCACCAACTATTGTAATATCAATTGCTCCATCATTATTTAAACAAGTGGGTTGTGTTAAGTTAAAGTTATCAATATTTAAAGTAGAAATATAAGGACTTAGTTCAATGCCTAAGGAATCCTTTATACCACAAGAATCCGTTACAATTACCCAATATAATCCTGCAGTTAAATTTGAACTTAAGGTTCCTACAGCTCCCGTACTCCATTGATACTGGTAAGGCAAGGTTCCTCCTGCAACTACAACATTAATAGCTCCATCATTTCCTAAACATGTTGGGTTTGTGGCATTGGTATCTACTAATAACGGACCAGGACTAGAAATAAAAACACTTGCAGAATCCTCACATCCAACATCATCACTTACTAAAATCTGATGATTTCCTGCATCTAAAATAGTTTGGCTAATTGTATCTCCATTATCCCATAAAATTGTGTAATTTCCATTTGTAGTAACACCACCAGATATATTAGCAGTAATCGCAGAAAGCTCACCATAACAGGATAGATTTGATGTGTAATTAGTAAACGCTATACTTAAAGAATCTGTACTTTGTAGATAAATAGAATCTGTCATTATACAACCCAAAGAATCGCTTACCTCAACTACATACATTCCAACTTGCAAGCCAGTAATACTATCTACTGTACTTCCATTATTCCAAAGAATAGAATAAGGAGAAATACCACCACTAATCTCTATTTTTATAAATCCGTCCGAAAGATTAAAGCAGGTTGGATCTCCTTTAGAAATACTTAAATTTATTACACATTGTGCATTTGAATAAATGCTAAAAATAATACTAAATACAAAAATTAATCTTTTCATTTAAATCTTTAAAATAAAACTTTTGCAAATATATCTTTTTTAAACAAATAAAAATTGATCTTAGATTGCATCAAAATCTAGAAAACTACCATCAATTGCTAACAAAGTATCTGGAAAAACAGATTTTGTTTCTTCCAACAGATTATTTAAATCATTATAACGTGAAGAAAAATGACCAATTAGTAAATTTTTCACTTTTGCTCTTTTCGCCATATTTGCAGCATCGATTGTAGTAGAATGTCCTGTTTCCTTAGCTTTCTCTACTAAATCTTGCATAAAAGTTGCTTCATGATATAAAAGAGTTACACCTTTTATCCTTTCAATATTTTCTTCAACAAAAGCAGTGTCTGAACAAAAACAATAGGAATGAAGCAATTTTCTAATAGTAGTTAACTCTTCATTTTCTATTATGCTCCCATCTTCTAATCTGAAATCAGAACCATTCTTAATATTATTCATTTCATTAATTGGAATATTGTATTCTTCTATTTTTTCTTTAATTATATTTCTTGCTTTCTTTTTTTCTTTAAATAAGAAACCGCTTGAAGGAATGCTATGTTCTAAAACTAGATTATGAATAATAATACTCTCATCTTCATAAAGGATTTTCTCTTTATCAAGTGGGATTGGATGAAAGAATAATGGAAATCTTAACTCTGTATTAGATGCTAATAATTGTAAATCAATGATTTCTTTTAGTTTATGGTGCGCATACAGGTTAAGTTCTGTTTTTCTTCCTAAAAGATGCATTGTATTAATTAACCCAATCAGTCCAAAATAATGATCGCCATGCAAATGGCTGATAAAAATATGACTGATTTTATGAGAATTTATATTATTTTTTAACAATTGTATTTGTGTCCCTTCTCCGCAATCAATTAAAAAAAACCGCTCATCTGCATTAAGTAGCTGAGCGGTTGGATTCTTTTTTATAGTAGGAATGGCTGAATTACAACCTAGAATCGTTAGTTTAAATGACATTATCTTCCAGTAACTATCATACGTTTAGAAATACTTTCTTTTCCATTATTTATATTATACATGTAAATCCCTGCTGATAAAAAATTATAACTAAACTGATAGGTATTTAATCCTTTAGTTGCAGTAATTTGCTCAATATAAACACTTCTTCCAAACATATCGATAACTTCAAACACTACATTGTCAGAGTTTGGAGTATTGAATTGAATATTAGTATATTCAGTAAAAGGATTTGGGGTATTTTGAAAAAGTACAAAGTCATCTTGATGAAAAGTCTCTAACCCAGTTGCTGAATTAACTACAATATTATAACCCTTAATAGTTTCGTACGATCCAGTGGCTGAATACAGATCAGTTTCTACAGGAATCGGGATACCAAATACTGTAATTGATCCATGGGTATAAACATTCACTTCTATTGTAATTGGATAAATCCCTGCAGGATCATTTGTCGTGCCATATACATTTGCACATCCAACAACATCCCCTTCAAAAGTACAATTAGGCGTATTACAATCTAAAGTAATCCCAGAAGGAGCACCAATTGTAGATACCATAACCATACTATCAACTGGCCAAGTTCCAACATAATAAGAATTACCTAATGTATCTATTGTAGTAATTGAAGAATCTCCAGATGCAGCTTCAATTAAAGTTGTTGGTGTTTTAAGATCAATTTGAGTATAATAATTCACCCCTTGAGTAGCATGTGGAAGATTCTGAATAGTGTCTGGCCAAATATTATATGCGGAATCTTGATATAAGGAGTTAGGCGTACATTGTGCAAAACCTAATATATAGCTAAAAGTTAGCGTTAAAATAAGTACAATTTTTCTCATAATTCTTAATTTTATGGTTAATACTTAGAAATCTAATTGTCTTTCTATTTCTTCCATTTCTATGAAATCTTGTGCTTCTTGCAAAGTTGGAACAATACTCATTGTGTCATCAAATGAATATTTACTTACCACTACAAATGTACCTTTATTCTTAGAAACAGAAGTGTCAAACTTAGTTAAATTATTTTTAATAGTATTTAAAGTATTAATATCAACATCAGAAAGATCAGCTATAAAATTTAGTATTTCCTCTTTAATTATAATATTTTCAAAAGAATTATTTCCATTTAAAGTAAAAAGCAAAGTATGTCCATTAATAATTTTATTTTCCATTTTTCTTAATTTTTCCAGCAAGCAAATAAAGAGCAGCCATACGTATGGCTACACCATTTTCTACTTGCTCTAGAATAATAGATTGTCCAGAATCTGCCACATCAGAGGTTAATTCTATCCCTCTGTTAATAGGTCCTGGATGCATAATTGTAATTTCTTTATCTAAATTCATTAATAATTCTTTATTGATACCAAAAACCATAGCATACTCCCTAAGCGAAGGAAGATATTTTATATCTTGTCTTTCTAATTGAATACGGAGAACATTAGCAATCTCACACCAATCTAAAGCTTCTCTCAGATTGCTAATATGTTTTACTCCTAATTGATTAATGAATCTTGGGATTAAAGTAGATGGTCCACAAACCCTCACCTGAGCACCTAATTTCTGTAAACAATAAATATTTGATAAAGCCACTCTTGAATGTAAGATATCTCCAATAATTACAATTTTCTTATCTTTTACTTCCCCATATTTTTCTCTTATAGAATAAGCATCTAAAAGTGCTTGTGTAGGATGTTCATGTGTTCCATCTCCCGCATTGATAATTTTTGCATCAATATTTCTAGAAAGAAAAACCGAAGCACCAGGATTTGGATGTCGCATCACTACCATATCTACTTTCATGGCTAGTATATTATTTACTGTGTCAATTAGAGTCTCTCCTTTCTTAACAGAAGAAGCGCCAGAAGAAAAGTTAATTACATCTGCTGAGAGTCGTTTCTCAGCAAGTTCAAATGATAATTTAGTTCGAGTAGAGTTCTCAAAAAATAAATTAGCAACAGTTATATCTCTTAATGATGGCACTTTCTTTATCGGCTGATTAATAATTCTTTTGAAATTATCTGCTGTTTTAAAAATTAAGGATATATCCTCCTTTGTTAAGTATTTAATGCCTAATAAATGTTCTCTCGATAATGTTTTCATTTCTCTGAA
>CAYZIA010000049.1:5993-12269 GCA_964478325.1 uncultured Weeksellaceae bacterium
CCTAAATGTTTCAATTTGTATCAATTAAACAAAAAACCTTGTCAATTCCGTTAAACCGCTGCCCCGACAAAATCACTTTCTCAGAGGCAATAGTATCTACTTTTTGTCCAACATAATTTGGTTGAATTGGTAAATGCCTACTAAATCTTCTATCAATAAAGACCGTTAATTCAACAGATTTTGGCCTACCAAAAGCCATTAAGGCATCCATAGCAGCTCGAACTGATCGACCAGTATAAAGTACATCATCAATTAGTATCACATGCTTTCCTTCAATCGAAAAATCAATATCAATAGTTTGTGGCTCAAGTGGATCTTGCCTTCTTCTAAAATCATCCCTATAAAAAGTAATATCTAAGTTTCCAATTTTAATGTTTTGATTGGATAATAGAGAAGAAAGTTTTTGATATATTCTATTACATAAATGAATTCCTCTTGGTTGAATACCAATCAAAACTGTTTCCTTAAAATCTCCATGATTCTCAATAAGCTGATGGGATAACCTCTCAACAATGATATTAAATTTACTTTTATTGATTACTATTTTATGTTTCATTTGCATTGACAAATATAATATTAAAGAAAAGCCCCAAAAAAATTGGGGCTTTAATTTATTTAATCATCACTAGTTTTCTCTTTTTTATCAATATCATCCTTTAAATCAGATAAAACATCAAGATCTCCTAAAGTAGATTTTTGTTGCGTATCCTGAAGCTTTTCTACTTCCTTTCTAGTTGAATTAACTGCTTTCTTTTTTTCTTTTTTCTCTTCTTCTCTAAAAGTAGCCGTGTGCGAGAGAAGAATTCTTTTATTTTCTTTTGAAAATTCTAACACTTTAAAATCTAATTCTTCTCCAACTCCTCCACTTACTCCAGTTTCTTTCTCTAAATGGCGTTTTGGTGCAAATGCTTCAACACCATGTTCTAAAGCAACCAATGCTCCCTTATCAAACATTTCTGTAATTTTTCCCTTATACATGTTTCCTTCAAGGAATAGAGTCTCATAAGTATCCCAAGGATTGTCTTGCAATTGCTTATGCCCTAAACTGATTCTTCTGTTTTCGATATCAATTTCTAACACAACAACATCAAGCATCTCTCCTACAGAAGTAAATTCTGCTGGATGCTTAATTTTTTTAGTCCAAGACAAATCAGAAATATGTACTAATCCATCAATTCCCTCGTCCAATTCTACAAATATTCCAAAGTTAGTAAAGTTGATAACCTTTACGTTATGCTTGGAATCCACTGGGAATTTTTCATTAATTACTGACCAAGGGTCTACTTTCATTTGTTTTATTCCTAAAGACATCTTTCTTTCATCTTTATCAAGTGTAAGAATCTGTGCCTCTATCTCATCTCCAACTTTAAAAAAGTCATTTGCACTTCTAAGATGAGTTGACCAAGACATTTCTGAAACATGTAAAAGGGCCTCAATTCCTGTCTGAATCTCTACAAAAACACCATAATCAGCAACTACCACTACTTTACCATTTACTTTATCACCAACTTTTAAATCTTCATCTAAAGAATCCCAAGGATGTTTGCTTAATTGCTTTAATCCTAACTGAATTCGTTTTTTGCTTTCATCAAAATCAAGAATTACAACATTAATTTTTTCATCAAGTGTTACAATCTCTTCTGGATGAGAGATTCTTCCCCAAGAAAGATCAGTGATATGAATAAGTCCATCAACACCGCCTAAATCAATAAATACACCATAAGAAGTTGTATTTTTTACTATTCCCTCAAGGACTTGTCCTTTTTCTAACTTAGACATAATTTCTTTTTTCTGCTCTTCAAGATCTGCTTCAATAAGTGCTTTATGTGAAACTACAACATTTCTAAATGACTCATTCACTTTCAATACTTTAAATTCCATTTTCTTCCCTACATACTCATCATAATCTCTGATTGGCTTCACATCAATCTGAGATCCAGGTAAGAAGGCTTCAATTCCAAAAACTTCAACAATCATTCCTCCTTTTGTACGACTTTTAATTGTTCCTTCTACAATTTCTCCTGTCTCTTCTGCAGTATTTACTTTCTCCCAAGCTCTAAGCACTCTTGCTCTTCTGTGAGATAAAATTAGTTGTCCATTTTTATCCTCTTGCTTCTCAATTAAAACTTCAACTGTATCTCCTGCTTTTAAATCTGGGTTGTATCGAAATTCTGTGCGACCAATTACGCCATCTGATTTAAAGTTAATATCTACAATTACTTCTCTGTCTGTAACCCTTACAACTGTTCCGTCTAAAACTTTTTTTTCTTCAACTGAACTTAAAGTAGATAGGTATTCTTGTTCCAAATCTTTCCTCTGTTTTTCATCATAATCAGAAGAATCTAATTTATCCCAATCAAAATTCTCTTCTTTTTCTTCTTGCTTTTTTTTAGTTGCTCTTTTTATTTCTTTTACCTCATCTACTTTCTCGGCAACAACTTCTTCAATACGAGTTTCTTCTTCGTTTTTCTCTTCAACAATCTCTTCATTAGATTCCTCTCCTACTTTTTCTATTTCAGGAGTATCTTCAGTTGATTCTTCTGCTTCTGCTTTTTCTGTTTCAGGAGTATCTTCAGTTGATTCTTCTGCTTCTGCTTTTTCTGTTTCAGGAGTATCTTCAGTTGAGTCTTCTGGTTTTTCTTTTTCTTTTGGTGTTTCTTCCGATTCTTGTATTTCTTCTTTTGAATCTTCAATCACAGGAATATTATCTTCCTTTTTTTTTGTGTTTTCTTCAGCTACCTCTTCAGTAGTCTTTTTTGCATCTACCATATTTGTTACTTTATTGTATCTCGCTTATCTTTTAAGGATCTCATGCGTCTGATTTACGAGAGATATTGTTTCTTTTATTCTCTTACCTTTTCATCCTTATACTATCACATTAAAAAGGCGTGCAAAGATACAATTTATATACAAAAAGAAAAATGTTTTTAGAAAGAAGATCCTATAGCTTAAATACTGGTGATCTTTTCGGCAATATTTTCCATTAACCATCTAGGAGTTGAAGTAGCACCACAAATTCCAACAGTAGAATCTTCTGAGAACCAATCAATTTTTATTTCATTTTCATCCGAAATAAAGTGAGATCTTGGATTTTCTTTAAGACAAGATTGAAACAACATTTTGCCATTTGAACTCTTTTTACCGCTTACAAATACAATTACATCATTTTCCTTTGCAAATTCTTTTAGTTGTGGTTCTCTCCCTGAAACTTGTCTGCAAAGTGTATCATTCACAATAAATTTCACAGAATCGCTATTGCCAAAATTTTGTTTTCTTTTTCTAATCTCCTGCTGTAAATCGGCAAAAGCTTTAGGACTTTTTGTAGTTTGCGAATACATATAGATAGGAGCAGAAAAATCTACCTTATCTAAATCATCTGCAGAGGCAACAATAATTGCTTTGCCATCTGTTTGTCCTAAGAGCCCTTGCACCTCTGCATGTCCCTCTTTTCCAAAAATAATAATTTGCCCATCTATTTTATTAATTTCCTCATACCCTTCTTTAATATTATATTGTAATTTTAGCACAACAGGACAAGAAGCATCCAGCAGTTGAATATTATTTTTGACAGCTGTGTGGTAAGTTTCTGGTGGTTCGCCATGCGCCCTTATTAATACTTTGCAATCTTTTAACTTACCTAATTGTTTATGATTAATAATTTCTAAACCCAATTCATTTAGTCTGTCTACCTCCATATTATTATGAACAATATCACCCAAACAATATAATTTTCCTGATTTGGAAAGTTCCGCTTCTGCCATTTCAATGGCATAAACTACTCCAAAACAAAAACCAGAATATTTATCAATTGTAACTTTCAATCTTCTTTTTTATAATTTCAAAAATAAGATTATTTTGCTCTTTTTCCAGTAAATCAGAATTATCAATCACAATAGCATCTTCTGCAATTTTCAAAGGATTAATCTCTCTGTTTGTGTCTTTCTCATCTCTCTCAGATAAATTATCTAAAACCTGCTGAAGACTCACCTTTGTTTTATCCATCTCATCAAACCTTCTTTTTGCTCTAATTTCAGCATTCGCAGTTATAAAAAATTTTAATTCTGCATTAGGAAAAACTTTGGTGCCAATATCTCGGCCATCCATTACTACTGACTTTTCTTTACCAATTTCTCTTTGCAAAACTACCAACTTTTCTCTTACAGCTTTTATCTGACTGACAATACTTACAAAAGAAGATACTTTATGGCTCCTAATTTCCAATTCTACATTTTTACCATTTAAAATAGTTTCTGATTCTTCTGAAATAGCATTAAACCTAAAGGACACATTTAAATTAGGTAATTGAAGTTTTAATTTTCTCAAATCAACTTCTCCATCTTTTATAATTTTATGTTCAAAACAAAAAAAGGTAATTGCCCTATACATAGCCCCAGTATCAATATAACGCATTCCAAATTTTTTCGCAATTGCCTTGCCAAGGGTACTTTTTCCGCAAGAAGAATGCCCATCAATAGCTATATTTATTTTTACGCTCATATTTTCACAAACCAAATGAAGAAAGATTAGTAGAAAAGCTAAAAATATTAGTAGAGCCTGCCAAATGATAAGTAGCTCTACTATAGTTTAAATGGAATTTAG
This sequence comes from uncultured Weeksellaceae bacterium, assembly GCA_964478325.1. Lineage (GTDB taxonomy): Bacteria > Bacteroidota > Bacteroidia > Flavobacteriales > BACL11 > DUAL01. The sequence continues at coordinate 10,593 of CAYZIA010000049.1, forward strand.
AGATTCGAAAGCCTAAACCCCAAGAAAAACCAGTCATTGCTGGACGTGTTGCTAACATCATATCTTGTCGTCTTTGAAAGTTAAAACCTGCTCTAATGAATATACCTTGCTTGAAAGGATTTAACTCTCCTCCAATAACAATATGTCTTAAAACTTTTTTACCAAAAGAATCTTCATTCTCAACCTTATCCCCTGAAATAGGATCCGTAATAGTTGGCTCTAAATAATGATTGCTAATATCAAACTTGGTGAGATGATGCCCTACAATAGAAAATCGAAATGGTAAGTGTTCTAACTCCTTAGAAACTCCTATTTGGAATTGAAAAGGCAACTTCTCTTTTGTATTTGCATAGGATTTTAATTGTCGACCAAAATCTTTCACTAAAGCAGAAACACATAAGTTCTTTTCATCATTATAATAAGTCAAGCCCAGATTACTTCCCAAAGCAAAAGAAGAATATTGTTCCAATTTGGAATTAATGAAATTAAGGTTTATTCCAATGGTGAATTTTTCATTTAGTATTTTACTAATGCCAGCTGTAATTATTTGCTCATTAGCAATAAACTTTCCTAGCTCAACTCCTGTTTCATCTGTTTTGGTAAAACTACCATAATTCAAAGCTTTTGCACCAAAAAATATCATTCCTAATTTCTTACTATTTGTAGCATAATTAACTGAAACTGCACTAATATCAGAAAAATAATCGATAAAAGAGAAAGAAATTTGGCGATTCATTTTAACATTTAACAAAGCAGGATTACTTCCTGCCAAATTCACATCATTATCATGAACTGACATCAACTCCCCTCCCATAGCAATGGTTCTGGCAGAAGTAGAAAAATCTAAAATAGCAAAAGTGCTTTCCCCTGCTATTTGAGCAATTAAAGTAGTTGTAAAAAAAACAAAGGAAAAAGAAAGAAATGTGCGTTTCACTCTTAAATTACTTATGATTTTTGTTTCTTTTTAAACGATTTTCCAGTCGGCTTATTATACACAAACACATCCTCTCCATCAATTGGAATAAAATAATCAGCTTCAGATTTTATAATAGGAGCAGTGGTTTTCTCCACAGCTGCTACCTCTACTCTTACGCCTTCACCTTTTAAGTGGCGAATAAGTTCAATATAATCAGAATCTCCTGAAAGTATAATAATGGTATCTACTTTTTGGGCGAGTTGAGTGGCTTTAATGGTAAGTGGAATATCAGCAGATTTATGGCAAGGCACTACAGATCCGTGATAATGTTCGTGCAAACGATCAGCCAATTTGGAAGAAATACTTTTTCCTTCTCTAAAATATATAAGTCGATTAAGCCCTCTGTTATCTAATAGTTTTGGAATAAGTACATCAAAGTTTATCATTGCCATTTTATCATTCATTAAGGAATGTAGGCTCATTTCAATGTTGTTACCATCAATTAAAATAGCAACTGATTGATTTATAATTACCATTTCTGAATTTGTCATTTATTTTACAAAGATAATATTAATGTGCGAATTGATTATTTAATAATAATTTAGCTCATCAGTATATTATTAAATTAGTTTTTCATTAGTGCAATATCCGTTACCTCTTTCATGCTAATCACATAATGAAATTTCAATCCTTTCAAATAAGATGCTTTTATTTCTCCAATATCTTTTTTATTTTCCTTTGAAAGAATAATCTCTTTAATT
>CAYZIA010000050.1:0-11882 GCA_964478325.1 uncultured Weeksellaceae bacterium
CCGTAACCATAGCCGTAACCGTAACCATAGCCGTAACCATAGCCGTAACCATAGCCGTAACCATATAAAGATTCAATATCTTCAAAATCATTAATAATGATATTCAGATTCTTAATATGGCTCTGTTTAAATAAATTATTAATAGAAGATAGCATATTACGTTTAGTATAGTTATGCCTTACAACATATAAATTGACATCAGCATATCTCATTAAAATTATACCATCTGTAACAAGCCCAACTGGTGGCGTATCAATAATTATATAGTCATAGACTTTAGGAAGTTCTGTAATTAATTCTTCCATATTTTTATTATCTAATAACTCTGCAGGATTAGGAGGTGTTGGACCTGATCCTATTACATCTAAATTTTCTATTTCAGTTCTTTCAATTATTTCCTTTAAAGATGATTTTTTAATTAGATAACTGCTTAAACCTTTTGTTTCATCAATATTAAAATCTTTATGTAATTTTGGTTTTCTTAAATCTCCGCCAATTAAAATTACTTTATGTCCTGATGACGCAAATATTCCAGCGAGATTCATAGCTGTAAATGTTTTTCCTTCACCTCCAACTGAAGAAGTAACAGTAATTATTTTTTTGTCTTTATCAGATGCTAAATATTGAATATTTGTTCTTAATGTCCGAAATGATTCAGCAATAATAGATTTTGAAGAAACAGAAACAACTAAACTTTTTTGTTTTTTGCTATGACCAACAAGACCTAAAATTGGAACATTAGTACAATTTTGTAAATCTGACTTACCAGATATAGTATCACTAAAAAAGTCTTTTAATGAGATGTATGCGATTGGACAAAATAGCCCAAAAAATAAAGCGAAAAAATAAGTCAAGCTCTTGTTTGGTGTTATTGGTTTTTCACTATCTAATCTAGCAGGATCAATAACTTTATGGTCTGATTCTGTCCCAGCTTTTGCAAGTGAAGCTTCATATCTTTTTTGTTGAAGATAAATTGAAGTTTGCTCATTATATTCATGTTTTCTTTTAAGAATTAAATAACTTTTTTCTAATTCAGGTAATTTGTATATTTTATTGTTAAAAGAATTGATTCTAACTTTCAAATCTTTCTCATAAATCAAAGCAGAAGAAATAAGATTACGAACATTCTCAATAATAGTATTTTTTGTATGTTTTATTTGAGAAAGAACAGCTTTATAAGCAGGGTTCTTCTCAGTAGTAGTTAACTGTAATTCATCTTTCTTGGTATCTAATTGTAATAATTGATGAATTAAGCCATTTAACTCTGGGTTACTTATTCCCATTAATGTTGGAGATACTATGGAGTGTGCATCACTATCATCTTTTAAATAAGACAATAAGGATTGATAATATTTAATATTTACAGATTGCTCTGATAATGTATTATCCAATTTTTGTTTTTGGAAGTAGGTTCCAAAATCTTTATTAACTATATCAAGATTTGGATTTTGTTTTTTAAAAATTTCTAATTGATTCTCTATAAGTGTTAGGGAATCTTTTATTACATTAAGTTGCTCATCAATAAAGTAAATAGTATTAATAGCCATTAAATTTTTCTCGTTCAAACTATTTCTTATATAAACTTCTGTTAATTTATTAAGAATTTGTATGCTTTTTTTAGGCGTTCTCCCTTTAATATTTAGCTTTAAAATAGAGGTTTCTTTATTGATAGGATTTATGGTTATTTCTCTAATTAACTTTTGCGCGAGCACATTTGTTTGGTGCAGTTTAAATGAGAATGTTTTTTCATTATCAATGATATTATCTAAATTAAAAGATGGTGTTTTTTGAATTGTAAAAGAGAAAAAAAGATTTGAAATCTTTTGGTCAAACTCAAATATTTTGTCAATATTAATATTTGCTAATAATGTTTTATCAAGCTTCTCAGTCTTTAAATTGCAAGGAAAATGATCTTCAGCACTTACCGAAAGTTGAAATTGATTTTCATTAATTATTTCTAATTGATATTCAATACCTGTTAGCTGAACATGTGAAGAATCAACAGTAATTTTAAAAGGAGTATTTTCAAAAAGTTCATTAGTTTGAAATAAACCATGTTCAAAATAAGATAATCCTAACCCTAATTCTTTAATTACTTTCTCAGTATTACTATAAGAATTTAGAATTATAATTTCGTTCTTTAAATTTTTCTTTCCACTAAAAAGCTCTAATCCTTCAAGTAAGTTTTCAGCACCTAATTGAGTATTGCTATCATCTCTGATTAAAAGTGTAGAAGAAACACTATATTCAGGAATAGTATATCGGTTATTGAGAACTCCTAAAAAGATGAAAAACAAAAAAGAAAATAAAAAATAATGCCAATAACGAAAATACTTAAATAGTATCGCTTTTATATCAATAATTTCTTCCTGATCTCGCCCTTTATTTTGAAATTCAGGCATTTTATTCTGTAATTCTTAGAAATACATTTACCATAAGAGTTAAAGTTGTAATTGCTGATAATACAACTTGAGATTGGGATTTTCTAAAAGTCCGATATTTAAGTGGTTCAACATAAATCACATCATCATTTCTAAGATAATAAAAATCAGATAAAAGCAATTGCTGATCGGTCAAATCAATTGTATAAATATTTTTCTTATTATTATGCGTTCTTACTATTTTTAATTTTTGTCTATTAGCATAATCAGACAAATCTCCTGCCATTGCTAATGCCTCAAAAATAGTTACACTTTCTTTGAAAACTGGGAAAGTTCCTGCATTATTTACCTCCCCTAATATAGTAACCTGAAAATTCGCTAGTTTTACAATTACAATGGCATCTTGCAGATATTCATCTACTACTTTCTGAATAGAAACTTTTGCTTCTTCCAAATTTTTCCCTAATAAAAATATCTTACCAATAACAGGAAGCTCAATCATACCTAAACTATTGATAGTTGATCCATTCAAATACAAAGAGGCCATTGAAGTGTTATTAGCAGATGAATTAGTATTGGTTTCCACATTAAAAAATTCATAAGATTTATCATTTGAATTTAAAACCCTTACAAATAAAACATCTCCTATTTCTAAGTGATGAACTGGAGGCGTGATAGAGATCTCTTTACCAGAAACCGGATTGTTTTTCATATAAACTATCTTTCGCATAGGAATGCAACTCTGCAAAAGCAGAAAACTCAAAATAACCATAATACTAAAAAATCTACTTGTTTTTTTCATAATGTCAGATTTTAATTTGCCAAAAATACAAAATGTAAAGGGATAACGCTACAAACTAGCAAATTGTATTAGTTTTTGATACAATTTTTCGATTGGCAAGCCTACCACATTAAAGTAAGACCCCTCGATTTTTGTTATTCCAATCAGGCCAATCCACTCTTGGATTCCATATGAACCAGCTTTATCAAATGGCTTATATTCTTCTACATAATAGTTAATTTCAGCATCAGAAAGGGGTTTAAAAAATACTTTTGTAATAGATGAGAATACCAGCTTCTTTTGCTGGTCTCGCAAACAAACAGATGTAATTACTTTATGAGAAGAGCCAGATAAAAATACTAACATCTCTTTAGCTTGTGTTTTATTTTTTGGTTTGTTTAAAATCTGACCTCCTTTTATAACAATAGTGTCGGCAGTTATTAATATCTCATTTTTTTTAATCTTGATTGAAAGAAAATCTGATTTTTGTATTGCTAAAAATTCCGAGATTTCTTTCTCTTTTAAGTTCTTAGGATATTCTTCTTCTAAATCACTAACCTTAATTTCAAAATCATTTATTATGGCTCTTAATAGAGTTTTTCTTCTAGGAGAGGCCGAGCCAAGAACGATTATTTTATCTTTTAATAAATCGGATAGCATCTTATTGGAGATAAAAATAAGTAAAAAATGGTATGGAACAAATCCCTACAAGCATAACTATTTTACAGAGCTGAGATAAATAATAAAAGTCCTTTTTTGTTCTGGAATTATATAATCTTAATACGAATAACAATAAAATGGTTTGTAAAATAGCAGTATAGATAATGGCAAATCTATCTGTTCCCCAAATAAGTACTGACTCATAAACTTCTCCATCCCATTTTATACTATTTAGAGAAATTATTTGCAATTGGAAATATTGCCAAAATCCAACTATTACTAATACTACAAAGGACAAACAAAAAATAATGATCTTCGTTTTTTTAACTCCTAAAACAATTGCTAATGTTTTAGCATTAATCGCTATATCACCTTCTCTGTCCTCTATATCTTTTACAAATTCTCTGATTAAAGTAAGAAAAAATGAGAAAAGCGAATAAACGAGAATTATTTTTAGAATCATCCTGCCACTTTCATTTCCTGGAAGATGAATGTTCGGAATAATATCGAAAAGAGCAGTATTGATAAGAACTAAAGCGGTTAGAATTCCAACATGAAGATTGCCAATTAGGAATGCTTTCTTCATAGATCTGGAATAACGCCATAAAAAGAAGATGCAATAAACAAAAATCAAACTATAAAGAGGCTTCCCTATAATTATGGCGAGATAAATTCCAGAAAAGAGTGCTATTGTATTTAAAAGGAAATAGAAAATAATTGCTGTTTCAGCTTTTATTATTTCACCAATTATTAGCTTTCCACTTTTGTTAATCTTATCAGTTTCTACATCATAAATATCATTGATAATATATCCGGAAGCAGCAATAGAAATGGTTGTAAAAACAAAAAAGAAGAACTCTAAATCATTAAGTGCAGGAAATGGCAAAAATGTTTTGGTAAAAGCAAAGCGAATAAAATACTGACAAAGTGCAACAATAAATAAATTCTGCAAACGAATAAGGGATAAAAAAGCAATTATTTTTTGCATCTTATTTTTGAATGTTATTGGTAACTAGTCTATAAAGTCTTTTTAAACCTTCATCTTCTAACAAATCAATGTGATTCTCTATAGTTTGTATATCTCTTCTTTTGGCAGGACCGGTTTGCACGCTTTTGGGAGAATGCTGTCTAATTTTATTAGCAGTTTCAGCTATTAGTGGTTTTAGTATCTCGAAATCCAAATCTGATTTCTTTAATAAATCCTGTGCGATTGCATACATATTATTTGAAAAATTACAAGCAAAAACTGCTGCTAAGTGTAATATCTTTCTTTGCTTTTCATCTATTTGATAAACATGATTGCTAATGCTTCTTGCTAATCTAAATAAGGTTTTTTCAAAATCTTTATTTTTAGCAGAAACACAAAAAGGGACCTTCTTTAAATCAAGAGGAATATCTTTACTAAGAGTCTGAATCGGATAAAATACTCCCCCATTTTTAAGACAAACACTTCCAGAAGTGTGTGCAAAAGGTATATTCTTGATTTGATTGGAAATAGTGGAAATCGCATCATCATTTACCCCAACAATAGCAAAATCGGCTTGTTTTATTTTATTTATATCTGTTTCAAAACCTGCATTCAGTTTTTTCGCCAGCACTTTTGCATTTGTTTCCGATTTACTAATGACTTGCACAATCTGATGACCAGCATTACAAAAAGCATGCCCTAAATGATAAGCCACATTTCCAGATCCTATTAAAATAATCTTCTTCATTCTTTTATAGCGAAAGTAGTTGTTTAAGCAAACAAAATTATAATTTTGCAAACTAATTATTTACAAATGATTAATCGGCTTTTCAACTTTTTTTCTTCCATGAAATTTGCTGCAATTTTATTGTTTGCATTTGCTTCTTCCGTTGGATATGCAACTTTTATAGAAAATGATTTTGGAACAAGAGCTGCAAAAGCTCTTATTTTTAATGCTTGGTGGTTGGAAGCAATCCTAATCTTATTATGTCTTAGCCTGATTCTGAATATGTTTAAAAACAATATGTTTTATTGGAATAAAATCACGATTCTGATATACCACCTTGCTTTTATTGTTATTCTGATTGGGGCGGGGACTACCAGATATTTTGGCACAGAAGGTATGATGCATATTCGTGAGGGACGAATGGAAAACAAATTTGTTTCAGATGATTTGTATTTACAAATAAAAGTAGATAATAAAAAATTTCAATATGAATATGACAAACGACTTTTTCTCTCCCCAATTACTAATAATAATTTCTCTGTTGCTGTCGATTTTTTGGAAAATGCGATTCACATAAAATATATTGATTTTATTGTAAATGTAAAAGATTCATTAGTTGAAAATGTAGAGAATGGAAATTTAATAATTCATTTGGTTGTCCCTGGAGAAAATGGGATGCAATCTATTTTTCTAACGGAAGGAGAACAAAAAATAATAGGTCAAAATAATTTCACTTTAAATAATCCTAAGGAACAAGCAATCAACTTATTCTACAATGATAGCTTGATGTTAGTGGCTAATAAAGATATTGAAAGCATGAGTATGCTAGATAGAAGTACTGCTACTTTAACTAAGAATCAAAGGAATGTCTTAACAAAAAGAAAATTGTATTCTGCTGAAGATTTGCAATTTGTAGTAAAAGAAATTCATCCTAAAGCAGAAATAATTACTGCAAGTAAACATTTAAAAATGGAGAATGGGAAAGAGGATGCGCTTGTGGTAGATTTATTTTGTAACGGAGAAAGTAAACGAGTAGAGCTAATTGGCGGCAGTGGATATGTAAGCCCTAAAAATAAATTTGATTTAGGTGGGCTAACTTTTACTCTTTCTTATGGAGCAAAATATTTTCAAATTCCTTTCTTTATCAAGCTAAAAGATTTTCAGCTAGAGAGATATCCCGGCTCTATGAGTCCTTCCTCCTTTGCATCTAATGTGAGTGTAATTGATGGGGGAACAGAAAAAGATTATCGTATTTTTATGAATAATGTACTGAATTATAAGGGCTATCGTCTTTTCCAATCCTCTTATGATAAAGATGAAAAAGGAACAATTCTTTCAGTAAACTATGATTGGTGGGGCACCCTTTTAACTTATATTGGGTATGGGCTTTTGTTTTTAGGAATTATTCTTACTTTTTTCTCTTACAATACAAGATTTAGAATATTGAGTATGAAATTAAAACTGATGAAACAAAAAACATTGTTGTTTCTTTTTGCTTTTACCTTTCTTTTTTCAAACGCAAATGCCATGAAATTGGATGCAAATGTGGACAGCTTGCTTCAAACAAATTTAATTGATCTCAATCATACAAAAAGAGCAGAACTGATTTTGGTACAAGACAATGGGGGAAGAATAAAGCCACTAAGTACTTTGGCGTCAGAATATATTCGGAAAATCTCTAGAAAGCAAGAACTATATGGGCAGTCCTCCACACAAATACTGATTGGAATGATGAGTAATCCTGTTGCTTGGGGTAATATTCCTATTATTAAAGTTTCTAATCCAGAGCTTAAAACTATATTGGAAACCGAGGAGGAATTGATAACTTTTATTCAATTATTTAAAAAAGATGGAACTTATAAATTAAATAAATTGGTTGAGAATGCATACAACAAACAACCAAAAAACCAAACTAAATTTGACAAAGATATAATAGCAGTAGATGAAAGGGTAAACCTTTGCTATCTTATTTTTAGCGGAGGATTTTTACGGCTTTTTCCCCTAGCAAACGATAGTAATAATGTATGGCATCCTTATAGTAAGAATGAGTTCTTTTCTTCTGATGATTCTCTTTTTGTAACTAACATCATGAGTATGTATTTCAATTCCATAAAGTCGGCAAAAACAAATAATGATTGGACAACTACAACTGAAATTTTGAATTATATTCAAAAATTTCAAGAAAAATATGGAGCAGAAGTTATCCCTCCTTCTTACAAAATAAAATTGGAGACACAATACAATCATTTACAAATCTTCTCAAAATTATTTGTGATCTATTTTATCCTTGGACTTTTGCTTTTAGTATTTGTAATTGCACAAATATTCAAAGAAACAAGATGGCTTAATCCATTGATTACAATACTAAAATGGCTTATCTATAGTAGCTTTGCATTGCATACCATTGGGCTTATAGTAAGATGGATTATTTCAGGTCATGCCCCATGGAGTAATGGCTATGAATCTATGATTTATATTGCTTGGGCTACCTTGTTTTCTGGCGTACTATTTAGTCAAAAATCAGCACTTACTTTGGTGGCGACCACTATTGTTTCTTCGCTTTTACTAATGGTTGCTCATTTGAACTGGCTCGATCCTGAAATTACAAACTTAGTTCCTGTTTTAAAATCCTATTGGCTTATGATTCATGTAGCAATTATTACAGCAAGTTATGGCTTTCTGGCTTTAGGGGCTATGCTTGGCCTTTTCTCACTTTGGCTTATTTTTATCGGTAATTTGTCAGGAAATAGGAAATTGGATTTAGTTTGTGAAGAGATCACTATTGTCAATGAGAAGTCTTTAATCATTGGACTCTATATGTTAACGATTGGCACCTTTTTGGGTGGAATTTGGGCAAATGAATCTTGGGGAAGATATTGGGGATGGGACCCAAAAGAAACTTGGGCTATGGTAAGCATTTTAGTTTATGCCATTATTTTGCATTTGCGTTTTATTCCTGCTTTACAAAGCAAATATATATTTAACTTGGCGTCTCTTGTTGGTATTTGGTCTATTATTATGACTTATTTTGGGGTGAATTATTACCTTTCCGGATTGCACTCTTATGCTGCTGGAGATCCAATGCCGATTCCTTCTTTTGTATATTACCTCATTGTGATTATGGTACTTTCTGCTATTTTAGCAAAGTTAAATTTTAAATCTGCTAAAAATGAAGGTTGATATATTAGTTTTTGGTGCTCATCCTGATGATGTAGAATTGGGCTGTGGAGGAACTATTATTAAATTAATATCACAAGGTAAAAAGATTGCTATCATTGATTTAACAAAAGGAGAATTGGGGACAAGAGGAACGATACATACAAGACATGAAGAATGTGAAAATTCCACAAAAATATTAGGGGTTGAGATGCGAGAGAATATGAATTTCAAAGATGGTTTTTTTGAGAATGATGAAAAACATAAATTGGCACTTATTAAAAAGATAAGAGAATATTGTCCTGAAATTGTAATTGCTAATGCGCCATCTGACAGACACCCAGATCATAACAGAGCATCGCAAATAGTAATAGATACTTGCTTTTTATCAGGATTAGAGAAAGTAAAAACCAAACAAAAAGCTTGGAGGCCAAAAGCTATTTATCATTATATTCAGTTTAATAATTTAAAGCCAGATTTAGTAGTGGATATAAGTTTACAAATGGATAAAAAATTGAAAGCAGTAACAGCTTACAAAACTCAATTTTATGATTCAAAAAGCAACGAAACAGAAACCATTATTTCCAAAAAAGGATTCTTGAAAAGTGTAAAATACCGAGCACAAGATTTGGGAAGATTATCCAATTGCGAATATGCTGAAGGTTTTATTGCACATCAAATGCTTAAAGTAGATTCCTTTTTTGACGTTAAATGAAAAAAGATCGAGCAAGCTCGATCTTTTAAGATTTAAGACCTACTATCCAAAACTATTTCGTTACCACCAATTTGTTAGTGAATGTTTTCCCAGTTATTTGAGTATTAATATAGTAAATCCCAGCATCATAATTTTCAACATTTAAAATTGCCAAATGCTTGCCTTTGCTAAGAGTAGTATTATTAGTGTAAATACTTCTGCCTAAGACATCTACTACATTTATAATTACTTTTGAAAGTTTTTCAATCTCAAAATTAATAGTAGTTTGATTTTTAGTTGGATTAGGATAGACCTCTAATGTTAAATTATTTTCTATTGTATTATTATTGATTGTAGAAACTACAAAATTGGTGTCCAATTCTAAATAAACAATATCATTCATTCCAACAGCATCTTCATCTCCTCTTACACATAATCCTGGCTCCATATCTCTTTGATAAACTAAGCGTACTTTATCATCTACATCTCTTTCCATAGAAGCAAATACACATTCTGACATTCCCAAGAACATTGTAATTGGTGTGATGTCAATTGGGTCTGTCCAATTCATTCCCCCATCATAAGATTTTATAATATTTACATGACGAAAATTTTGCGCTCCACTATCATAGCCTTCCATTACAGAAGAAAAAGAGACATAAATAGTTCCATTAACATCTATTCCGCAACTTGGCATGGAGGAAAGAGAAGAATAATAAATAGCTATGTCTACAAAATTCAATAAACTATCTCCATCCATATCTTCAGCCCCAGCAATAATACTCATACTATTTGACCACCATAAAGAATTTGAAACTTGACCTGTTGTATCTGGTCCATAAGACTCATTCCAATATAATAAACCATTTGTCCCAGGAAAGTAAGACGAACCACCATCTGCCAAATCAGCGTCCAATATTCTCATGTTTCCTGCAAATACATGTGCATCTCCATTATGATCTAATAGTAATGCACCAGAACCATCTGTACTATACAAAGTGTCCATTACACCATCCATATCAAGATCTAATCCTGCATCTGTTGTGTATTTATCTACAGGAAAATCTAATACAATAGTTTTAGTCCAAGTATTACCATTATCCGTTGATTTCATAATAAAAGTATCATCCCATTCTCCAAAAAATGCAATACAAACAATCTCTCCTTGTGCTTTAATAGCATAACTATCTCCTCCAAAACGCGTGAACATAGAACTATCAATAGTGGGTAATTGCATATCTTGTATATCCCATGTTACACCTGCATCTTGTGAGCGATAATATAACAAAGCACCATCCAAACCATTATAAATCGTACCAGAAAGTCCAGTTGGAGCTGTTACTCCAATCATATGAATACTCTCACCATTAATTCCACCAATTGCTGATCGGTTCCAAACTAAATCACGATATATACCATTACTATCTTGTGAGGAAACAATCTGCTCAGTCCAAGTGCCAGAACCAATAGTGTTTCTATAAGTCATTTGAAAATAAGAATTTGCTGTATTATGAGCTATTGCGATTTCTTTCCCAGAGTTTGTAGCAAGCATTGAAGGCCAACCACATCTTGAAGATTCTAAGCGAGAAGTTGGCTGATTACCCCAAGCAGTTCCATCATAAAAATTATAGCCTGTTCCTCTGTCTGTATAAGAAGTATTAAATTCTGAACTTCTTGTCCAAGCCACAGAAATTGTCCCATCATTATGACGCAAAATTCTGTCCATAACGGTTGCATTGGTTTGTAAATCGTAAGTTGAGGTTCCTACAATGTATTCTGTAATAGGCGCAGCCATTCTCATTGAAGCTGTTGCATGGTTTGGCTCTCTAATCAAATCTTTCAGTAATTCATCTCCACTCATAATCACTTTGTCGTTAATCACAGCAATATCAGAGGAATTTAATACTTTATTTGGAGCTATTTGAGCTATTAAATTTACGGCAAATAATAATGTAAAAATAAATAATAATCCTTTATTCATAATCTTGTTTTTAGGTTAAAAAAATAATTGAGCGGTAAATTTAGAAATAATTTTTACTTCAAACAATTATAAAACTGAAATAATTTTTCTTCTTCTGATTGCCAATTAAATTTTTTCTTTTCCCAGTGCAAAGCATTTTCTTGAAACTGTTTCCTTTTGGCAGGGTTTTCTAAGAGATTCTGAATCGCTTTAGCTAAAAGTTGAGCGTTTCTTTTTTCTAAAATAATTCCACAAGTTGTTTCGTTTATAATAGTGTTAGTAGCAGGCAGATACACAGTAATAATTGCTAAACCCATTGTTATATAATTGAATAATTTATTGGGAGGTCCTGCCAAGGTATTTCGTTTTTCATTGGTGTTTGTAATAAGGCCTATACTACAATCGGCAATACTTTTAGGAACGTCATTATAGGAAAGCCAGCCTGTAATCTCAATATTATTCTGTAAATCATTTGTTATAATCTTATTTTCCAAAAAGTTTTTCTCCTCTCCAAAAACATCTCCAATAATTCTGAATCTAAAATTTGGATGAGTTT
>CAYZIA010000051.1:0-11588 GCA_964478325.1 uncultured Weeksellaceae bacterium
ACTTTTAAAAGCTGCAATATCAGGATGAGAATTATCTGAAAGCAAAAGGATATTGTATTTAGAATCAAGAATATCTACAAAAATCTCATAATTATTATTGGTTTTGTTTTTTTCTGATTCTAAGTTAGAAATTTGCACAACATATCTTTGTAATCCTTTTTCTTTCGCATATATTTTTAATGGAATCTTTAAGTAATAATCATCTTTATCTATTTTAATACTTTGCCTATGCAAAAGTGATTTTCCATCATATAATTTGAATTCTACCTCTTCAGTCTTACAATTAAATCCAGCTATCAAAACTTCTACAGGAAACTCATTTCCTAAAAAAGCAATCTCATTGTATTCCACATCTTTTATTAATAAATCTTTCCTTTGTATAGTGTCTCCAATTGCAATTGGGAAAATAGGAATATTTGTAGTATTTGACTTGTAAATAGGGTTTTCACCTACATTATAAAGGCCATCAGTTGCAATTACTATTCCCGCTACATTTCGGTTAATAAAACGACTCTCTAATTCATCAAACAAATTGGAATAATTGCTTTGCATACCATCTAATTCCTTTGTTAAACCATTCTTAATTGATTGATCAAAATGAAAATGGAAAACATCAAAATCTTCCTTTGTTTGCTCTGATAAAAAAGATAAATCCTCATAAATATTATAATCTTTTACAGAAGATGAAGCGTCTTGAGCTATAATAAGAATTGGTTTTTCTTTTTGTCTAAGAAATGATCTTACTAAAGGAGATAAAAGTAAAAAACAGAGAAAAGAAACCACTAAAAATCTAAATGAGAAAAGAACTCTTTTTATCCAAAGACTATCAATCTTTTCTTCTTTATTATATAAAAAATAGGCATATCCTATACCTATGAATAAAGCCAATATACTTAAACCGACAGGAAAATTTGTGCTTATGCCAAACATAAAATTAGGTGAGCATTCCTCCACATACATTCAGCACTTGACCTGTAATATAGGAAGACATGTCAGAAGCTAAAAATAAAGCGGTGTTTGCAATATCCTCAGGATTTCCACCTCTTTTTAAAGGAATCTGATTTCTCCATTCTTGCACTTGTTGTTCACCCAAAGTTTCCGTCATTTCAGTTTCAATAAATCCAGGCGAAATGGCATTGCATCTAATATTTCTAGAGCCCAATTCCAAAGCAATTGATTTAGTAAAGCCAATAATAGCTGCTTTTGAGGCAGCATAATTAGCTTGTCCTGAATTTCCTTTTACTCCTACTACTGAACTCATATTGATTATGGAACCTTTTCTTTGTTTTAACATTGGTTGCATTACGGCTTTTGTAAGGTTAAAAACCGATTTCATATTTACTTTCATCACATTATCAAAATCCTCTTCACTCATTCGCATTAGTAAATTATCTTTTGTGATTCCGGCATTATTTACAAGAACATCAATGCTGCCAAATTCTTCCATTACATCAGCTGCTAACTTTTGTGCCGCATCAAAATCAGATGCGTCTGATTTATAAGCTTTTACTTTACAGCCATCTACTGAAAGTTTTTCTTCCAAGGCTTTTGCTTTCTTATCAGATGAGTGGTATGTAAAAGCAATATTTGCTCCATGAGAGGCAAATACTTCTGTAATTCCTTTACCGATACCTCTACTAGCACCTGTTATAATTACGGTTTTTCCTTCTAGTAATTTCATAAGTTGCTTTTTGAATTTTCAAAGATAGAAAAAAGCCCCGACTAGCGGGGCTTTTTTAGATTTATAGTTTACTAACTTCTTTTACATATAATCAAATGAATAATATAAATATGAACCAATGTAATTAATTCCAAAAGTAAGATATAATAGGGCCACTCACCTATTACCAGAGGATTATCTACAATGGGTTTAGCCTTCAAATACATATAGTTGGAATTGATTATAAAGTTTAGTGGGAAAATAAATACAACTGGAATTTGAAGCCGATAGAAAGTATGTATCCAGGCTCTTGTTCTTGGTTTCATCTTCATGATAAGCGTTAAGTACAAAGGAACCAAAAGCATCCCTGCGTGCACAAAATAAAAATCAAAGAAAAACCAATTAGAAATACCGTTGGTAAGCTCTGGAGTTAGCAGAGAATGAAATCCGGCAGGAATAGCTAAAAATAAACACCATTCGTACATCCATTGCGTTTTACTTAAAAGAGTAATGACGCAAATAATAAAAGAAATTCTACAAAGATGAAGTGGTAAATGATCCTGAATATTCCATGTTCCGTTTTTTAGAGTGGTTATCAAAGTAATAAGATATACCAGGATAAATACAACTGCTAGAACTTTTCCAAATCTCTCTTTTATTTTTAAAGATTGAGTTCTCAGTAGAAATAAAAGAAGAGTAACAGAAAGAAAAGAACTTAATAATCCTATCCACCAAGGTATGCTCAAAGGCTCAATAATAAAGTGTTCTACCAAATTTTATTTTTTTATTTCTATAAATCTAAACTGATTTGAGTATTTCCATCTTCTTCCGTTTCATCTATTGTATTTTTCGATTCAATTATCTCTTTTTCTGACTCAAAAGGAAGAGAATCCAATAAATTTATCTCTTTTATCTTTTTATTAGAGAGTTTATTGCCAATAGCATTAATCCCTTTTACGGCAATAAATTCCTCCAAACTAATAACAGCTTTTTTTCTTTCTTTACCCTTTTCTTTTACAAAAACTAATTCTGCTTGTGGACGCCAATCAGTAGATATAATCTCTAAAATAGAACCCTTTGCATCAGATATGAAATTTAATCTTTTACTCTTTTTGTCTAGACGGAATCTTTTCACAAAATAACACTGTTTTTTTCCATCAAAATATATAGCTGAAATTGGTTTCTTGGAATTGAACTTTTCAATTACAATCATATCCTCATCAAAATGAGCAGAAAGTTCAACCTCTTTCAATTCTAATTCCCCTTTCTGATTGATACAAAGGATTTTATCTTCAGCATCAAATGCGCCCAAAAACTCTCCTCTTTCATCTACATTCAGTCTGTGCACAGCATCATCAAACCAAATCTTTCTAGCAGCCAAAGTAGAAATACCCTCTGATTTTAGCTCTACCTTCTTTATAGTATTTTTAGTAACTATTTTTCCATTAGTTCCTCTACCCTTAATTGGAATTTCTGAGAAATCAATATCAATTTTCAATTTCTTCAACTTTTGCAATGCGCGCAAATACACACATACTTGCTCTGCTTGCCCATTTGGATTGGCTGTAAAATAAAGCACTTTACTTCCTTTTTCCGATTTGACAAGAAAATAGTTCTTATTACGGGTAACTCCTTTTACAGCAAATCGTTTTATCATATTATATCCTGATTTTCCATCTTTGTAAATCATATTGTAAATGGTACGCTCATCTCCTTTTTTAAATATTCCACAATGGATAATGTCTTTTCCAACAAAAGTTTTATCATCCACTTTTATTATAATCATACTTCCATCTTTTTTGAAAATGATAATATCATCAATATCAGAACAATCACACACATATTCATCTTTTCTAAGAGTAGTTCCTATAAATCCTTCTTTTCTATTTACATAAAGTTTCTTGCTTGCTACCACTACCTTTTTCGCTTCTATATTTTCAAAGGTTTTTATTTCTGTTTTTCTTTTAAATTCTTTACCATAATTTTTCTTCAATTCTTTGAAATAAGCAATAGCATAATCAGTCAAATTATTTAAATTATATTTTACTTCTTTTAATCTTTCTTCTAATTTTAAGATGTCATTTTTTGCTTTCTCTAAATCAAATTTGGTAATTCTTTTTATCTTAATTTCTGTAAGCTGACTAATATCTTTATTTGTTACTTCACGTAGAAGCTTCTTAGTATATGGTTTTAGTCCTTTATGAATTGTGGAAATAACTTCTTCCCAGCTTTCTAATTCTTCAATTTGGTGGTAGATTCTATTTTCAATAAATATCCTTTCAAGGGAAGCAAAATGCCATTTATCTTGAAGCTCATGCAATACCACCTCCAACTCCTGTTTTAGTAAATCTAGTGTTCTATTTGTTGAAATACGTAAGATTTCCGATACACCTAAAAATTTTGGTGTTTCATCCTCAATTATACAAGAAAGTGGAGATATAGAAACTTCACAATTGGTAAAACTATAAAGGGCGTCTATAGTTTTATCGGGTGATACTTTGGCTGGAAGCGTAATGGCTATTTCTACATTTTCAGCCGTATTATCCTCTATCTTTTTTATCTTAATCTTTCCTTGATCATTGGCCTTTATTATGGAAGAAATTAAAGAAGTTGTGGTCGTTGAAAAAGGAATCTCAGAAATAATAAGAGTGCTTTTATCTTCTTGTGAGATTTTTGCTCTTACTCTAATTCTTCCTCCCCTTTGCCCATCATTATAATTAGTGAAGTCAGCCATTCCACCACTAAAAAAATCAGGAAAGATTCTTGGTTTCACACCTTTCAGGATTTTGATAGAAGCATTAATTAGCTCATTAAAATTATGAGGCATTATTTTGGTAGAAAGTCCAACAGCAATACCCTCTACCCCTTGGGTTAAAAGCAAGGGGAACTTTACTGGTAAAGTTACTGGCTCCTTACTTCTGCCATCATAAGATGGAATCCACTCTGTAATTTTTGAATTGTAAAGTATTTCTAAAGCAAATTTACTAAGGCGGACTTCAATATATCTTGGAGCTGCTGCCTTATCACCTGTGAAAGTATTTCCCCAGTTTCCTTGCATATCGAGTAAAAGATCTTTTTGTCCTATTTGTATAAGCGCATCACCAATAGAAGCATCTCCATGAGGATGATATTTCATGGTATGCCCTATTACATTGGCAACTTTATGATATCTACCATCATCTAACTCTTTTAAAGAATGAAGTATTCTTCTTTGTACTGGTTTTAACCCATCTTCAATATATGGTACGGATCTTTCCAAAATAACGTAAGAAGCGTAATCTAAAAACCATTGCTCATACATACCCGAAACATGTATTACATCTTTTAGGTTTTCTCCATTTATATTGCTGGACTCTTTATTCATTCTTATTTTGAATAAGAAATATAATATGGTCTATTATTTTTCTTGATATTTTACAATTACTATTCATCTTCAATTATTTCGTTTTCTACTTTCAAATTTTCAATAATAAACTTTTGCCTTTCTGGAGTGTTTTTTCCCATATAAAAACTTAAAATCTCCTCAATTCCAGCTTCTTTTCCAATTATCACTGGTTCAAGGCGCATATTTTTTCCAATAAAATGCTTAAACTCTGATGGAGATATTTCTCCTAACCCTTTAAATCTTGTGATTTCTGCATTTTTTCCAATCTTTTCAATAGCTTCTATTTTTTCTTTTTCGCTATAACTATAAAAAGTTTTCTTTTTGTTTCTAACTCTAAAAAGAGGTGTTTCCAAAATATGCACATGCCCTTCTTTTACAAGTTCAGGGAAAAACTTCAAAAAGAAAGTAATAAGCAAAAGACGAATATGCATTCCATCTACATCCGCATCAGTTGCTAATACAATCTTATTATATCGTAATCCCTCAATACCATCTTCAATATTAAGCGCCGCTTGCAAAAGATTAAACTCCTCATTTTCGTAAACAACTTTTTTATTTAATCCAAAGGAATTAAGTGGCTTTCCTCTTAAGCTAAAAACTGCTTGAGTGCTTACATCACGCGTTTTGGTAATAGAACCAGAAGCTGAATCGCCCTCTGTGATAAAAATGGTAGTATCTGTCCGACTCTCTTTTTTTAAATCATTATAATGTACCCTACAATCTCTTAGTTTTTTATTGTGCAGGTTGGCTTTCTTTGCTCTTTCTCTGGCCAATTTCTTAACTCCAGCCATGGCTTTTCTTTCATTTTCTGCTTGCTGAATTTTATTTTGTAGAACAACTGCAGTTTCAGGATGTTTATGCAGGTAATTATCCAATTGAGTTTTGATAAAATCATTTACAAATGTTCGAATAGTTACACCAGAAGGTTCCATTTCATTTGAGCCCAATTTAGTTTTGGTTTGCGATTCAAAAACTGGTTCAATTATTTTTATACTTATGGCTGCATATACAGCTTGCCTGATGTCTACTGCATCATAATTTTTACCATAAAACTCCCGAATTGTTTTTGCTATTGCCTCACGAAAAGAGCTTTGATGCGTACCGCCTTGAACTGTATGCTGTCCATTTACAAAGGAATAATATTGCTCGGAATACTGATTTTTGCAATGAGTAAGCGCTACCTCAATATCATCTCCTTTTAGGTGAATAATAGGGTATAAAATTTCAGAATCAATATCTCGCTCTAATAAATCGTAAAGTCCGTTTTTAGAAATGAATCTTTGTCCGTTATAAAGTATGGTTAAGCCAGGATTTAAAAAGCAATAATTCCAAAGCATTTTCTCTACATACTCATTGATAAAACGGTATTTTCCAAAAAGTTCTCCATCAGGAATAAAAGTAACCTTTGTTCCTTTTCTGGAAGCATTATCTTGAATTGGCTCTTCATTTAAAATAACTCCTTTGTCAAACTCTACCAATTTACTCTTACCTTCCCTTACCGATTTTATCTTAAAATAGGAAGAAAGCGCATTTACTGCCTTTGTTCCAACACCATTTAATCCAACTGATTTTTTAAAAACTTTGGAATCATATTTTGCACCAGTATTTATTTTTGAAACGCAATCAATGACTTTTCCAAGTGGAATTCCTCTCCCAAAGTCTCGCACAGAAGCCTTATTATTTTTGATGGAAACTTCAATGGTTTTACCATGTCCCATTACATATTCATCAATACAATTATCTATAACTTCTTTGAGTAAAACATATACCCCATCATCAGGAGATGAACCATTACCAATCTTCCCAATATACATGCCAGGCCTAAGTCGAATATGTTCTTTCCAATCTAAGGACCGAATGCTTTCTTCTGTATAATGTTGTTTTGACATTTATAGTAAAAAAGTCTTAATTTTGAGTATTTCAGAATGAAAACAAAAGTAAAAGAAAAAAAAATTATCGGAATATTATCTGATTGGGTTTTTAACAATCTTTTCAACTTAAAAGATGTTGAGCGATTTTTTATTTGTAGTTTGTAAAAATAATACTATTTATATTCTTCTTTTTACAACAAATCAATTTCTAAACATTAAACCTAAAATGCATCACATCACCATCTTTTACAACATACTCTTTCCCCTCCACTGAAAGTTTTCCAGAATCTCTACATGCCTGCTCTGAGCCAAGCTCTACAAAGTTATTATAAGAAATTACTTCAGCACGAATGAATCCTTTTTCAAAATCGGAATGGATTACTCCTGCAGCTTGTGGTGCTTTCATTCCTTTCTCAATAGTCCAGGCCCTAACTTCCTTTACACCAGCTGTGAAATAAGTTTGTAAATTAAGTAAGCGATAAGTGGCCTGAATTAAATGATGAACCCCAGGCTCTTCTAAGCCCATTTCACTTAAAAAAAGTGCTTGTTCTTCAAAATCATCAAGTTCAGCAATTTCTGCCTCAATGGAGGTTGCGATAAGTAAAATCTCGGCATCTTCAGTTTTTACTAATTCATTTATTTGATGAACATATTGATTGCTGTCTTTTGCAGAACTTTCGTCTACATTACAAACATACAATACAGGTTTATGAGTAAATAAATGTAAATCAGCAATAACTTCTTTCTCAGTATCTGTTACTTCCAAAGAACGAACAGGTTCTCCCTTTTTTAGATGATCAATATATTTATCTAAGATCCCAACTATTTTTATGGCTTCTTTATCGCCAGATTTCGCAATTTTTTGGTTTTTCTCACGCTTTCTCTCAATTGCTTCCAAATCTTTTAATTGCAACTCAAAATCAATAGTTTCTTTATCTCGTACAGGATTCACGCTTCCATCCACATGTACAATATTATCATCATCAAAACATCTTAACACATGAATGATTGCATTACATTCTCTAATATTTGCTAAAAATTTATTGCGGAGTCCCTCTCCTTTGCTTGCAGCTTTTACTAATCCTGCAATATCTACAATCTCAATTGTAGTGGCTTGTATTTTTTCAGGATTTACTAATTCTGCCAATTTTTCTAATCTCTCATCAGGAACAGTAATGATACCTACATTTGGTTCAATAGTACAAAAAGGGAAATTAGCTGCTTGAGCCTTTGCTTTGGATAAGCAATTAAACAGGGTTGATTTTCCTACATTCGGCAATCCTACAATTCCACATTTTAAGGCCATAAATCTTTATTTTTAAGATAGGCAAAGATATAAGTTTGGTTGTTTTATTTTGGATTTTAGTAGCTAGATAATTAGAGTTTTCAATAATTATTAACACTTATCTTTCTATTAGATTAAAATTCTATTTTTGCGATTATAAAGATTTCCTATGCCAAATATTAAAGAATTAAACAGTATTTGCACCCAAATAAGAAGAGATATTGTGCGAATGGTGCATGCCAATAACTCAGGACATCCTGGTGGTTCCTTAGGTTGTACCGAACTTTTAGTATCACTTTATTTTGAGATTATGAATCATAACAACAACTTTACAATGGATGGAAAAAATGAAGATATTTTCTTCTTATCTAACGGACATATCTCCCCTGTTTTTTATTCGGTACTCGCCAGAAGTGGTTATTTTGAAATCTCAGAATTAGCTACATTTCGGAAAATAGATAGTCGTTTGCAAGGACATCCAACTACTCATAATAATTTGGAAGGAGTACGTATGGCTTCTGGTTCATTAGGGCAAGGGCTTTCAGTAGCGATTGGAACAGCCCTTAGCAAAAAATTGAATAAAGATAATAGTAGAGTTTTTGTACTTCTAGGAGATGGCGAATTGCAAGAAGGGCAAAATTGGGAGGCAATAATGTACGCCTCAGCCAATAAAGTAGATAACCTTATCGCTATCATTGATTATAATCAAAAGCAAATAGACGGAAGCTTAAATGATGTGCTTCCTATGGGTGATATTGCAGAAAAATTTAGAATCTTCGGTTGGAAAGTAATTGTAGAAAAAGAGGGAAATAATTTGGAAGCAATAATAGATACTCTAAATAATGCTAAGAATTTATCCGAAAAAGGAGATCCTATCGTTATTGTCTTGCATACAGAGATGGGCAATGGAGTTGATTTTATGATGGGCACACACAAATGGCATGGCTCAGCTCCAAATGATCAACAATTAGAAGATGCACTTTCTCAAAATGCAGAAACTTTAGGTGATTACTAAAAGAATCAAAATATTATTACTGACTTCTCTCCTTTTTGCAGGGAGTTTTAAGGCTTATTGTCAACAAAAACAAGAACCAGTAAATAGAATTCTTTTCATTTTTGATGCCTCACAATCTATGCTAGGTAGATGGCAATCTGGTAGAAAAGTTGATATTGCCAGAAAATTACTCTATAACATGTTAGATAGCTTAAAAACAATGGATAATCTGGAAATTGGCTTAAGAGTTTACGGCCATCAGAAAAGTTATCCTCCTCAAGATTGTGATGATACCAGGCTAGAGGTTGATTTTGGAAGAAGTAATGAGATTGCCGAAAGAATAAAAGCAAAGCTAAAAATGATTCGTGCAAGAGGAACCACTCCTATTGCTATATCTTTAGAGAAAGGAGCTTACGATTTTCCTAAAACAGATAATAGCAGAAATATTATCATTTTAATTACTGATGGAATAGAGGAATGTAACATGGATCCTTGTGCAGTTTCCAGGCTTTTGCAAAAAGAAGGAATTGTTCTCAAGCCATTTGTTATTGGTATTGGATTAGATGAAACTTATAAAAAAACTTTTGATTGTGTCGGCACCTATTATGATGCATCAAAAGAAAAGGACTTTGAAACTGTACTTCAAGTAGTTATTTCCCATGTATTAAACTCCACTACTGCTCAAGTTAATTTGTTAGATGAGAGTGGAAATCCAACAGAAACCAATATAAACCTCACCTTTTATGATGAGTTTTCTACTTTAGCAAAATATAACTTTGTGCATACAATGAATCACAAAGGAAACCCTGATACTATGAGTATTGATCCTATACTTAAATATAAAGTAGTGGCACATACTATTCCTTCAGTAGAGTCTGAATTAATTTCCCTCACTCCTGGGAAGCACACCATTATTCCCATCAGTACTCCACAAGGGATTTTGGAGGTAAAAATGCAAAGCAAAGAAGATTATCAATTTATCATCAGAGAATCAGGAAAATCAACAACCTTACATGTACAAGAAACCAATACAAAACAAAAGTATCTAACAGGAAAATACGATATTGAAGTGCTAACTATCCCAAGATTTATTATTGAAGATATTGAAATAAAACAATCAGAAACAATTACAATTAGTATACCTAACACAGGTACAGCCAATATTCTTTTACCCTCAAAAGGTTACGGTGGAATTTATAGATTTAAAGATAATTTATGGGAGCAAGTCTACCCTATTGATGATACAACACAAAGAATAAAACTTTATTTGCTTCCAGGGAATTATAAGATTGTATTTCGTTCTAAAGCGGCAAAACAATATATGTACACAGGAGAAAAAGAGTTCAAAGTTCAATCAGGTAAATCAGAATTAATAAAACTATACTAACTATGGAGATGAAAGATACTCGATCAGGATTTGGAGCAGGACTTACACAGCTTGGAAGAGAAAACCCTAATGTTGTCGCACTTTGTGCTGATCTTACTGGTTCGCTAAAAATGAATGATTTTAAAAATGAAAATCCTGAAAGATTCTTTCAAATAGGCGTTGCTGAAGCAAATATGATTGGTATTGCTGCTGGTATGACAATTGGTGGTAAAATTCCATTTACAGGAACTTTTGCTAATTTTTCTACCTCTAGGGTTTATGATCAAATTAGACAATCAATAGCTTATTCTGATAAGAATGTCAAGATATGTGCTTCTCATGCTGGAGTTACTTTAGGAGAAGATGGTGCCACTCATCAAGTATTGGAAGATATTGGGATGATGAAAATGTTGCCAAATATGGTAGTTATTAATCCTTGTGATTATAATCAAACTAAAGCTGCAACAATTGCAATTGCCAACTATGATGGCCCTGTATATTTGCGTTTTGGGAGACCAAAAGTACCAAACTTTACTCCAGATAATCAAACATTTGAGATTGGTAAAGCAATAAATCTGCAAGAAGGAACAGACATTACTATAGTTGCAACAGGACATTTAGTTTGGGAGGCATTGGAAGCTGCAAGAACTTTGATTAATGAGGGGATATCAGTAGAGGTAATAAATATTCACACCATTAAACCTTTAGACGAAAAAGCTATCTTAAACTCTGTAAGCAAAACTAAATGTATAGTTACGGCTGAAGAACATATGTTAAATGGTGGATTAGGCGATAGTATAGCACAATTATTAAGTAGAAACAATCCTGCTCCCCTAGAAATGGTTGGTGTAAATGACAGCTTTGGAGAAAGTGGTTCTCCAATGAAATTGTTGGAGAAATATGGATTAGATGCAAAAGCTATTGTTGCAGCAACTAAGAAAGCAATTACCAGAAAATAATGAGAAAATCAATTCTAATTTCTCTTTCAATTCTGTTATCAATAATAATACTAAAAGCACAAAACAAT
>CAYZIA010000052.1:0-9297 GCA_964478325.1 uncultured Weeksellaceae bacterium
TTGCCCGAGAGGTGATTCGTAAAATCGGATATACAAAATCAGAATACCAATTTGACGCCGATAGTTGTGGGGTGATTTCTGCTATTCATGAACAATCATCTGATATTAGACAAGGAGTTACTGAAGGTGAAGGATTAAATAAAGAGCAAGGGGCTGGAGATCAAGGAATGATGTTTGGATATGCTACAAATGAAACAGAAAATTTAATACCTCTGGCTTTAGATATCTCTCATAAAATTCTGATTGAATTAGCTGACATTAGAAAGAAAGGAGTCGAAATGGCATACTTGCGCCCTGATTCAAAGTCTCAAGTAACATTAGAGTATAATGATGACCATACTCCAAAAAGAATTACTGATATTGTAGTTTCTACTCAGCACGATGACTTTGCAGATGAGAAACCAATTCAAGAACAAATTGAAAAAGATGTAAGAGAAATATTAATTCCAAGAATTAAATCGCAATTATCTAACAAGAATGCTGCTTTATTTGGCACGGAGAGATACCATGTGAACCCTACTGGCAAGTTTGTTATTGGAGGTCCACATGGTGATACAGGTCTTACGGGAAGAAAAATAATTGTAGATACATATGGTGGAAAAGGAGCTCATGGAGGAGGTGCTTTCTCAGGAAAAGATCCCTCAAAAGTAGATCGTTCAGCTGCTTATGCAACTAGACATATTGCTAAAAACTTAGTAGCTGCAGGATTGTGTGATCGGATATTAGTACAAGTTTCCTATGCTATTGGTGTAGCAGAACCAATGGGGATCTTTGTTGACACCTATAGTAGTGTAAAAATAAATATTACAGATGGAGAAATAGCTAATACGATCCAGAAGATGTCTTGTTTTAATCTAAAACCAGCATCAATCATTAGTAGACTAAAACTAAAAAATCCTATATACTCAGAAACTGCTGCATATGGACATATGGGAAGAGAATCTGAGATAAAAAAACTAAGTTTTAATATTAATGGGAAGAAACAAGATATAGAAGTTGAAACATTTACCTGGGAAAAATTAGATTGCCAAGAGGATGTGAAATCTGCTTTTGGTCTATAAGCTGAGAAATATTACTTTTAAGGTCGCAATTATGCGGCCTTTTTTATTACATAAGTTATGAGAAAAATATTATTATTTCTTTTAATTATTTTAAACTTCTCTCTGTTTGCTCAAATAGAAATGAAATATAATGTAAATGGTGAGGATTTACCACATTGGGTACAATTAATGTATGCAGAGAATCCTGATCCTGGGGAAATAATTGCAGCTTACAGAAATTATTATAAAAACAATAAATTAGTAAAAAATAAGCATACTCAATACTACAAAAGATGGGTACGTAATTTAAGTAGGATTAGTCAACCTATAGAAAACAAACCAACATCAAAAAGCAGTAATCAATGGGAATGTGTGGGACCATGGGATTTTGACAAGGATGCGGCAAGCAGAAGTTATGCTCCGGGTGCTGCACACGTTTATACAGTAGAACAATCTATCAGTAATCCAAATGTTTTATATGCAGGAACAGCCACTGCTGGTGCTTGGAAAACAATAGACAAGGGAGCAAATTGGGAGCTCTTAACACAAGATATTCATTTAGGCGGAGTCTATGCAATTGAAATTGATTTTGTAGATGAAAACATAGCATATATTAGCGGAAATGAAGGAGTTTACAAAACTACTGATGGAGGTTTAAATTGGAATCTCATTGGAGATACCTCTTTTACCAATTATACTCATTCTGTTAAAGATATAAAATTAAAGGCTAACAATAATTTAGAATTATTTGTAGCTTCTAGTAAAGGACTATTTAAATCTATTGATAGTGGAAATAATTTTACCCAAACCATGAGTGGTAGTTTTTTAGAGATTGAATTTCATCCAAATTCAGCTGATACAATGTATTTTATAAAACAAGCAGGAGACAGTACCCTATTTTACCGATCAGATGATGGAGGAAATACGCTAATTAATTACACAAATGGATGGCCTAATCCTTCAACTGGTGATGAGCAAAAAAGAACAGAAATAGCTATCTCTCCTGCTGCACCTGATAAAATTGTAGCCCTTGCAACAGGAAGCGCAAATGGAGGAAGTGGATTATATGGTATTTATATTAGTTATGACAAGGGTGAGAATTGGACCTTCCAATGTTGTGGACCACACCCAGCTGGTATTCCCGACACAAATAATATTAATATGATGGGCTGGCAACCAAGCGGATTGGATGATGGTGGTCAATATTATTACGATTTAGGTCTTGCTGTAAATCCTAATAATGCTGATATTATACATGTTGGAGGTGTAAATCATTGGATATCATTTGATAATGGAGTTACATTTACCTGTCCAGCAAAATGGAGTGAACCACATAAAAAGGGATATGTTCATGCTGACATTCATGATATCAACTATTTTGGAAACGACCTCTGGTTTGCTTGTGATGGAGGAATCTTTTATTCTGACAATGAAGGAGATAGCATTTATAAAAAACAATATGGTATTGCTGGAACTGACTTTTGGGGGTTTGGAGCTGGTTTTAAAGATGGAGATGTAATGCTTGGAGGAACGTATCATAATGGGACATTATTGAAAGATAACAACACCTACATAAACGATTGGATTTGCACACAGGGAGGTGACAACTATAGGGGGTTTGTAAATTTTGGTAATCCTAGACAAGTATATCATGATGGAGGTGGCAAACTACTTTCTGGAGATAGAACTATTCCAATAGGATCTTTTACTTTAGAAAAAAAACCTAATGCTTCATATATTATTGGAGAATCCTCTCAATTAGAGTTTGATCCAAGATGTCATAATTGGGTATATTCGGGAAACGATACTACTCTTTGGCTTTCAAAAAATAATGGAAAGAATTTTGAAGCTATTCATCATTTTAATGAGAAAGTTACTTCTATTGAAGTAGCTTGGAGCAATCCAGATGTCATTTATGTAGCAACTTGGTCAGATTGGTGGGGTAATAAAAAAATTTATAGAACAAATGATGCTGGTGTTAATTGGACAGATATTACTCCTTCATCTACTCTCCAGAATGGTAGTATGTGGCGCCCTTTTGATATAACTATAAGTAGTGATGATGAGAATACTTTGTGGATTGCAAGATGCACTCAAAGTGGAAATTACTCCTTTATTGATGGTTATAAAGTTTTTAAATCAATAGATGGTGGACAAAATTGGATTAACCTAAGCACACCAACATTGGATGGGTACAAACCCACTAATATCGAACACCAAAGAGGTAGCAATGGTGGTGTATATTTAGGGACAAGAACAACTGTTTTCTATAGAAATGATAGTATGCCTGATTGGGTAATTTATGATAATAACTTGCCACGCAGAACACTATCTACTCAATTAATTCCTCATTACAGAGAAGGCTTACTGATAAATGGAACCAATAGAAGTGCATACGAAATTAATTTGTTTGAAGATAGTCCACCATCAGCACAAATTGCTGCAGACAGGTTAACAATCAGTTGCCTAAACGATACAGTTAAGTTTGTAGACCATTCAGCAGTACGACATAATAGTGCTAGTTGGAATTGGACTTTTCCTGGAGGAATACCTAATAGTTCTACTTTGGAAAATCCGGTTGTAGTGTATTCAACTCCAGGAAGTTATGATGTTAGTTTACAAGTAACAGATGCTTTTGGTTCTTCCACACAAATTCTTACTGACTTTATAACTTACACAGATTCTGTTTCCCCAATTACAAATACAAGTTTTTATGCTCAAGATTTTGAAAGCGGTAGCTATCCACCAATAGGATGGACAAGACCAGATTGGTCATTTGGCTGGGACATTATTGAACTAGATACTGGTATTAATTGTACTCCTACTAAAGCCGTTTATGTAAACCATTATTGGATTAATAAAAAAGGTGAAGAGGTTTATTTAATTTCAAATAAAGTAAAATTAGGTGGAGGATCAAGTGCGCAAAATTATTTAACTTATGATTATGCTTATTGTGGGTTAAATCCTCCAGCATCTTGGATTCATGGTTCTAATGATGGATTTAGGATAGATATTTCAACCAATTGTGGTATTACTTGGGATTCTATTTATGGAGCAAGCGGAACTGCTTTACAAACTACTGGAACTATAAATAACCCATGGTATCCTACATGTGGCAGTTGGGCAAGTGATAGTTTAGATTTAACTGCTTTTGGTTATAATGGAGATACTATTATGGTACGATTTGTTGCTATAAATGATTATGGTAATAGATTTTTTATGGATAATATAAACATCAACGGACAAAATATTTTGCAAGTGCAGGAATCAGAAGATTCTTTCCATACTTTTATTTATCCAAATCCAACAAAAGGAATCTTTAAAATCCGAACTGATTCGGATAATTTGGAAGTATCCATTTATTCTACCCTAGGAGAATTAGTTCTAAAAGAAAAAATCATTAATGGTTTGAAACAAATTGATTTAAGCAATCAAGGTAAAGGAATCTACTTTGTAAAACTAAAAAGCAGAAACAAAACTGAGCAAAGAAAACTGATTATCCAATAATCTACTCTATCCTTATCACATCTTCTTTGCTAGAAATATTAAGCAAATGTTGAAATTGAGGTCGATTATTTCTTCCTAAAATAGATTTGAATAGGAACTCCAGAAAAATCAAAATTCTCTCTCAATTTATTTTCAATAAAGCGTTTGTAAGGGTCTTTTATGTATTGTGGTAGATTGGCAAAGAACGCAAAAGTGGGAGTAGCAACTGGCAATTGTGTACAATACTTAATTCTGATATATTTCCCTTTAAGTGCTGGCGGTGGATTTTTTTCAATAAAAGGCAGCATTATATCATTTAGTTTGGAAGTGGAAATCTTTTGGCTTCTGTTGTTGTAAACTTCAATGGCTGTTTCTAATCCTTTCAATAACCTCTGCTTGTTTAATGCTGAAACAAATAAAATAGGAACATCAGAAAAAGGAGCAATCTTTTCTCTAATCTGCTCTTCAAATATTTTAGTAGTTCCTATCTCTTTTTCTACCAAGTCCCACTTATTTACTAATATTACAATCCCTTTCTTATTTCTGTCAGCTATATGAAAAATTCTTTGATCTTGTGCCTCAAATCCTCTCTCAGCATCAATAATAAGTATACAAACATCCGCATGTTCAATGGCACGAACCGAACGCATTACAGAATAGAATTCCAAATTCTCATGTACACTTTTTTTCTTTCTCAATCCTGCTGTGTCCACTAAAATAAAATCGAAACCAAACTTATTAAAAGGTGTATTCAAAGAATCTCTAGTAGTCCCAGCAATTTCGGTTACAATATTTTGCTCTTTCCCAATTAGTGCATTTATAAAAGAAGATTTACCCACATTTGGTCTGCCAATAATCGTAAATTTTGGGATTCCTAAATCTTCCTCTGGTTTATCTTCAACAAAATATTTTACTAATTCGTCCAACATCTCTCCTGTTCCACTTCCGCTAACGGAAGAAACAGGAATATAATCTCCCATTCCTAAATTATAAAATTCCACAGCCTCATTTAGCAGTTGAGTGTTGTCCACTTTATTAGCAACAAGTATTACTTTTTTTTCCGTTCTTCTCAAAAGTTGAGCAACTGATTGGTCTAGATCAGTAATACCATCTTTGGCATCTACCAAAAATAAAATGACATTTGATTCATCAATAGCCAATTCTACTTGCTTGCGTATTTCAGTTTCAAAAATATCATCACTTCCATCTACATAGCCACCAGTATCAATTACAGAAAATTCTTTTCCATTCCATTCTGATTTTCCATAATGTCTATCACGGGTAACCCCACTTACCTCATCTGTAATGGCTTGTCTTGTTTGAGTTAATCGATTAAAAATGGTGGATTTCCCCACATTTGGCCTACCAACTATAGCGACTATATTATTCATAGCCAAAAGATTTTAATTGTCTATCATCATCTCGCCAATTCTTTTTGACCTTTACCACTCTTTCCAGAAATATCTTCTTGTCAAAAAATCGTTCTAATTCTCTTCTTGCCTCTGTACCAATTCTTTTTATTCCAACTCCTTTATGCCCAATGATAATTCCTCTCTGGCTTTCTCTTAATACATAAATAATGGCACGAATTCTAATAATATCGTCTTCGTCCTCAAATTCTTCTACTTCCACCTGAACAGAATAAGGAACTTCTTTTTTGTAGTATTTCAATATCTTTTCTCTAATGTTTTCTGAAACAAAGAAACGCTCTGATTTATCGGTAATTGCATCTTTATCATAGTAAGGAGGAGATACTGGCAAGAGTTCTATTATTCGTTCCAATATTTTATCCATATTAAATTTGTTGAGTGCAGAAATAGGTAGAATCTCTGCATTAGGAACTCTTTCTTTCCAAAGCTTGATTTGCTTTTCCACCTCCTTTTGTTCTGACAAATCAATCTTGTTGAGAAGAAGTAAAAGTGGAATCTTGGTATTTCTTATTTTATCAAAAAGTGCTTTGTCTTTTAACTGCTTCTCACCCATTTCTACCATATAAATAAGGACATCCGCGTCTTGAAAAGCCGATTGTACAAAATTCATCATGCTCTCTTGCAACTTATAAGTCGGTTTGATGATACCTGGTGTATCTGAAAAAACAAATTGATAATCGTCCTTATTTAAGATCCCTAAAATACGATGACGAGTTGTTTGTGCCTTATGAGTAATAATAGAGAGTTTCTCTCCAATTAATACATTCATTAGAGTAGATTTCCCTACATTAGGATTACCAATTATATTGACAAAACCTGCCTTGTGTTCCATTTTGCAAAGAAACGAAAAAAGGGCCAACCGAATGGTTAGCCCTTTATTATAATTTTTAGTAAATATTAAAACTTTTGTGATGCTCCAATCAATGGAACTATCCCCTCCATTTCTGGATTAAATAATAATTGGAAATCAAATGTTTTTGCTCCTGCGCCATTTCTGGCTGTTACTCTATTTATTTTTCTAAAATATCTAATACCAGGACCTCCCATCAAAGTAGGATCCTCTAAATCAAATATCCAAGCTTCTGCAATCAAAGAGAATCTACGAGCAGTTCTGAAAGTTGCCCCAAAATTTAATGTAATCTTATCAAGATAAGATTCTTCGTCTTCTACCCAGTGAGAATCCCAATGTGTATATCCTTGATTATCAACCCAAGTTGTCTCCTGATAATATCCATCGTTTGACCAAGTATCAGAAAAATTATACCCTATTCCTAAAGTAATATTGTTTTCTTTTGAACCCTTAGTAACAACTGCGAAAGGCATACTGACAAAAGTTCGATCCTCACCAGCATCCCAAAAAAGATTACCAATCCAAAAATAACCCATTGCCATATTTAAATCTGTCTTTAAGTTAAAAGAATATTTAGCATTTAATGTCGCAGGCATACCAAAAAAAGATGTTCCTCCTCCAATTGATAATTCATCAGTAATTCCATATTGAGTTTGCCAAAACAAAAAATAAAGATTATTAAAATATCCCTCACCTTCTTCTAAACCAAAGGCTGTAGGTGCAAAAAAATATCTGGATTCATGCAAGTTTGGAAACCAGTATTCTCCATCTCTCAAATTGCTATCTGTCACTTCATGTTTCTGAGCAATCATAACTTCAGGGATATAAACTTCTTTTCCTTCCAAGTCTTTTATATAGATATTTCCTTGTTCTTGCCTGTCAAAAGTCCCAATAATAGTTGTCCCATCTCTAAACTCATAAATGTATTTTTTACCTACTTCATGTGTTTGAGAAAAAATAGTACTAATAGTTAATAGTAAAATTGCTGTTGTTAAAATTGCTTTTTTCATCTTTTTTAGTTCTTAGTTAATTCTTAGGTCAAAGATAGATTATAAAAAATAATATATTATGCTAAGCATAATACTTTCCCTTACTAGATTAGAACTATACTTTTTTATGTTCTAATTGCTCCAAGGTACTTTCCCAATCTTGTATCATTTGCTTCAATCTTTTTTGATTCTGCTCGTACTTTTCAAAAAAGTCCTTTTCCTTTGACAATTTCTGAAATTGTTCGGGATCTGCTAATTGCTCATCCAATTTTTGCAATTCTTTCTCCAATCTGTCTATTTGCTTCTCGAATTTACTAATCCGGTTTTTCAATCTTCTTTTTTCTCTTGCATCTTCTTTTTTCTTCTGATAGGAAAGTTGTTCTTGTTTTTTATCTTTTTTAATTTCTTTTTTCTCAGATCTTTCTAATTGCTTGAAATCTAGCAAATCTCTCTCGATTAAAAAGTTATTGATATCCCCAATATACTCTTTGATATTTTTATTTTTAAACTCGTAGACTCTCTCAGTAAGTCCTTGTAAGAAATCCCTATCGTGAGACACTAAAATTAAAGTTCCATCATAGGATTTTAATGCCCTTTTCAAAATGTCCTTAGAGATCATGTCTAAATGATTGGTTGGCTCATCCATTATAAGCAAATTGATTGGCTCAAGTAGTAATTTACAAAGTGCAACTCTTGCTCTTTCACCTCCTGAAAGTACTTTAATTTTCTTATCCACATCATCATTTGAAAAAAGGAAAGATCCAAGAATATCTCTAACTTTTGGGCTTGTTTCAGTATTTGCAGCATCTTGTATACACTGTAAAACACTTTTATCTTCATCCAAAAAATCAGATTGATTTTGTGCATAATAACCAATATTTATTCTGTGTCCTAGTTTTACATCTCCTGCAAAATCAATTTCGCCTACAATCACTTTTGCCAAAGTAGTCTTTCCTTCCCCGTTTTTTCCTACAAAGGCAATTTTTTCTCCCTTCACTACTTCCAGATTCACATCTTTAACCACCTGCAAATCCTCGTAATTCTTAGAGACATCTTTTACAATTAAACTAACTTTCCCAGAATGGGGAGCAGGTGGAAATTTGAAATTCATTTTTGCTACATCTTCTTCTTCTACTTCAATTCTCTCTAGCTTGTCCAACTTCTTTATTAAGGTTTGTGCAAAGGCAGCCTTATTCTTTTTAGCTCTAAATTTATTGATAAGTACTTTGGTTTCTTCAATAAATTTATCCTGATTCTTTTTAGCTTGAATTTGCTTCTCAATTCTATCCTTTCTTAAAGTTACATATTTACTATAAGCCGCTTTATAATCGTTTAGTTTTCTGAAAGCTATTTCAACTGTTCTATTTGTTACACTATCCAGAAATTTTCTATCATGCGAAACTAAGACCAAAGCCCCATTGAATTTCTTGAGCCAATTCTCAAGCCAGATTATGGACTCAATATCCAAATGATTAGTTGGCTCATCAAGTAACATTATATCT
>CAYZIA010000052.1:9307-11448 GCA_964478325.1 uncultured Weeksellaceae bacterium
GAGCCTCATCTGGCGGTGATGGTTTGTGCTCGTGAAGAAGAATCTTTGCAAGTTCAATACGCATTCTCCAACCACCACTAAACTCATTTGTTCCTCTTTCAAAATCAGATTGCATAAACCCTAAGCCCAAAAGCACCTGGCTCATTGTAGCTTGCAAATCTTTACCTCCTTTTATCTGAAATTCTTCTTTTTTCTCATGCAATTGATTAATAATTGACATATAAGAATCAGACTCATAATCCATTCGATTCTCCAAATCATGATTAAGTAAATCTATTTCTTTCTGTAAAACATTTATCTCTTCGAAGGCCTTTTTAGTTTCATCAATTACGCTATACCCATCCTTAAAATCTAAATCTTGTGTTAAATAGCCTATCTTCAATCCTTTTGGAATAGCAACATCTCCAGAATTTGGGGTTGTCTTATTTGCAAATAAATTAAGTAAAGTAGTCTTTCCCGCTCCATTCTTACCAACTAAACCGATCTTATCTCCTTTATTCACTGTTAGAAAGATATTATCAAAAACATCTTGCCCTCCGAAATACAATGAAAGATTGCTAATTGAAATCATAACGCAAAAATACATTATTTGAAAAAGAGAAAAATAACTTTAACTTAATATTGACAAATAAAGTTTATGCGTTATATTTGCGCTACTAAATCGCGGGGTGGAGCAGTTGGTAGCTCGTTGGGCTCATAACCCAAAGGTCGCAGGTTCGAGTCCTGCCCCCGCTACTAGATAAGAAAGACCCTTAAAAAGGGTCTTTCTTTATTGTATTGCTTATTTATATAGTATTAAGATTACTATAGTAATAAACTTATTCATAAAAAAGGGGCTTTTTTATAAACTAACTTA
Source organism: uncultured Weeksellaceae bacterium (assembly GCA_964478325.1). GTDB lineage: Bacteria > Bacteroidota > Bacteroidia > Flavobacteriales > BACL11 > DUAL01. The sequence goes on from CAYZIA010000052.1 coordinate 10,164, forward strand.
TTGATTTGAATTTTGTTCTGTAGGGACAAGGTCATGACAAGGAGAGATGTCATCTCCTCCTTCCCCCGAACTACAAGAAACAAACATTATTGCAACAAAAAATAAAAGTGCGAGATATTTCATAGTTATTTATTTAAGATTATTTTTCTTGATATTTGTTGTGCTTCTGAAGTACAATGGTCCTCTGAGCTAAAGTATACATGGTAAACCCCTGATGGATAATTACTAATGTCAATATTCATCTCATTTTCAGAAGAAATAAATTCATCTAATACCACTCCATTACTATTTGCTAAGTAAATCCTAACAAATTGATTTCTTTCATTAATATATTTGATGTTTAATAAATCACTTGTTGGGTTTGGAGAAATCTTCAAATCATAGATCTGCCCTGCTAAATCTGAGAAAGCGTATACCTCAGTGGTGTATTGACAATCATAATCAGTTGTGATAACAAGAAAATAGTTACAATTAAAGACAGGTTCAAAACTATTCTCTTCTCCCATTAGCCAAGTTTCCTCAGTGTCTATATCAATATTGTACCATTCAGATGTATAATTAATCCCGCTAGGATTAACAGTTGCATGTAAAATATCACCATCTTGGAAGATAGTAACTGATTCTACCATAGTTAAGTTCAATATGTCTGTATGGTCACATCCATTAGCATTAATACTCATATATGTATATGTTCCACCTGTAGTATAAGTATTTCCATCTATTGACCAAGTATAAGTATCACAAGCCGCTGCATCAGTAGTTGATGTTGTAGGATAAAGACAAGAACCATCATCACAACTGGCACTTGGATCATAGTTACATGCAGTAGAATCCATACAACCAGGATTTCCAGCTCCTGTATTCAAACCAAGAGCCAACATCATTCTAGGATTTAGATAACCTTGAATAGTGTCTAGATAAGCGTTTCCGTGAGCAGATGACATATTAGGATTCCCTAAAATTGAATTAGCAGCACCATAACCAGGTGGCGCGCCATTTATTGCAGCAAACATAGCGTCATACCAAGTGTTATTCCACCAATCCCAAGGCGCACCTCCTTCAGCATAAGATTCTCCCCAAGCATTTGGAGTTGTAGACGGAGGAGGCGTTATAAAAGTATATAAGCCATTATAATTATTACCAACAGAATATCCATTAATTGTATTAAATAATGTATTATTTGATATAGAGGCTTGCGTAAAGACATCTGAGAAACAACCATTAGAAAAAACAGCATTGTTTCCATACATATCTTGATGTTTTTGTACAATATAACTACCTTGTG
>CAYZIA010000053.1:0-11398 GCA_964478325.1 uncultured Weeksellaceae bacterium
GGATGATAATGATAATGTTATTATTATCTGCAATATTGAGAATCTTGATCCAATGGGGATACATACAGGTGATTCTATTACAATAGCACCTTCAATGACACTTTCTGACACTACATATCAGAAAATGCGTGATATGGCAATTAAAATGATGCGTTCAATTGGAGAGTTTGCTGGAGGTTGTAATGTGCAATTTGCTGTAAATCCTGATGATTCAGAAGATATTATTGCTATAGAGATTAATCCTAGAGTTTCTCGCTCATCAGCATTAGCATCAAAAGCTACAGGTTACCCTATTGCTAAGATCGCTTCTAAATTAGCAATTGGCTATACTTTAGATGAATTAGATAATCAAATAACAAAAACAACCTCTGCTTGTTTTGAGCCAACATTAGATTATGTAGTTGTTAAAATTCCTAGATGGAACTTTGATAAGTTTAAAGGTTCTGATATTAAGTTAGGCCTACAAATGAAATCGGTAGGAGAAGTGATGTCAATTGGACGTTCTTTTCAAGAAGCACTTCAAAAAGCATGTCAATCTCTAGAAATTGGACGTAATGGATTAGGTGCTGATGGTAAAGGGGAAACAGATCAGGACACTATCTTGTATGAACTAAAATATGCAAGTGGTGATAGAATCTTTAGAGTATATGACGCAATGAGAATTGGTATCCCTACAAAGAAGATTTATGAGATTACAAAGATTGATTATTGGTTCTTACATCAGATTGAGGAGCTTGTAGTACTCGAAAAAGAAATAGAAAAATATACGATTGATACGATCCCAACTGATTTGCTTTTAGAAGCAAAGATGAAGGGTTATGCTGATAGACAAGTAGCACATTTAGTAAGGTGTTTGGAGAGCGCAGTATACGATAAAAGAAATGCGGAGAATATTAAGCGTGTGTATAAACTAGTAGATACTTGTGCTGCTGAATTTAAAGCAGAAACACCATATTATTACTCAACTTTTGAAATGCCAAAGGAGGAAAATGGTATGCAGTTTGCCGAGAATGAGAGTGAAGTAACAGCTAAGAAGAAGATTATTGTTTTAGGATCAGGGCCAAATAGAATTGGTCAAGGAATTGAGTTTGATTATTCCTGTGTGCATGGAGTATTAGCCACAAAAGAATGTGGTTATGAAACTATCATGATTAATTGTAATCCCGAAACAGTTTCTACTGATTTTGATACTGCGGATAAACTTTATTTTGAGCCGGTCTTTTGGGAACATATTTATGATATTATTCGTCATGAAAATCCTAAAGGAGTTATTGTTCAGCTAGGAGGACAAACGGCTCTTAAGTTAGCTGAAAAGTTAGAGCGTTATGGTATTAAAATTATGGGGACTTCTTACAATGCACTGGATGTAGCAGAGGATAGAGGGAGGTTTTCTGAACTTTTAGAAGCTAATAAGATTCCATATCCTCAATTTGCAGTTGCTGAAACAGCTGAAGAGGCTATCGAAATTTCTAAAACATTAAATTTTCCTATTTTAGTTAGACCATCTTATGTGCTTGGAGGTCAAGGAATGAAGATTGTAATTAATGAGGAGGAGTTAGAGCATCATATTGTAGATCTGCTGAAAGATATTCCTGGTAATAGAGTGCTTTTGGATCATTATTTGGATAAAGCAATTGAGGCTGAGGCTGATGCAATTTGTGATGGAGAGAATGTGTATATCATTGGAATGATGGAACATATTGAACCTTGTGGTATTCATTCAGGAGATTCCTATGCAGTATTACCAACCTTTGATTTAAGTGATAATGTACGTCAGCAAATGATTGATATTACTAACAAGATTGCTGTTGCATTGGAGACGGTTGGATTAATTAATATTCAGTTTGCTATAAAAGATGAGGTTGTTTATGTAATTGAAGCAAACCCTAGAGCATCAAGAACTGTTCCATTTATTGCAAAAGCTTATAAAGAGCCTTACACGAACTATGCTACAAAAGTTATGCTTGGAGAAAAGAAAATTACGGACTTTAAATTTAACCCTACTAAGAATGGGTATGCAATAAAAGTTCCTATTTTCTCGTTTGATAAATTTCCAAATGTAAACAAGGAATTAGGACCAGAAATGAAATCAACAGGAGAGGCTATTTATTTTATTGATGATTTAGATGATGATTATTTTACAAAAGTATATTCTGAAAGAAATTTATATTTAAGTAAATAGTTTGAAAACATTAGCAATTATATTATTAACATATCTATTACTTAAATATTTGGGGAGAATATTTGCTCCAATCATCCTAAAACGATTTGCAAAAAAAATGCAAGATAGATTTCAAGAGCAATTTAGTCATCAATATCAAAATACACAAAGGCAACCTCAAGAAGAGGGTAAGGTTACAATTGAAAAAACAAATACTTCAACAAAAACAAAATCTGATGATGTAGGAGAGTATGTAGATTTTGAAGAGGTTGATGAATAAAATAAAAATTATGGAAAAATTTAAAAAACTTATTCCTCATTTGGTGGTACTTTTTTTATTTGTAATTATTTCTTTTGTTTATTTCTCGCCAGTGTTAAAAGGTAAAAAGCTAGATATGCAGGATATTAAACACTGGAAGGGAATGAGTAAAGAAGTGGTGGATTTTCGTGATGCAACTGGGGAGGAAGCACTTTGGACAAATTCAATGTTTTCGGGAATGCCTGCTTACCAAATTTCCGTAAAATATAAAGGAAACCTTATCCAATATGTGGCGAAAGCTTTATCGTTAGGAATACCAAGGCCAGCCAACATATTATTTCTATATTTATTAGGATTTTACATTTTACTTTTATCTTTAAAAGTAGATTATCGATTATCTGCTGTAGGAGCAATAGCTTTTGCATTTTCTTCCTATTTCTTTATTATTATTCAGGCTGGACATATGACTAAAGCACATGCAATTGCATATGTGCCAATGGTGATTGCTGCAGTTCTATATACTTATAGAGGAAAAATGTTGCTCGGAGGTGTTTTAACTGCTTTAACAGTAGCATTAGAGCTTTATGCTAATCATTTGCAAATAACTTATTATTTAGTATTGATATTATTATTGCTTGGTTTGGTACAGTTTATCAAAGATTTAAAAGCAAATAACTTAGTAGATTTTGCAAAACGTTCAGGAATTCTTATGCTTGCCGCATTATTAGCTTCAGCTACTTCACTTACCAGATTATCTACAACCATGGAGTATGGCAAGGATAGCACTAGAGGAAAATCAGAATTAACAGATAATTTGGAGAATAAAACTTCTGGATTAGATAAGGATTATGCCACTTCTTGGAGCTATGGAATAGCTGAGAGTTTTACTCTCTTGATTCCTAATTTTCACGGAGGAGCATCACAAGGTACTTTAACTACTGATTCAGAAACTTATCAGGCAATTAAAAGAGCCCCAAATGCTAGGCAACTAATTAAACAATTGCCACTTTATTGGGGTGAACAGCCATTTACCTCAGGTCCTACTTATGCTGGTGCAATTGTAATTTTCTTGTTTGTGTTAGGTTTATTTTTTGTGAAATCCGAAATGAGAACTTGGTTAATTTTAGCTACAATTATGTCAATAATGCTGGCTTGGGGGAAGAATTTCATGAGTTTAACAAACTTATTCTTAGACTATTTTCCAGGATATAATAAGTTTAGGGCTGTATCTATGATTTTAGTTATTGCAGAATTTACTTTGCCACTTTTAGGTTTTGTGGCATTGAATAAATTTTTAACTACTGATGTGTCAATTGATAAAAAGAAGAAACCTTTACAATTAGCATTTTATATTGTTGGTGGTTTAACACTTTTATTTGCTTTAATGCCATCATTATTCTTTGATTTTGTTGGAGGGCAAGATGCTAATTTGGAGAAGAATGGATGGCCTGTTGATGCATTGCAATCTGATAGAGCGAAGCTTCTAAGTGCTGACGCTTGGAGGTCATTTATCTTTATTGCTTTAACTTTTGGTACTCTCTGGATATTTCTTAAAAACAAACTAAAATCACAATATGTTATTTTAATTGTTGGAGTTCTAGTTTTAACTGATATGTGGACAGTAAATAAAAGATATTTAAATGATGATTATTTTGTGAGAGAATCAAAATTTGAGACACCTTATCAACCTACTCAAGCCAATTTGCAGATACTTAGAGATAAAGATCCTAATTTTAGAGTATTTAATCAGAGTGTTAGCACTTTTAATGATGCAGGAACTTCTTATTTCCATAAGTCAATTGGAGGGTATCACGGAGCTAAATTAAAACGTTACCAGGAACTTATAGAAAACCATATTTCTCAAGGAAATCCTGCTGTGATTAATATGTTAAATACAAAATATATAATAAACAAAAAAGGACAGGCACAACAAAATCCTGCTGCGATGGGAAATGCATGGTTTGTAAGTAATATAAATATAGTAGAAAATGCAGATGCAGAGATTACCGCACTAAAGGAACTTGATATTAAAAATACAGCCGTAGTAGATGAGCGTTTTAAGGATCAATTAACTACTAATTTATCAAATGAGAACGCAAGTATTTCTTTAACGGATTACAAGCCTAACTATCTAAAATATAATTCAAACTCTACAAATGATGGAATTGCAATCTTCTCAGAGATTTATTATGATAAAGGATGGAATGCATATGTAGATGGTAAATTAAACCCTCATTTTAGAGCAAATTATGTACTAAGAGGGATGAAGATTCCAAAAGGAAATCATATCATAGAGTTTAAATTTGAACCAAGTGCTTACAAAACAGGTGAAACAATTTCCTTTGCATCATCAATTCTTTTATTATTACTTTTAGTCTTTGTTTCTTTTAAGGAATTAAAATCTTAATGAGAAAGGTACTAATTATCTCTTATTATTGGCCTCCTGCTGGAGGTTCTGGTGTGCAGAGATGGTTAAAATTCTCAAAGTATTTACCAAAATACGGCTGGAAACCTGTAATTTATACTCCAGAGAATCCTTATTTTGAGATTAAGGATAAGGAACTTTTGAATGATATCCCTGATGATACTCAGATTTGGAAAACGCCTATATGGGAACCATACGTTTTCAAAGATAAACTCTTTGGTAAAGGGAATAAAAACCAAAGTGCTGGGATTGTCTCTAATAAGAAATCATTAAAGAATAGGGCGCTAAACTGGATTAGAGGAAATATCTTTATTCCTGATCCTAAAATATATTGGGTTAAACCTTCAGTAAAGTTTTTATCAAATAAGATTAAAGAAGAAGGTATTAAACATATTATTACTACAGGACCTCCTCACTCAATGCATTTGATTGGTTTAGAACTCAAAAAATTGTTTCCTAATTTGAGATGGATTGTAGATTTTCGTGATCCATGGAGTGAACTAGATTTATTAGATGAATTCTATCTTTCAAGATCAGCAAGAAAAAAACATAAAAAATTAGAAAAAGAAGTATTACGGGCTACTGATGTTACTTTAACCGTTAGTGAAAGTTGGGTTAAGGATTTAAAACGCTTAGGATCTGATAATGTGGAACTTATTACAAATGGTTATGATGCTGAAGATTTCAATTTGATGCCAAAAAAAAATAACAAGTTTATTATTGGACATTACGGACTTCTAAATCATTTAAGAAACCCTAAAAACCTTTGGAAAGCATTGTCTGATTTGTGTGAAAAAAATAGAAGCTTTTTAGAAAAGTTAGAAATTCATTTATCAGGAAATATTGATAGAGAAGTAATTGAGGAAATTAAAACTTTTCCTGGTTTAAAGAATAAAGTAAAGCAATTAGGATATCTATCTCATGCAGAAGTATTAGAGCAATATAATGAGGCATCTGTTTTATTATTGTTGCTTTTTAACTCTGAAAGTGGAAAAGGGAACTATCCTGGAAAAATCTTTGAATATTTTGCAGCACAAAAACCAATTTTGGCTTTTGGACCTAATATAAGTGATACCCAGAATCTAATTAATGAAACTCAAACAGGTTTGTATTTCTCATATAAAGAACAAAACTTAGAAAATGATATCTTGAAACTCTTTGAAGGAAAAACAAAATCTAATTCTTCTGATATTAAAGATTTCTCAAGAGAGCAGCTTACGATTAAATTATCTTATTTATTAAATAAGCTATAAATGGGGATAGTAAGGAATCAAAGCATTAAGAATTCGATAAGCTTTTACATTGGTATGGCTATTGGCGCTATAAATACTGTAATTATTTATCCAAATGTATTTAAAGATAATCCTGAGTATTTTGGCTTAATACAAATATTAATTGCTTATGCAATTGTAATATCAACATTTACTACTTTGGGAATTCCTAAAACCTTTGTAAAATATTTTCCTGCAATAAAAGAAAAAGGTCAGTTGTATTTTTTAAGTTTTCTTACTCCATTAATTGGCTTTGTATTTGCTTCCTTATCCTATTTACTTTTTAAGGATCAAATTTTTGAATTACTAAATGCAAGTCAATTGTTAAAAGATAATTTCTTTTATATCATATTGCTTGTTTTTTTTATTGGTTTCTATGATGTGCTAACTGCAATTTCTAGGTCATTTTTAAGTGCCGCAACACCTATTTTTATTAATGAAGTTTTCTTAAAGTTTTATAGCATGTCAATGTTGTTTTTACATTGGTTTGGTTATTTAAATTTTACAGATTTCTTAAAAATATATCTTTTTGGATATGTTTTGAAATTTATGATATTATATCTTTTGCAATGGAAAAATAACAGACTTGAATTAATAATTTCTATTAAAGATTTAAAAATAAAGGAATTAATCAAGTTTGGTATTTATGTAATGATTGGTGGTGCTTCTATAATGATAGTTACTAGGGTGGATATGATGATGATTGGATCACTTTTAGATTTACAGCAAGTAGCATTTTACACTGTAGCTTTCTTTATTGGGAATGCAATAAAAATTCCTGGTAAATCTATTGTAACTATTTCTACTCCCTTAATTGCTAAAGCATGGGAGAATAAAGATTTTGATGAAATACAAACTCTTTATTCTAAATCTTCAATTAATCAGTTAATTGTTGGAGGTATTTTTTTTGTCTGTGTATGGTTAAATATTGATGAAGTATTTTCTTTACTTCCAGAAAAATTTCAAGGAGGGAAGTGGGTAGTATTTTTTATTGGTATTTCACAATTGTTTAATATTACCTCTGGTTTAAATGGGGCGATTATTGTAAACTCTAAATATTATAAATATGATCTATATACTAATGTTATGTTAGTTTTTATTACAATTACTACTAATTATTTATTAATTCCAACTTATGGTATAAATGGTGCTGCAATGGCAACTGCAATATCTGTTTTTATTTTTAATTTTATTAGGATGATTCTGATTCAAAGAAAGATGAAGATGCATCCATTTAGCATTGAATCATTAAAAACAATTTTAGTGTTACTAGTATTGTTTTTATTTCTGAACTTTGTACCAAATTCTAATTATGCATTTGCAGATATATTGTGGAAATCTGCTTTTGCATTAGGACTTTATATACCAGCAGTATTGTATTTCAATTTATCTGAGGATATAAGTGGGATTCTTAATGATATAATATCAAGATTTAAAAGTAGATATTTTAATCATTAACTGATATATTTAATCATCCCTTTAAATAGACCTTTTGTAACCCAAAAACCTTTTAAAGACTTAAATTTATTAAAAGTAATAAAGAAAAATACTGAGAAGGTGATTTGTTTTAGAATCTTTAATATTACAATTATTATACCGCTAATTCCTTTTCTATTTATTGTTCTTTTTGCATATTGGTTACCACTTAATACTATTCGATTCTTTAAATATTCTGTTGTTAGTTTTTCTTTTCCTTCAAAATGACTTATTGCCATTTTTTCTAAGTTATACAGAGAGCAGTTATTGTTAAAATTATAAAGTCTGAAAAAGAATTCTGATTCTTCTCCTAATCCAAGTTCATTTCCAATCATTCCTAATTCAGTATTAAAGTCTCCTATAGTATCAAAGATTTCTTTTTTGATACACATATTTCCTCCGGAGAACCCTTCTCTCTTTAATAGAGGATTTAAGAGTCCATCAGCAGATTTAAATTTCCTGATGAAATAATTTTTATCTATCCAACTCGGACAAGTAATCTCAAAATCAGGATAGATTGGCCCTCCAAAAACATCTGCTTTAATATTATTAATCCCTTGCATTAATGATGATAGCCAATTAGTTATTATTGTAGCATCATCATCAACAAAAGCAATATAATCTGCTTTAGATTCTTTTACACCTCTATTACGAGCGTAACTTAGTCCTTGATTTTTTTCTAGAAAATAATTAATATGAGTTGAATATGTATTTTGTATTTCTTCTATTAATTTTTTAGTGTTGTCTCGACTATTATTATCAATTACTATTAATTCAATTTTTGACTTATCGTTATGTATTTCTATTTGTTCTATAATAGAGAATAAACACTTTCTTAAGAATGCCTTTCTATTATATGTGCAAATAATAATACTTAAGACCATATCTTTTTTATTTTTTGTAATAATGTTTCATTTTTAACTTGATTTAATTTATAATCATTAGACGTGTCCCTATATAGATCATAACCAATAAAGTCAAGTATATTGTTTTTTCCATCATTTGTATTAAATTGTTCTATTGTCCATATCTTAACATTTGAGGGATACCTTTTTTGTAGTGATAATGTAGTACTATTATATTCTTCCCAATATAATTCTAATGCCTTTTTCTTATCTTCTTCTAAATATTTAGGAAAGCATGGATCCCATAAAGTATCTTTCTTCCAATCTATTCCGTTATGATTATACCAGTGATTTCTTCCTTTTGTTTTGTTTAGATAGCTATTTACAACACTATCCTTCTTCCTCAGCAAACCAATAATCTTGACATCAGGATATTTTATGATTATTTTCTCAATATATGGGAGATAATACATCCCTGTGTCTCCATAAAATTTATTTTCATTGTTATATTCTTTAAGATACTTTAACCATTCAAATAATTCATCCTCATTATTATCCCATTTTATAAGTTTCCTGATATTTTTTTCTGCTATCTTACCTTCATGTAACACTCTTACTTTTTTTTGATGAGTGAGAAAATGTGATAAAGAAACAGATCCACTTCTACCTGTTCCAATTGAAATAATTAATTGTTTTTTCATTTATTATTGAATATTTTGAAAACTATATCCGAATTGATTGATTTGTTTCTCAAATCTTTTTTCATTTTGAGTTATTATATATCTATATAAAATACCTTGTTTCTTCTTTCCCCAATTACTAAAGTATTTCTTATTTATATCTTTCTTAATCTTAACATTATTATTTGTAATCTCAGTGTTAAGAAATGCTGATATACATTGAAGTGTTGTTTCTGTTTTTTCGGTTAAATCTTCATACGTGATTTCTAAACTATTTTTCAACTTCTGTTTATCATTAATATATTGTTTGTGACAAACAATCCAGTGATTTAATAATGATTTATAAGAAGTTTTAGACCATTTCTTTGTTGCAAGTGATGTTGCTACTGGATGTCTATAAATTGTAATAAAATAACTGTTAGGAAATAAAGCTTGAAAAAAACGAGTTCTTACTAAATTTGGAGGTGATTTTTCAATTAGATACTCTTTACTTAAATCCCAATACTTACTCCATTCATTAAATAATCTTATTTTATTTGTTTCATTTAGAATGGAGGATTTTTCATTAAGATAAGAATCTTTATCAAATCCAAATTTTCCTGGGCCTCCATGTTTATTTGCAGCATTAAATACTGATTGAAGATGCTGACCTTCATCTTCAATTGCTGTTGTATTATTAAATCCACTAATATTTTTTTGCTCTTTAAGTATTTTGTAGAGTAAAGAGGTTCCACTTCTATGCAATCCACAAATAAAAATGAATTTATGGTTAGTCATTTAATCTTTCCCTCTGTTACTAAAATCTTCTTCATTAAAAAGCCCTATTAATTCCTAAAATCCATCTAAATTGTAAGAAATCATCTGTAGCTGGTGGTCTGTTCAAGAAAAGAGGCATATCAAACCTAATAGTAATTGGTTTTACCATATCTAATGGCCCCCAATTGTCAAATGTATAAGCCAATCCAAATCCAGCATCTACTCTTGCATCATAAAAAGCATCCTTCAAGTTATTTTTGTTCAATTTCTCATTTGTAATTATGCCAGCATCAGCAAAAGCATAATAAGTAATTCCAAATTCTCTAAATCCATAAGGCATATATTTTGTAAAATCAATTTCAGTGCTAAATGAGGCTCCAGAAGTTCCATTGTAGCCAAAGTTAGTAATTAGATCATCATTAAGCTCAGGCGCTAAATAGCCAGCATACCCTCTTAAATTAAGCCCACCACCTGCATGAAAGAAGTTAGTAGTATGATCATATCCCATCCAATCGTTTGGAATAAAGCCAACTGCTCTTGTATATTTATTATCTATCAATCTTTCAGGATTAGCACCAGCTAAAAATAGCTTGGATTCTGGTGCCCAATTTATTCCACTACCAAACTGAAAATAACTTCTTGTTTTAATTTTTAATTTCCCTTTTTTACTACTATTTACTGCAAGTAAACTAAATAAATTGTAATCGTATTCGCTTCCAAGAGCTGAATTTTTTATCTCAAAGGTTATTTTACCATTTCCTGAGCTGTATTCGTAATTGTGCTCATAGCTAAAATCAATTCGATTATTTAATTTATTTACTCCCCAATGCTCTGGATAAAGTAAATAATTTAAATCGCTATTTTCAGGTCGATACATACTTATCAACTTTAAAGAAAAAGTATTATTTCCACTATCGTCTATTTTTCTTAAACCCATTTTACTGGAATAAAGCCCTGCTAAGGATTGTGTTCCGAAAGAAATCCTGGAATTACTAGAAACTTTATCCAAATTAGTATTATAGTTTAGTCGGTAAGAAAATATGTTATATAATTCTGGGTCATTTATATTATCTTTTTGTAAACTTCCAGTATTCATCCAAATATTAGCATTAAATAAATGGTGATGATTCAAATACCCTCCATTAATATGTAATCCTGCTTGTATACCATCGTAAGCATTATACCAGATGTCTGGACGGAATTTAATTTCATAATTTCTCCAATCAGGATATCTCCAAAGCCTTGTATCATAATCATACTTTACAGGGAACCGATAAGTATTATCTAGCATATAGGCATCTGCTAATCTTTGTGTTGGATCAATTATCACATTTTTTATTCCTGAGGGTATTTTTACTCTTGCAGTATATTTAGGATAGAGCTTATCCCAACCATGCCATTTAGTAAGCACTGTGGCATCTGTTTTTTTTACAAACCAAGTGTTTGGAATATGAAAATCGTACGATTTTCCATTATTTGAAATCACCCTAAAATCAATAGGCATTCGCATTCTGCCTTTTCTTTC
>CAYZIA010000054.1:0-11329 GCA_964478325.1 uncultured Weeksellaceae bacterium
GCTTCATTATCATGGCAAGAGCCATCACAAGTTTCGTCACCACAACAACAAGCAGCAGCATCTTCATCTGAAGTTGCACAACAAGAGTGGTCAGCTAAGCAAGGTTCTCCTGTATTAGCGCATACAGCAACCTCTACAGCCTCTTCAGTTGCAGCTTCTTCATTAGCTCCTCCACTACAAGCAGTAAAAGCAAATATTGTTCCTGCAACAAATAAATACATTAATTTTTTCATGATTTAAATTTTGTTTGGTTAATAATTTATACAAGTATTAGAAGGTATTCTAGATACCTTTAATTTTCTAAATAAAGTGTTGTTTATTCAGCAGTTTCTTCAGTTGTTTCTTCAGTTGCTTCTTCAGCAACTGTATCAGGAGCAGCATGTTCAATATCTTCAGCATCACTAGCAGCCTGTTCGGCAGCTATTACATCTGCATGATCACTAGCAGCTTCCTCAGTTGCAGTTTCTCCACCTCCACAAGCAGTAAAAACAAACATTGTTCCTGCAACAAATAAATACATTAATTTTTTCATGATTTAAATTTTGTTTGGTTAATAATTCGGGCAAATATACATAATTCCCTTATTTTAGAATATCTTTACATTATGAAATTAAGAATTTTAGTTATTTGCTATTTTCTTCTAGCATGTAGTAGCCCTAAGGAAAACATTCCAGAAGGAATATTACCTGAAAAAGAGATGGCAAGCATTCTAAAGGAGGTGCATTTGGCAGAAGCAAACTTTGAATTGTTTAAAACAAACAGCAAAGAAGAGGCTCAAAAGACTTTGTTTAATAATTATCATGAGATTTATAGTAAATATAATATTGATAAAAATAGATTTCAAGAAACGCTTGAGTATTATGCAAATCACCCTGAGAAATTAGAGGCAATTTATAGTAAGATCTTAGAAGATATAAAAAAAGAAAGATCTATGTTTGATCAGCAATAAACCAATCAGAATACTTTTTTATAGTTACATCAATATCCGTAAAATTAAATTGAATTGCGCTTCTAATTTTAGTAGTAGAATAAGAATTATCAGTCATTGCGTTATCAGCAGTCTCCCTAGTAATTAAAGGTTTATTATCTGTAAAAAAAGTACGAATGGCTTCCATCCTCCAAGCAACCTCTTTTAAAAAAGGAGTTACTTTTATGGTTGCCTTTGGCTTATTGATTGCTACTGCAATTCTATCAAAACAATCACGATATTTTAAGTTTGCTCCATTGACAATAAATCGTTCATTTTTTATATTGGAGAATAAAAGTGAGACTAAAGAATTAGCAACATCCAAAACATCAACATAGCCAGTACTTCCAGGAGCGTAAAAACTTAACCCTGAATAAATTTTTTGAAAGATTTGAGAACTTCCACTGCTCCAATCACCAGGGCCTAGAATTACAGATGGATTGACAATAACGACATCCAGTCCTTCCTGTGAAGCACGCCATACCTCTTGCTCAGCATAATATTTGCTCAATGCATAATTGCCATCCAATTTTGTAGCTTTAAAATGACATTCCTCATTAACCATACCTTCAGTAGAATTACGTCCTAAAGCAGCAATAGAACTCACATAACCTAATTTTTCAATACCTTTTGAGATTGCTACATTCACAATATTTGCAGTTCCCTCAATATTTACTTTTTTTAGTAGCTTAGCATCAGAAGCTTGAAAAGAAACTATAGCGGCACAATGTAATACTAGATCAGAATCTAGCATTCCATTCTCCAAAGAAGGGATATCATTAACATCACCATCAACCCAATTAATTTGAGCGAACAAATCATGAGCATTGTAATGAGCAAAAACACTTTTGCAAACATTCATAGATGAAGCTGCTCTTTTAAGTGCTTTAAACTTCTCTCCCCTTTGAGATAATCTTAATAAAATATGTGAACCAACAAGCCCAGTTCCTCCGGTAACAAATATCATAATACAAAGATACATTTAGTTGCTAGAAAAAGAGAATAAATGCTATTTTTGACAAAAATTATAACAAATGAACTTTGTAGGAGAATTAAAATGGAGAGGTATGATACACGACATCATGCCAGGAACGGAAGAACAATTTGAAAAAGAAATGACTTCTGCATATATTGGTTTTGACCCTACATCTGATTCGCTTCATATTGGTAGTTTGGTACAAATCATGATTCTAGTTCATTTGCAAAAAGCAGGACATAAACCAGTTGTGTTGATTGGTGGTGCAACAGGGATGGTTGGAGATCCTTCAGGTAAGAGTAAGGAGCGTAATCTGCTAGATGAGAAGATATTAAATAGTAATCTTCTTCTCGTTCAAAAGCAACTCGAAAATTTTTTAGATTTTGATTGTGGAGAGAATTCTGCAGAGATTGTAAATAATTACGATTGGATTAAAGAACTTTCATTTTTGGATTTTATTCGAGATGTTGGCAAGCACATCTCAATCAACTATATGTTGGCTAAAGATTCTGTAAAATCCCGATTAGATACAGGAATGAGTTTCACCGAATTTTCGTACCAATTAGTACAAGGTTACGATTTTTACTGGCTATGGAAAAATAAAAATTGTAAAGTGCAATTAGGAGGATCTGACCAGTGGGGGAATATTGTAACTGGAACAGAGCTCATAAGAAGAAAAGGTGAAGGGCAAGCATTTGCTGTAACTACTCCTCTTATTAAAAAAACAGATGGAGGTAAATTTGGAAAAACAGAGAACGGAAATATTTGGCTCGATAAAACAAAAACATCTCCTTACAAATTTTACCAGTTTTGGCTAAATTCTTCTGATGAGGACGCAAAAAAGTACATCAAAATTTTTACTTTAAAATCACAAGAAGAAATTGTAAAATTAACATCAGAACATGAAGAAACTCCTCATTTAAGAATTTTGCAAAAAGCAATAGCTGATGAAGTAACTTTAAGAGTGCATAATAAAGAAGATTTGGATATGTCAATAAATGCATCTTCTATTTTGTTTGGAAAATCTACTGCTGATGATTTAAAAACTTTAGATGAGAATACTTTCCTTACTGTATTTGAAGGAGTCCCTCAGTTTGAAATGAGTAATGCGGATTTAGGCTCAGGAATTTTGAATGTTCTTGCTGAAAAAACAAAAGTGTTTGCAAGTAAAGGTGAGGCAAGGCGCATGATACAATCAAATGCTGTAAGCATCAATAAAGAGAGAATTACAGAAGATTTTCAGCTTTCAGAGAATCATTTATTAAATGGAAAATATATTTTAGCACAAAAAGGAAAGAAAAATTACTTTTTGATTATTGTTTCTTAATTTTTTTCAAAATTTGCGCCAATTCATTATGTTTCTGGCTTCCAAAAAGAATATTTCTTTTGTTTGTTAAGTGAACTTTTACTCCTTTATTTCCACTAACATTATAGGCTTTTCCTTTAAATCCGTAACGAATTCCCCAGCCTCCATAATCACCTAAAGGTTTGTATTGTAAAGCTTCAATCTTCTCAATTTCATCTAGTTTAATAAGATGTTCTTTAAAATGAAAAGGAAAGAACTGATAATATAATCCTTCTTTTGTTACAAGGGTTCTGAGCTCAAAGAAATAGAACATCAAAGGTATAGCAATACCAATAAGAACATAGTTGTAATTTATTCCATCACCATTAAATGGCATAATAGACAGCAAAGGAAAAACAAGTAATATTATCCATAACCACCACTGGTTGAATTTCTGTTTTTCTTCAAAAAGAATTTCCATATAATATATTTTATAGTCTAATTCGATTTAGCATAATTTGCAAAAAAGTGAGGAATTGTTTCAATTCCTTTTAAGTAATTAAAAATTCCATAATGCTCGTTTGGAGAATGAATTGCATCTGAGTCCAGTCCAAAGCCAAGTAAAATAGATTTTACTCCTAACTCTTTTTCAAAAAGTGCCACAATTGGAATAGATCCTCCGCTCTTTACAGGAACAGGTCTTTTACCATAAGTAGTTTCCATTGCTTTACTTGCTGCTATGTATGCAGGAATATCGGTTGGAGAAACATAAGGTTCTCCACCGTGATGAGGACTTACCTTTACAGTAACAGATTTTGGAGCAACATGCTCAAAATATTTTGTGAATTTTTCTGTAATTTCTTCATCCGACTGATTAGGAACTAAGCGCATAGAAATTTTTGCATAGGCTTTTGAGGCTATAACCGTTTTTGCTCCTTCTCCTATATATCCTCCCCAAATTCCATTTACATCCAAAGTTGGACGAATTCCTGTTCTTTCCATAGTAGTATAGCCTTTTTCACCATGTATATCGGAAAGATCTAATGCTTTTTTATAAGCATCCAAGGAGAAAGGTGCTCTGGCAATATCTTCTTTTTCTTCAACAGAGAGTTCTAACACATTATCGTAGAATCCTGGAATAGTGATATGATTGTTTTCATCTTTCATCTTTGCAATCATCTCGCATAATATATTGATGGGGTTTGCTACAGCTCCTCCATATAATCCTGAATGTAAATCACGATTTGGAGCAGTAATTTCCACTTCCATATAGCTAAGACCTCTAAGGCCAGTAGTAATAGATGGAGTGTCATTTGAAATAATTCCAGTGTCAGAAATTAAGATAGCGTCACACTTCAATTTTTCCTTATTTGCCTTAACAAATACCTCTAAATTTTCTGAACCAATCTCTTCTTCACCTTCAATCATGAATTTTAGATTGCAGGGTAAAGTGTTTGTATTCATCATTAGTTCAAATGCTTTTACATGCATGTAAAATTGCCCTTTATCATCACAGGCTCCTCTTGCAAAGATTGCTCCTTCTGGATGGATCTCTGTATTTTTAATGACTGGCTCAAACGGACCTGATTTCCATAACTCTAAAGGGTCAGCAGGTTGCACATCATAGTGACCATAAACCAAAACTGTGGGCAAATTTGGATCAATAATTTTATCTCCATATACGATTGGATATCCTGCAGTCTCACAGATTTGAATATTGTCTGCTCCAGCATCTTTGACTGCTTTTGCTACTGCATCTGCACAATCTAAAACATTTTCTTTGTAAGCAGGGTCTGCTGAAATTGAAGGAATTCTCAGTAGTTCAATTAGTTCATTAATGAATCTATCTTTGTTCTCGTTTATGTAATTTTTTATGTGTTCCATTAGCTTATTAAAATTTTTCCAGTCATTTCTTCTGGAATTTGTACTTTCATTATCTGCAATATGGTAGGAGCAATATCTCCTAATATTCCATTCTCAATTCTTTTGAATCCTGTGTTAATTAAAAAACAAGGGACAGGATTGGTGCTGTGTGCTGTGTTTGGAGATCCATCACTATTTATGGAAAAATCTGCATTACCATGATCAGCAATAATGAGAAAAGCATAGTTGTTTTCTAGCCCTGCTTCAACCACTTTTCTGACACAATCATCTACCGTTTCTACAGCTTTCATTATTGCATTATAATCGCCAGTATGCCCAACCATATCAGGATTAGCAAAATTCAGACAAACAAAATCACATTCTCCTTTTCTTAATTCTGAAACAATAGTAGAGGTAACTTTTGGAGCACTCATCTCTGGCCTTAAATCATAAGTAGGAACTTTTGGTGAGTTTACCATCAATCTTTTTTCTCCTTTAAATTCACTCTCCCTCCCTCCTGAGAAGAAAAAGGTGACATGAGGATATTTTTCAGTTTCAGCAATTCGAATCTGAGATTTATTGTTTTGTTCTAATACTTCTCCTAAAGTATTTCTGATATTTTTTTTATCGTAAATTACATTTACATTTTGGAATGTATTATCATAATTGGTTATTGTAGTGTAATGAAGATTTAGTTTTCTCATACCAAAATCTGACATATTAGTTTGTGTTAAAACAGTGGTAATCTCTCTGCATCTATCTGTACGGAAGTTAAAACAGATTACTGCATCATACTCTTTTATTTCTCCAATAGGCTTGTTATTTTTGTCAACAGAGACAATTGGTTTTATAAACTCATCAGTCACTCCATTGTCATAAGATTGTTGAATACTTTCAATTAAATTTTTTGATTTTTCTCCAATTCCATTTACCATTAAATCATAAGCCATTTTTACTCTCTCCCATCTTTTATCTCTATCCATTGCATAATATCTGCCACAAACAGAAGCAATTTTTGCCCCAAACAGATTCTTCTCTAATTTTTGCAGAAATCCTTTTCCGCTTTTAGGATCACAATCTCTCCCATCTGTAAAGGCATGAACGAATACTTCCTCAATGTCTGATTTATGGGCTAATTCACATAATTTGTATAGATGATTCTGATGAGAGTGAATTCCTCCGTCAGAAACTAAGCCAACTAAATGAAGTGGCCTATTATTTTCTTTTGCGTAAGCAAAAGAATTTTTCAGGTTTTCTTCTTCTGCAATAGAGTTGTCTTTACATGCAGTATTGATTTTCATCAAATCCTGATATACAATTCTACCAGCTCCAATATTAAGATGACCAACTTCAGAGTTTCCCATTTGCCCATGTGGAAGCCCTACATTTTCTCCACCTGTTAAAAGTTCTGAATTAGGATATCTAGAGTAAAGAGAATCTATAAAAGGAGTGTTGGCATTGTGTATGGCATCTGATTTTGTTTTATCGCCATGCCCCCAGCCATCTAAAATAATAAGCGCTGTTTTTTTACCTTTCATAGATGGGCAAAGATAGAAAAAGTAGGGGGTTAGTTACTTAGAAATAGCACGGAAAAAACTAGAGCGCATCTGTTTATGAATTGCATTGTCTTTTCCTAAACGCTCAGGGTGAAATTGAACGGCTATCATAAAAGGATGAGTATTTCTATTCATCACAACAGCTTCTGGTAAGCCATCATAAGCACGAGCAATAATGCGTAAGTTATCAGAGATATCTTTAAGCCCTTGATGATGCCAAGAATTCACCATAAATGTATCTATTCCGTTAGGAAAAATTAATGATGAGGTGTCACATAGCGCAATTTCATGCATTACTTCTCCATTGTTTCGATGGATTACTGTTGTGCCAATCTCTGTTGGGATATCGCCATACAAAGTTCCTCCACTTGCAACATTCATCATTTGCATGCCTCTGCAAACTCCTACAAGTGGTAATTTATTTTTGAAAGCAAAATCAAATAATTTTCTTTCTAATGTGTCTCTTGAGAAATTAATCTTTCCACATACTTTAATATTGCTTGTGTCATTATATTCAAGTGGGTTTATGTCCTCTCCTCCAGTTAATATAATACCATCAGCCAATGCCAAAATACTATCTGTATTTTTTATGGTGTACGCATCTAAGATAATTATATTATCATCTTCTATCCATTTTATATAATTTGAAGACGCCTTAGATAGTAGAATTGTTTTTTGTTGCTCTTTTTGGCAAGCAAAAAAAGTAAAACTGCAAAGTAATATGAGTAGTAGTTTTTTTATAATTTCAAGTTTTTAATTCCCCAAATTTACTAATTATTTAGCAATCCAAAATTTGTCTTATCTTCAAGATATATTTTGTCAATTTCATTTTTTAGACCCTTCTGCAATCTATCTTTTTCATTTTTGTGCAAAAAAGCGTCATTTTTGTGCATAAAAGCGTAATTTTTGTGCAAAAAACTACTATTTTATTGCAAAACAATACATTTTAATGATGTTTTTTCTAATATTTATATTACAAAAATTGCTCTTTTATTAAAAACCCCTAAAATAGCACCCCTATAGTTTACTAAAAATGTATGAAAATTCACGAAAACGTTAGTAAATGTACAGAAACTACACTAAAATGCACATTTTTTGCATTATTTTGTCACTCTCCCATATTTTTTCAATATTAGGAGTGCTCATAATATTCTGCATGAGTTTTTCTTGTTTCATCCCAATCTTCCAGGCCTCAGCATAAGGGATATTAGTAAAACTAACCATAGAATAAAGTGGAGTCCATTTATCAGGATATAGATTGGCAAATTTCTTTTCTATTTTTTTCTGTAGTAAAAATTTAGGGTCAGCAGTTTTATCACGCATTACTACAAAGTTTTGCATAGACAAATCTTGCACACCATCCCCATTTGGTTTTCTCACTTTAGAATATTCATGAAAACATTTCTCAAAATTATCTTCATGCTTATTTAGTAATTCATTCAAAATTCTGCAATCTTCAAAACCAGCATTCATCCCTTGTCCATAAAAAGGAACGGTGGCATGTGCTGCATCACCAATAATTATAGAGGCATCTTTTACATGCCAAGGAAAAGTCTTTACAATACCTAAATTGGATGTTGGATTAGTACTCCACTGCTGATATAAATTTGGAACAAGACAAACAAAATCAGGGAAAATGGTTGTAAAATAATTTTTAACCTCTTGTTTTGAATTTAATCCTTCAAATGAGTTTTTCCCTTTTTTTGGAGCAAATAAGGTACAAGTAAAACTTCCATCTAGGTTAGCTAATGCTATAAGCATAAAGTCTCCTCTTGGCCAGATGTGTAAAGCGTTTTTGTCTAATAAGTGTGTTCCATTTTCTCCTGCAGGAATTAGTAATTCTTTATAGTCGTGTCCAATTTCATTATATTCATATTCATGTTGATATTTTTTAACCATTTGTTCCCGAACAGCTGATAAAGAACCATCTGCACCGATAAGTAAATTTGCTGAGATCTCTTGTTTTGTAGATATCTTTGTGTTCTCAAAAGTGGCAATTGCTTCTTCCAGATTAGCGTCTACACATTTCTCATTAAAATGAAGTGTTGCCCCATTTTTTTCCGCTATTTCCATCATAAGCACATTTAATTGTGCCCTAGAAACAGAATAAATAGCTTGCCCTTGATTCCCATATGGTTGTTCACTTAAATTACCTCCTATATCATGCATTATTCGCTTATACATTGGTATAGCAATTTTCATCACCTGCTGATCAATTCCTACCTTTTTTAAGGCAGTCCATCCTCTTTCCGATAGTGCTAAATTAATGGATTTCCCAGCCGTAATAATTTCAGAACGCAAGTCTTTTCTTCTTTCAAAGATAGTAACTCTGTGTCCTCTTTTTGTCATATATATAGCACAAAGTGAACCTACTAATCCGGCACCAACAATGGTAATGTCGTTCTTCATTAGATTACGACCTTTAATATATTGTAAAAATTAAATACATCTGAGAAACTATTATAAAGTGGAACAGGAGCTATACGGATTACGTCCGGCTCTCGCCAATCTGCAACTACTCCTTTTTCCGTTATTTTATCAAATAATTCTTTGTTTCCGTTTTTCACTCTAATAGAAATTTGACAACCTCTTTGTTTTGGCGTAATGATTTCTATTCTTTCTGTTTCAATTGTATTTAATAAGAATAGGAGATAATCTGTTAGTTTTTTAGATTTTGCAATCAACTTATCCATTCCTACCTCATCAAAAACAGAAAGAGAAGCACGAATTGCAGCTAAGGATAAAATTGGAGGATTGCTCAATTGCCAACCTTCTACTGATTTTATTGGATTAAATTTATCTGGCATTTCAAAACGATCTTCTTTATTATGACCCCACCATCCTGCAAATCTTGGTATATGAGAATTATGATGTTTCTCATGTACAAAAGCTGCTGCTACTGATCCTGGTCCTGAATTTAGATATTTATAAGAACACCAAACAGCAAAATCAACTCCCCAATTATTCAGTTCTAATTTTATATTTCCAGCTGCATGTGCTAAATCAAATCCAACATTAATTCCTTTTACATGTCCTAATTTTGTAATTCTTTCAAAATCAAAAACCTGACCTGTATAGTAGTTCACTCCTCCCAACATAATAAGTGCAATTTCGTCTCCTTCTCTTTCAATTATTACTTCAATATCTTCTGTTCGTATTACCGACTCCCCATCTCTTGGAGTAAGCTTTATTAAAGACTCTTCAATTGAGTGTCCATGGTATTTTATTTGTGATTCTACAGCATATATATCAGAAGGAAATGCATCTTCTTCAATAATTATTTTATGTCTATTTTTAGTTGGTCTATAAAAAGAAACCATCATTAAATGTAGGTTTACAGTGAGAGTGTTCATTGCTACCACCTCAGTTGGTTTTGCTCCTACAATTTTGGAATAACTTTTTGTTAAAAATTCGTGATAAGGTATCCAAGGATTTTTGGCATTAGAATGTCCTTCTACTCCAAAGGTTGCCCAATCTTCTAACTCCTGATTTATAAATTCTGCTGTTCGTTTTACCTGTAATCCCAATGAGTTCCCACAAAGGTAGATATGCTCCTCTCCATTTTTTTGTAACGGAATATGAAACTCATTTCGGCAATGTTTTAGTTCATCATTCTCATCTAGCTGTAAAGCAAATTCTTCTGTGTTTTTATAAGTCATTTACTTTATATAAAATAGGTCTGCTTGGGGCTGCATCCGATACAAATGCTGGAATTTGCAGATTTAATAAATAGCTTCCATCTTTAACACTCTCAGCAGCAAAAATCATTTCTGTGATGGTTTTGTGTTTGGTATTCGTATTGAGTTCTTTCTCTTTTGTCTCCCAAAATATATTATGAGATGAAAGATGGCCATCATCTAATAATCTGTCTACAGAAGGAGTATCCACTAACAAATGTTCTACTCCCAAACTTACAATATATTCCATTGCATCAATACTGAAAAATTCAGGAGGATTTTTCATATAATCTTTACTTTTTTTATTCTCAGAATTTGGTAGCGTTCGAAGAATAAGTCCTTTCAAAAATTCAGGATTTATCCCTTTTAGTTTATTCTCTAGCCTCTGTTTTGTAATTACTAAATCTTCTGTGTTTAATTTAGGAGTATAGTTTTCGGTTGTATTTTCTGGAGCAACAGAAATAAGAATGGATGGGATCATTTCTTCATTTAAAGAGGACAAAATATCAATTCTTTCGTTAGTAATATGACCAATACATTCGGTATGTGTCCCGTTACAATGAGGAGTGAAACTATAAGTTTCAAAATTACAAGGGCCTCCTTTTCTTGTGTCACCAATAAATTGTCCGTCTTGATATGGCTGTGAACTTGCTCGGCCTACCCCATAAGTATTGGGCTGCTCTCCATTAAAATTTAGAGGAATAGAAATATCAATTCCTTTTGAGAAATCAACTTTATATTTTTTATTTCCAATTTGAACTTCTGCTTTCATTATATGAAATCTTCTTTTTTCATATTTAGCCAATTCAGAGCATTTGTAGAGAGTAATTTTTCTTTTACTTTTATTGGGAAAGGCATACCATGAATTAATTTTCCAGGTTCCAACTCTCCAAGTGGAAAAGGATAATCTGTTCCAAGCGCCACTTTATCTTCCCCAACAAGTTCCACAAGATATTCTAACATTTTATCATCATGAACTAGAGAATCCAACCAAAATTCTCCTAA
>CAYZIA010000055.1:0-11179 GCA_964478325.1 uncultured Weeksellaceae bacterium
TTTCTTATTCCAGACAACAAAAAGGTTCCTTTTGATATTTTTATTCCAAATAAAGAACTAAAGAAGAACTATAGTGGGAAAAAACTGTTAGTAGAAGTTATAGACTGGCCAGAAAACAAAAAAAATCCTGTTGGCAAACTTGTTTCTGTTATTGGAGACATAAATAATCATAATGTAGAAATTCATTCTATTTTGTACGATTATGATTTGTCTCCTGTTTTTGGTGAAGACGTTCTTTTTGCCTCTAAAAAAATTCCTCTTAGTATCTCAAAAAAAGAGATGTGTTCCCGGAAAGACTTAAGAGGCGTAGACACCTTTACTATTGACCCAGATGACGCAAAAGATTTTGATGACGCTCTTTCTGTTAGAAGGTTGGAAAGCGGAAACTGGGAGGTCGGCGTACACATTGCAGATGTTTCTCATTTTATAAAAAAAGGAAGTGTTTTGGATTTTGAAGCGAAAAAAAGAGCTTGTTCTGTTTATTTAGTTGATAGGGTAGTCCCTATGCTTCCTGAAATTATTTCAAATGAAATTTGCTCTTTAAAGCCTAATGAGGATCGGCTTTGTTTTTCTGTTTTGTTTGAAATGGATGAAAAAGGAAATTTGCTTGATTTTCTGATTAAAAAAACTATTATTCATTCTAATAAGCGATTTACTTATGCTAGCGCACAAAATGTTCTTGATAAAAAAAGAGGGTTGTTTGCAAAACATCTTTTATTGCTTAATTCTTTTGCTAAAAAAATGAGGAGGGAAAGAGAGGCTTCTGGTGCATTAGCTTTTGAGGGCTCAGAGGTAAAATTTGTTTTGAACAAAAACAATGTCCCTATTGACGTTTATTCGAAGTCTGTTTTAGATACAAATCGTTTAGTTGAAGAGTTTATGTTGTTAGCTAATAAAAGTGTTGCTTCTTATGTTGGAAAACCAAAAAACAAAATTCCTCCCCAAGCTTTTGTGTATAGGGTTCATGATGAGCCAGATGCTGAAAAAATTTCTGCTCTTTCTGTTTTTGTTAAACGGCTGGGGTATCATCTCGATTTCTCAAACAAGAAAAAACTGATTAGTTCTTTAAATAATTTACAGAAAAACGTTAAAGGCGAAAAACAAGAGGGGTTGTTTGAAAAATTGATTGTTCGCTCTATGGCTAAGGCTGTTTACAGCACAAAAAATATTGGGCACTATGGGTTAGGTTTTGATTTTTATAGCCACTTCACCTCTCCTATTAGAAGGTATCCTGATTTAATTGTTCATCGTCTTTTGGAAAAATGTTTAATCAAAAAATCTTCCGTGAGCACAGTTGATTTAGAGAAAATCTGCAAGCATTCCTCTGAAATGGAAAAGCGTGCCGCTATGGCTGAGCGAGATTCAATAAAATTTATGCAAGTTAAGTTTCTTAAGCCTAATATTGGAAAGTGTTATGACGGAATGGTTTCTGGGGTTACTCATTGGGGCTTGTATATTGAGTTAAAAGAAAATGGTTGCGAGGGGCTTGTGAAAATCAAAAACTTGAAAGGTGATTTTTTTGTTTTTGATGAAGAAAATTTTGCCCTAAAAGGCCTTGAAACAAAAGTTGAGTACCAATTAGGGCAAAATGTTAAGATAAAGATTCAGTCTGCCGATTTGGAAAAAAGGCAACTTGATTTTATTATTGTTTAATCAATTTTTGATTCCATAACCATCCTTTTCCTTCTAGTTTAATTTGATATACTCCGCTTGCAAGAGAAAATATATCAATTGTTTTTCTTTTCAGTTTTGTTGTTTTGTAAATTGTTTTTCCATTGATGTCTAAAATCTTTACAAGCACGTCTTCTTCTGGAAGGTTTTCTATATATAACTTTCCTGTTGTTGGGTTTGGATAAACAACAATTTTGGACAACCCCTGTTCTCCTATCCCTGTTGTTGGAGCGTTTAGTATATTACAAAACTGGTTGTTAATTGGGTTTGGGTCTGCCGAATAAGAAGTCCAAGCACAAAGCTGGGCCGAAGGAGATCCTGGGCTCATTGGGCCAATCGGTGTGGCAAAGGTGTGATTTACTGTGCTTCCTGGAGCAACCATTGTTGTAACGGTTTCTGTGATTATTGTTCCAGAATTAAATTGATAATTTACATCAAAATTAGATGCCGGATTCATGCCAAAATTTTCTATGGTTACCTCTACGTTTTGGCTTGTTCCAAGCGTACTGCTGTTTGCTGGAGTTATTATGGAACTTACTCCAATGTCGTCTGAAAAAGGAAGTTTTTCTATATCAATTGAAATAAAAAAATCTTCGTTTTCTACATCTCTATAGGTTGCCCAAAAGTTGCTCAACACTTCATAGGTTTGTCCTGAAATAGGAGGGGTTACGTCTTTTCCTAATCCAATTCCTGCTGCCCCCATATACCATAAAACGTACACTCCTCCGCTAAAAATTGTGTCTGGAGAAGCGCACAAAACGACATTGTTTCCTGGAGCTACTACTTGTGCAGCAGAAACGGTTACCGAGTCTAATAATGTTCCTGCCGCTCCATTAAACCCGTCGTCAGCATATATTTTTGCGTCAAAGCTTGCGGCCCCCGCATTATTCTCAATATAAAAGTTTGTGTTTTTTATAAGTGCGGGATAAAAAGGAGGTTCTATATATACCGCTATTCCCCCGTTTCCTCCTGACCAATTAATACTACCTCCTCCTGGTGTATGAGCATAACTTAAATTAATTGAAGACTGCGTCGTGTCCACCACTACCATTTCTTGTTCAAGCGTGTTGTTTGTGGGGTCCATATCTCCAGTCGCTCCAGATAACATGGTAAGAAAAGTGTGTGGGCCTAACACTGTTGAAGAGGGCTGAAAGGTGTTTGTAAGAACAAATGTTGTGTCTGCACCTGCGTTTAAAGCATTAAGAGTTGCACTGTTGGTCACTGCAGGAGGAGAAAATTGTGGAGACAAATTAGCTATCACTGTTGCTCCTGCAAAAAGAGTGTTCCCTTCGTTTTTAATATTTGTTTTAAGTGTGTGTGACGTTCCGTCCGCCGATAAAAAGATCCCTTTATTGTTTATGTTATCGTTCCAATTTACCGCAACATCTGTTATTGCGCCAGGGTTTGCTGGTGGATCAAACCTGAGAGCGTTTGGCATTCCGCTTGCAAACATATTAAAATATGTTCCTGTAGAATGTTGCAGCCCAAATGATCCTACTTTTGATTGAATCCCAACCTCAATATCTGTTGAATTAGTTGTTGCACTAATATCTCTGTCTTTATAGTTAATTATGATTGTAGAGTCTAATTTATTTAACACTATCTGAAATGTGTTATAACCAACCCATTCTTGACCAACAATAGGATTAATGTTTGGATCTGTCCAAAAAGGAACGTTTACATAAGAAATTATCGTTTGCGAAGGAGAATCATCAAAATAACATCTCGCAGGATTTGCTGTAGTCCCTCCCTGAGCAACAGTTGTGGTATCTGGAGCAAAATTTAAATCACACATAAATCCTGCTATAAAATTATTTTTTGCATAAGAGTTTGTAGGCATTGTAGGAAACGGAGAAGAAATCTGAACGGGTTTAAATCCTACATAACCATTGGATCCAATCCAAATTTTATCAACTGAATACCAATAATAATCAAACGCCGGAGCTACATTGAACGGTCCTACAATATTATCATCTCCCAAGCCATCAACATAATTTTCAGGAGCTTCAATATCTATCCAATTATAAGCTGCTGGATTAATATTTGAGGTATCATTATTTTCCCAAGTATAACCATAAGGGCCTGGTCCTCCAGAATTTTGTGCTAAAAGATTTAAACTCAAAAAAGCAATGGTTAAGAATAATACGTTCTTTTTTAAGAAGAATTTCAAAACATTAATTTTGAAGTTAATGATACTGTTCCATAGATTGTATAATTTTTTCATAGTTTTAGTTTTTTTAAATGAAGTCGTGAAATTACACTTTTTTTTGAAGTTTTAAAATTTGAGTTATATATATTTTATATATCATATTTTGTTATTTATTATAAAATTAAAAAAAGAATATATATGTATATATATTGTTAGTTTAGTTAAAAAGTAAACGACGGTATTTTTGGAAAAATCACTTATTAATATAATTAAACAACTTATTAAAAAAATAAAAAACTAAACAAAGCTGAAAACTAAATACTTAAAAAGAAAATTAACAAAACTATAGTGATTGTTAATTTCAATATAAAAAGGCATTTTTTAATAAATAAATTTAATTTTACAAACCTAAAAGGTTATTAAGTTGGTTAAAAAAAAGAAGGTAAAAAAAAAACAAAAAAAGGCATTTTAATTTTTTCAGAAGGCTTAACTTTTTCAGATTCGTTATAACAAACAGTTATTATTTTTGATAAACAACTTATAAACAAGAAAAATAAAAAAAGTGAAAAGGTTTTAAAAAAAACAAAGAGAAAAAAAAAGAATATTAACAGTGTGTTAAAACAATAAATTATGAAAATAGGAGTGGCTTGCGATCACGCAGGATTTGAATACAAAGAGAAGTTAAAAGAACACTTATCTAGCAAAGCTTATGAGATTAATGATTTTGGGTGTTTTTCGTTGGAAAGTGTAGACTATCCTGATTTTGCACACAAATTGGCTGAAAGCATTGAAAAAGGAGAAAATAATTTAGGAATACAATTTTGCGGAACAGGCAATGGAATAAATATGAGCGCGAATAAACATCAAAGAATAAGAGCGGCACTTTGTTGGAACCCTCACATAGCAGAGCAAGCCCGACTGCATAATAATGCAAACATACTAACGATGCCGGCCCGCCATTTAAAATGGGAGGAAGTAGAAAAAATTGTAGGCACCTTTTTAGATACAGAATTTGAAGGAGGAAGACACGAGAGAAGAGTAAACAAAATAAAAATAACTTAAAACACATAATTTATACCCCACCTGCGGTAACGATCTAATCCCACAAAAACTTATAATTTTATAAAATGAAAAGAATTATAGCAGCACTACTTTTTCTTCCAACAATATTTTTTGCTCAAGAAAATATAAAATTTTCTAAAACAATTATTGTCGAAGACTTAGAGCGACATCTTAATATTTTAGCATCCGATTCTTTAGAGGGAAGAGAAACCGGAAAAAAAGGACAAAAAATGGCGGCTGATTATATAGCAAAACACTTTAAGAACCTAGGCATTCCTCCATATAAAAAAGACACATATTATCAAAAATTCAAAGTAAGGTCTGGCAAACATATTTGTAAATGCGAAGACTGTGATGTCGGCTTTGTAAAACAACTATTTGGCAACAAAAAGAAAATAAAAGGAGAAAACGTATTAGGATATATTGAAGGGGGCGACTTAAAAAACGAGCTTATTATTATCACTGCTCATTATGATCACTTAGGAAAACACGACAGCCTGGTTTTTAATGGAGCGGACGACGATGGCTCCGGAACAGTGGCCACCTTAGAAATCGCAGAAGCATTTATGTTGGCGAAAAAAGCAGGGCACGGACCAAGAAGATCAATACTTATTATGCCGGTTTCAGGAGAAGAAAAAGGGCTGTTGGGAAGCAAGTATTATACCGAACACCCTGTTTATCCTTTAGAAAAAACAGTTGCAAACCTAAACATTGATATGATTGGAAGGCTAGACGATTGGCACGACACAGCTAATTATGTGTATTTGATAGGTGCGGATAGGCTAAGCCAAGAACTACACGATATAAGCGAAGAAGTAAATGAAAAATACATTGGTTTAAATTTAGACTACACATTTAATGAAGAGGACGATCCAAACAGGTATTATTATCGCTCTGACCATTATAACTTTGCAAAAAACAACATACCTGTAATTTTCTATTTTAACGGGGTGCACGAAGACTACCACAAAACCACAGATACAATAGAAAAAATTGATTTCCAAAAAATAGAAAACATAACACGTTTGGTTTTTTTAACCGCTTGGGAGTTAGCAAACAGAGACAAAAGGATTGTTGTGGACAGCCAGTAGTTTTTGTAATTCTACTGTTAGGACAAAAGATATTCGTAAATAATTACAGCCACTATGACCCCCTTGATAAAACCTATAACACCTGATGTATTAGGGTTGTTAACCATAAAATCGTGACGCCATTTCAAAAAGCCCTTCATAATCCCAGCTCTTTGTTACTCTATTGTTTTAGTTAGCCCTTTCTTAAATAACATTACTTACACAAATCATTGTAATTATCACAAAAACCCAAATCACAAGCCTGCTTAAAATCACTACAGTAAGGCAACTTTAAATACCATTTAGCAATCCCTCTATTTAAATATGCATAAGCAGTAAGGTCTATTGTGACGTCTCTTGTGTAATCAACTATAGCATGTTCATAGTTTTCTAACTCATTATTAGCAAAGTCAAAATACATTCCTATACAAATAACCCTTGTGAAATCAGCTATAGCGTCTTCATATTTTCCTAGCGTATTATATGTAATCCCCCTGCTGTAATATGCAGGAGAATAATCGGGGGATTCATTAATCGCTTTTGTGTAATTATTTATTGCTAATTGATATTCTCCTAAATCTTGATGTTCAATTCCTTGTATATAATAATCGTAAGCAGTTTGCCCAAGCCCAATCATTGGCAAGCAAAACAATATAAGTAGTAGTTTTTTCATTCTATTGTTAATCTGTTGTTTTATTCAATAGTTATTCGTTTTTCAACTGTTCCGTCATTATAAATATAAAAGGTTAGCATGCTCGTTTCTTTTGTCTCCCTTCCTAATAAATCAACAATTCTAACAACCTTTTTAGGTAAAAAAGAGCTTACTTCGTTTGTGTTGCTAGCCACACCAATAGAGGCGCTAAGATAAACAATCTTATGCTGGCTATCATCTAAATATACTAAATGTATCTTGCCATTAGCATATGCTACATCAGGATGCTTCTTTTGTCCTATCATACTACTATCTGTAAAAGAAATAGCCCCATGTAAATTTGCCGTGCCAGTAACAGACATGCTCATATAACAATTTAAAATACCCGTTCTATTGTCTTGCCAAACAACCACTATTGTGTCTTTATTAGCAGCCACCTCTGGATAGTCTTGAACAGCTCCACTTATCAGATCAATGTTTTTGTTATAAGAATAATTTAAATCTGCTGCGCTAACATTACTACAAACAACCTCATTATTCCCGCTAGCACCACTTCTTTTCACCACAACCAAAGAGTCTCCCAAAACAACACCTCTTGGGGTGCTTTCCGGACAAGCATTCAGGAGCCAGCTATAATCATCCATATCTGCGGTTGCAATAAACGAAACCCCAGTATCTACTGATTTAGCAACATAACTATTTCGCTCGTTATTATCATTGTTTCTAAAAAGGAGAAACACATCGTCTCCTGAACAAATTAAAGAAGACTTACAGCAATCACAAGGCTCTCCAGGAGCCAAAGCACTACCTTCTGTAGCGCCAAAAAAATCATTTCCAAATGTAAATGAAGGGTTCACCATTTGTTTTGGGTCCATCCAATTAAGCAAATATTCCATATAACTCACTACAGGATTGCCATCTTCTTTAACCGCAACATTCCCCATGCGGAATTTATAAACAGGATTGTTTTCTGAAACACGAACAGTATCTGAAAAATTAAGACCGCCATCAAAAGATTTAATTAACATAATAGAGCTTTGGGTGGTTGCTGTAGACGTAAAAACAACATAAACCGTGTCTCCTTTGGCAGCTACCTCGGGACCTTCCCAAGACGAAGGAAACATGTTTGTCTGTAGAATATCGTAAGGAGCCGAGAAGCCACCCCCATTCCATTTGCTCGCCCTCAAGACTTTTGGAGAGCTGTCTTTGCGCCAAATAATTAAAGGATAATTATTTGCTGTCAACACAATTCTAGGTCTTCCATAACCATCTGCATTACTACTAATAGTTGTATAAGAACCCCATCCAAGCTGTTGGCAAAATCCAATCATTGGTAAGCAAAGCAATATGAGTAGTAGTTTTTTCATTGAAAAAACTAGAAAAAACTAGGACAAAAAGACAATATTTTATTCATAACTCTTGTTTATTGAAGGAGAAGTTTTTTGTTAATTATTCCGCCATCTATTTCAATCTCAAGGAAGTAAACTCCTTTTTTGTTGTTGGTTAAATCAATCTCTTTACTATACTCGCCCATAAACCACTGTAAGTTATCTGAAATTATTTTTTTGCCCAACGCATCAAGTATGTTAATTTGCACATTTTGTTTCTTTCTGCTATTAAATTTAAAATTAAACAAACCCTTTGACGGATTAGGAAATATTTGAACATCATCAATAAACAAAGTTGTTTCTGGAAGATTAACAAGAATAGGCTGCTCTAATAAAGTAATCTGATAAACACCATTACCATGTGTTGCTGCACGTAATTTTCTATTAACAACAGAGACGCTTAAATCAAGCACACTTACCACTTCTGGAAGCCCAGTTCTAAAGTCATGCCAAGAAGCGCCTCCATCTGTAGACACAAATACTCCAATATCATTTCCAACATATATATGTGAAGGGAAATCTGGATCTACAAATACAGCAGAAGTTGGAACATCTGGTAATCCAATACCTATATCTATCCAGTTATTACCTCTATTCTCAGATTTATAAAGATGTGATGTCCCAAATCCAGAAAGAGCAACATATACAATGGAATCATTATTAGGATCAACAGCCAAATCTACGGGATATCTATCCGGAAGATTTCCTGTTATATCTGTAAATGAATTTCCTCCATTATCGGTTAGAAAAACAGAAGCTGAAGTTGTAATAGGAGAAGTACCAACATATAAAATATCTTCATCTTGATAGGAAGTAGCCATTGATATTGATGGGCTTCCATTTAGTTCATTTCCTCCATTCATTAAAGACCAACTATTTCCTGCATTTGTTGATTTTGATATATAACTTGTGCCAACATATAGAATATCAGGATTTGCCTCTGAAAGGACGAAAGGAGATGTCTGAGAAACACCCGTTCCGCTAGCAGGTATACCTACTGTTCCAGGAGCAAATATGAGAGAAAAATTATTTCCTCCATTGGTTGATTTATGTACTCTTGCTCTTTGATAGGAACCATACATAATATCATCATTAGTAGGATGTATAGCGCACCATGCTCCATCTGCACCAAGTATTTTAGTCCAAAGTAAATTTCCTGTATATTTTGCACTACCGTTGTCTTGCCTTCCCCCTATAGCAAGATTAGAATCTTGTTTTGAATTGGCAAAACCATTATAATATTGAGATGTTTGATAACCAGAATTCATATTATAATAAGTATAATTATAAGTTGTGTCAGAATATGGAGTAACTCCTCCTACATTATACACAATAACCCCACTAAATTTCCGATTTTGAAAGATTTGAGAATTAAAATATTTAGCTCTTCTTCCAACACCCTCATATATGGATATATTTGGATCAGATGCCTGAAGCGAACCTGTTGCATTTCCAGCAATATAATTAAAGTCTGGCCAATCATTATTTGAAATAAAGAAACTGTATGTTTGTGATTGTGTACAAGAAAGAGCAGATGACAAATTAATGTAAGTGGGTCCACCACTACCTACACTTTGAACAGGAATAGAATCTAAGAAAGTCCATACTAGAGAGTCATTTTCAAATCCAATATGAGTTCCGTTTTTATAATAAATATATATAGTTTTTTGCCCACTATTCAAATTTAATCCAAACCCTGTAATATCTATATTATTTGTCGCTAAGACATCAAACATTATACCTCTAGACCCATTAGCTGCATTCCAACTAGTAGAAATTCCAGGGTAACTAAATTCAGTAACGGAGTATTTACATATCCCCCCATCGTTTCCATTATATAATTGATTTACATCATTATTATTGTAAGAGATATAATGATGATCTGCATGATCTTGTCCTATAGCAGTTAATGTTTGTCCTCCATCATCGGATTGATATATATTAACGCCAGCACAAATAATTGCATCTGGATTCTGAGGATGGACTGCAACATCATGAGAGAACCATCCTTGATATTTTGCATAATCAAAATTATTAACAACAGTCCAACTATCTCCAGCATCAGTAGACTTACAAAGATATGTGTTATTTGTGGATTGATTAGCAGTGCTTAAACCATCTCCTACACTTGCATATATTATATTTGGATCGGATGGGGCTTGACATAAATGAATCTTACCGATAACTGGATTTGGAATTCCATTTACTTGTTGCCAAGTATTTCCCCCATCATTAGTTTTATAAACTCCGTTACCTGGACTATTTAAATTACCACAAGCAATCAGCACTTGATTAGTATCCAATGGATTTATCTCAATATCAGTAACCATTAAAGTAGAATCAACAATATTCCAGCTATCTCCCCCATCAGTAGATTTATATGTTCCTACAGAAGTACCAGCCCAAACAGTATTTGGATTTAAGGGATTGAATTTTATTATTTGTACACCATGCTGCTCACTATATTGCCAGTTTAATGTTTTAGTCCAGCTGTTCCCACCATCTGTAGACTTTAATATCCCTACTCCAAAGCTCCCACGATTAGTCCGTACACTAATTCCAATATTAGATCCTTGATAACTATAAACCTCTCCAGTACCTATTATTATAGTGTTAGAATCGGAAGGCGGAATAGCAATTGAATTTACGCCTAATACAGGATAACCAGTAACTATTCTCTCCCAACTATATGGTGCTCCTTGATCATAACTTCTCCACAATCCTCCACTAGCAGATCCAGCATATACGGTATTTGGATTTTGAGGATTTGTCATAACACATAATGTCCTTCCACCTCTATTATGAGGCCCCATAGTTTCCCATGTATTAATTGGAGAAGAGAATTTTGCATATTGCATATTGTTTTTGACTGCAATAAATTCATCCAAAAATTTCTTATCATTAACATAGCTGTAGGGGTAAGCTCTTTCTGCTGACCAATTATTTATTGCAAAGAATGCTTCAGGCGGAAGAAGCTCATTATTTTCTAGATCTTTTTGATAATTACACCCAAACAATAAACAAAGGAGTATTGGCAGAAGTTTTTTCATTTTTTAGAGTATTAATTCATAGATCAATTATTGAAGAGTAAGTTTCTTAGTAACCACACCTTTATCGGTAGTGATTTGTAAGAAGTATACTCCTTTCGGATAAGTAGCTAAGCTAACTTCTTTGGTGAACTGACCAA
>CAYZIA010000056.1:0-10957 GCA_964478325.1 uncultured Weeksellaceae bacterium
TTTTACTGCGGCCGGATCTGTATCTAGTTTTGCAATATCCTTTGATTTAGGCGAAGTAAAAGGATGGTGCATTGCATGGTATCTTGTTGTTTCTTCATCCCATGCTAATAAAGGAAAGTCTAAAATCCAAAGTGGAGCAAATATCTTAGTATTTCTTAACCCTAATTCTTCTGCTAAGTGCAATCTTAAAGTTGAAAGCGCTTTCCTTGTTTTATCAGTATCGCCTGCCATTATTAAAAGTAAATCTCCTATCTCACAATTAGTTTTTTTAGCCCATCTCTTTCTTGCGTCTTCGTCAAAGAATTTATCTACTGTTGATTTTGAAGTTCCATCTTCATTATACTTACAGTAAATAAGTCCTGTTGCACCAACTTGAGGTGTTTTTACAAAATCAACTAATTTATCCAATTGCTTTCTTGTGTAGTTTGCACATCCTTTAGCATTAATTCCTACTACTAACTCAGCATCTTCAAATACACCAAATTTTTTATCTTGACAAACATCATTCATTTCTACAAACTCCATTCCAAACCTTATATCTGGCTTGTCAGAACCATACATCTTCATAGCTTCAGCATAAGTCATTCTTGGGAATTCGGGAAGATCAATACCTTTAATCTTTTTTAGAATATGTTTTATTAATCCTTCAAACATATTTAAAACATCTTCTTGTTCTACAAATGACATTTCACAATCAATTTGAGTGAATTCTGGCTGTCTATCGGCTCTCAGATCCTCATCACGGAAACACTTTACAATTTGATAATATTTGTCCATTCCAGCAATCATTAATAGTTGCTTAAAAGTTTGAGGAGATTGAGGTAGGGCATAAAACTGTCCTTCATTCATTCTACTAGGCACTACAAAATCTCTTGCCCCTTCAGGTGTAGATTTAATTAGATAAGGGGTTTCTACCTCACAAAATCCTTGAGTATCTAAATATTTTCTAGTTTCAGTTGAAACTTTTGCTCTAAGCAGTAGGTTGTCTTTTATTGGATTTCTTCTGATATCTAAATAACGATATTTCATTCTTAATTCATCTCAGCCATCAGTTTCATCTTCAATTGTAAATGGAGGAGTTTCAGCCTTATTTAAGATATGTAATGTTTCGACCTCAATTTCAATATTTCCTGTAGGAATATTATTGTTTTTTGATGCTCTTTCAATGACTTTCCCCTCAACTTTTATCACAAACTCACGACCTAGCTTTCTGGCATTAGTACATAAATCAGAGTTAATATCCATATTAAAAGCTAATTGAGTGATTCCGTATCTATCTCTCAAATCTACAAAAGTCATACCCCCAAGATCTCTTGTTTTTTGCACCCATCCACTTAGGGTAACTTTATCTCCAACATTATTTATATTTAATGTTCCGCAATTATGTGTTCTTAACATCTTAAAAATATTTACATGCGAAATTACAAAACAAAATCAGATATTTGCAAAATGAAAAAGAATCCTTTTGATAATCATCATTTTATGAAAGAGGCCCTAAAAGAAGCAGAAAAGGCCCTAGAAAAAGATGAGGTTCCTGTTGGTGCAGTTGTTGTTTGTGAAAACCAGATTATTGCACGAGCTCATAATTATACAGAAAATTTAAATGATGTTACTGCTCACGCTGAAATGCAAGCTTTTACTGCTGCTGCAAACTATCTTGGAGGGAAGTACTTAAATGAATGCACTTTGTACGTAACTTTGGAACCTTGTGTAATGTGTGCAGGAGCATCTTATTGGACTCAGATAAAAAAAATAGTTTATGGTGCAAAAGACGGAAAAAGAGGTTTCTCAAAATTATCTGAAAATATTCTGCATCCCAAGACAGTAGTAGAAAGCAAATTAATGAGTACAGAATGCTCAAAATTATTAACGGATTTTTTTAAATCAAAAAGATAAATAAACGTATTTTTGCCAAAAAATTATAATTATGTATCCAGAAGAAATGTGTGCTCCAATGCGAGAAGATTTAACTTCAGTTGGTTTTGTTGCTTTAAGAACTGCCGAATCAGTTTCAGAATTATTAGATAAAAAAGAAGGGACTATCCTTGTTATGGTTAATTCTGTTTGTGGTTGTGCTGCAGGAAATGCAAGACCTGCCGTAAAAATGACGACTCAATTTCATAAAAAAGTAGATGTTTTTGCTACAGTTTTTGCCGGACAAGACAATGCTGCTACTGCTAAAGCAAGAGAATATATGGCTCCATTTCCTCCTTCATCACCTTCTATTGCAGTATTTAAAGATGGGAAATTAGTACACTTTATTGAGAGGCATCATATCGAAGGTCGTTCAGCTGAAATGATTGCTGATAATCTGAAGGATTGTTTTGATCAAATCTGCTAATTTGCATTAATATTGAAAAAAACTATTTTTTATTATAGCCAATTATTAAAAATAAGGCTTTCTACCATAGTTGTTTTTTCGGCAGTTGCTGGGTTTCTTTTAGGTGCTACTATTTTTAGTTTTTCCACTTTTATTTGTTTAATTTTTGGCGGCTTTTTAGTTACCGGTTCTGCTAATGGCTTTAATCAGATTTTAGAAAAAGAACAAGATAAACTAATGGAAAGAACTGCAGTAAGACCATTGCCAAAAAGAAATCTGAGTGTTTTACATGCCTCAGTTTTTTCGATCATCATTGGTATTTTAGGGGTTTATCTATTGAACTTCATTAATCCTCAAGGTAGTTTTTTTGGTTTAATGTCAAAGTCTGGAGCTTTTGGCTTGTTTTCAATGGCGATGTATGTTTTGGTATATACTCCATTAAAACGAGTATCTCCACTATCAATTTCAATTGGCGCAATTCCTGGAGCAATACCTTTTTTGCTAGGTTTTGTTGCTGCAACCGATGATTTTGGATTAGCTGCAGGAACACTTTTTGCGATTCAGTTTTTTTGGCAATACCCACATTTTATTGCAATTGTTTGGGCACAAGAGGACGC
This sequence comes from uncultured Weeksellaceae bacterium, assembly GCA_964478325.1. GTDB lineage: Bacteria > Bacteroidota > Bacteroidia > Flavobacteriales > BACL11 > DUAL01. Next base: position 2,938 of record CAYZIA010000056.1, read on the forward strand.
CTATAAAAAGGCAGGATTCAACATGATGTTTGGAGGGGAAAAAGGAAAGTATGCCGCAAGTATTGCAATTATCACTTCAGTATTAATGACAATGATCTCAATTGCTGCTTATTTTTATGAGATTCCAAATTTAAATCTTTCAATTTATGGAGCAATAATAATCCTTATGCTAGGAATCTGGTTTACTTTAAAATCAATAAAATTGTATATTGATTGTAAAGATTCTTCTGCTACTAAATTAATGTTATCATCATTTGCTTATTTGCCACTTATGCAAATAGTGTATGTATTAGATAAATACTTTATCCAATAAAAAACTAAAATAATGAAGAAAAAAGATTCCATATTTATTCCAATAATCATTTCCTTATCTGTAATTATTCCCATTACAGTGGCTTTATTAATGCTTTTCCCAGACACATTATATGTTAAAACAAGTATTATAGATTTTAGCTCTTTACCTTTTTTTCATGCAGTTCTTAATGGCTGTACAGCTATTTTAATTTTCATAGGGTTTGTATTTATCAAAAATAAGAAAACTCAATTACACAAAACCGCCATGTTATCTGCTTTTATTTTATCTTCTGTTTTCTTAATATCTTATGTTATATCAAAGATTACTAATGAGCCAGTTCCTTTTGGTGGAGAAGGAATTATTAGATATGTTTATTTTTTCATTCTAATTAGTCATATTTTCCTATCAGTTTTTGTTTTGCCTTTGGCTCTTTTTTCTATATATAGAGGAATGACAGGGGAGATTCAAAAACACAAATCCATTGTAAAATGGACTTTTCCTATTTGGATGTATGTAGCTATAACTGGTGTTTTGGTTTATCTGCTAATGAGTCCTTATTATTAGGAGTTATTTTTTAAGTATAGTCGGCACTTTAAAATAATCAGAATCTTTTTCAGGAGCATTTTTGAGTGCTTCAACTTGTGAAATTGTTGCTTTTATCTCATCTTCTCTAAGCACGTTTACTTCCTCACTTAAATAAATAAGAGGTTCAACACCATCTGTATCTACTTCAGATAATTTATCCATAAAACGAATAATATTTTCCAAATCTACTTTCATTTCTTCTGCTGATTTCTCATCAAATTCAAGTTTTGCCAAAGCAGCAATATCTTGGATTAGTTTGTTAGTTATTTTCATAATCTTTTAATTGTTCAAAAATAATATTGTAAACGTTAGTATTCAAATCTTCTGGACTTTTATTTTTTTCAACTTTAATTGGTTTATGAATTTTAATTCTAACTATTCCAGGTCTACCTTTAAAATATTCTTGTGGAAATATTTTTTTGTTATCCGGCATTGTAATTGGGACTATAGATACTTTCTTTTCTATTGACAAACGGAAAGGACCATTTTTGAATTGCTTTAAAAAAATAGTTTCCTTTGGTATTCCTCCTTCTGGGAAAATACACATGCTTTGTCCGCTGTCTAATTTTTCGCCAGCTTTTAAAAAGGCAGAATAAGCATCTTTTATTTTGCTCCTATCTACAATTACACTGTTTCTTTTGTAGAGCCATCCAAATAGTGGAATTTTGGATATTTCAGCCTTTCCCATAAATTGCAATGGAATAGGCAATACTGCCAAAATAAAAGGGATATCTAAGGTAGAAACATGGTTTGGACAAAAGATAAAACACTTCTTTTTATCTAATTTTTCCTCCCACTCTACTTTTGGAAAAATAAAAGAACTCCAAAGTATGAGTTTAGCCCAGTAGCGTGATAAGCGTGATATTGCTAAACTATTTTTTATAATAGCCGTAAAGAAAAAAAGTGCTGGAATAAAGGCAAAAAAAACAAGTATAAACACTAGCAAAAACCATAATCGCCAAAGCGAACTAAAAAGATAGGCAATCCATTTCATTGACACAAAGATAAAAATCCTATTTTTACAAAATCAAATTATTTTATAAATGGCAAGAATACTTACAGGAATACAAAGTACGGGGACTCCACATCTAGGAAATTTATTGGGGGCAATTATTCCAGCAATAGCTCTTTCACAAAATATCAAAAATGAAAGTTTATTCTTTATTGCGGATTTGCACTCTTTTACAACAATCCGTAATGCAGAAAATTTAAAAGAAAATACTTATGCTACTGCTGCTGCTTGGCTTGCATTTGGCTTTGATACGGATAAAAATTTGTTTTATCGGCAATCGGATGTTACAGAAGTAACTGAGCTTACTTGGTATTTAAATTGCCTTACCCCTTACCCAATGCTTGCTAATGCACATTCTTTTAAGGACAAAGTTGATAAATTGTCAGATGTGAACTCGGGCTTGTTTACTTATCCTGTACTTATGGCTGCTGATATTTTGCTTTATGATGCTGAGATTGTTCCTGTGGGAAAAGACCAAATGCAACATTTAGAAATGACAAGAGATATTGCAGGAGCTTTTAATCATAAATATCCAGATTCTTTTGTAATTCCTGAAACAAGAGTTGATAAAAGAGTCATGATTGTTCCTGGAACGGATGGGCAAAAGATGAGTAAATCCTACAATAATGATATTGATATTTTTCTATCTGATAATAAACTTAAAAAACAAATTATGGGTATAAAAACAGATTCTACTCCCATGAAAGATTCTAAGAAAACTGAGAATTGCAATGTATTCAAATTATATAAGCTACTATCTTCTGATGAGCAAACAGCTCAGTTAAAATCAAGATATGAAGCTGGTAATTTTGGTTACGGACATGCCAAACAGGAACTTTTTGAATTAATTTGTCTTAATTTCTCTGCAGAGCGTGAAAAGTTCAACTACCTAATAGAGAACAAAAATATTATAGAAGAGCAATTACAAAAGGGAGCAGAGAAGGCAAGGATAATTGCTCGTGAAGTTCTAACAAGAATTAGAACAAATATTGGTTATTGAGGCTTACTTTCATCAAAATGATATATAATAAATTGGGCTTTGGTAAAAAGTTGATTTGGGAGCAGTAATTACCTAACCTTATACTTCTCAAAAAGTTCCTTTTGGTGGTTATTGAGATCAATAGCTTTTCCACTAATAAATGCTTGTTCTACATTGTTTGTTCTCATGTCGAGTGCATCTCCACTGCTAATAAAAAATGTTGCATTTTTGTCATGTTCAATAGAGCCAACCTCCGCATCAATGCCTAAGATTCTGGCCGCATTTAAAGTAATGGAAGCAATCGCATCTTCATAATTCATACCATACGCCACAGTAGTTCCAGCAGAAAAAGGTAAATTCCTAGCCCCCATTGCTTCCATATCGCCTTCATAACTAAGGCAAAACAATATACCTGCTTCTTTTAGTTTTTTTGCTTGTGTGAATGGTTCATCAATGGGGCTATTTTGACGATCAGGTAATCTATGCACCCTATTTAGAATTAAGGAAATATTTTTTTCTTTCAATAAATCCACAATCTTCAGAGCATCTTCTGCTCCAATAATCACTATTTTTTTGACATTCAAACTACTAGCCATTTCAATGGCTTTCCGCATATCTTTGGCATAATCGGCATGAATGTAAAGCGTTTTACTTCCACTAAATAGCCCCTTCATACTTTCCATCCTCAAATCCATAATATTTGTAGATTTAGCATAGGCCTCAGCTTTTGTAAAAAAGGTTTTTATCTCATCAGTTTGCTTTTTGTATTTATCGTTCTTTTTGTTTTCTCCTGGCTCTGCCCACCAACCACTATAATTATAAGAATTCGGCCAATTTAGATGCAAACCATCATCCGATCTTAGCACTGCATCTTCCCAATTCCAACCATCTAAATGCATAATAGAAGATTGTCCAGAAATGGTTCCGCCTCTTGGTGTAACTTGAGCTAAAAGCACTCCATTTGTTCTTACTGTTTTACTAATTTTTGAATCTGTATTGTAGGCGATAAGCGAACGAACATTTGGATTCAAACTACCTACTTCTCTAAAATCATGAGTGGCACGAACTTGTCCAATCTCCGTAATTCCTAAAGTAGTATTTGGCACAATAAATGCTGGATAAATGTGCTTTCCATCAAGTTTTATAATAGTATCATAAGCAGTAGGGTTTATTTCTATAATACTTGCGTTAGCTACTAATGAGAACTTTCCATTTTTCACCCCAATAGCAGCATTTTCAATTTTTAATCCATTACCCAAATGTGCAATCGCTCCCAAATACAAAATATGACTTTGGGCAAACGAAACTTGCACAAAAGCAAAACAGAATATAAATACAATTAGTTTTCTTATCATGGCTCTAAAGTATCACAATGGTATAATTTTTCTTTTGCTTTTTTAGGCTTTCGCTTTTTATCACTCTTTTCATGCATCATTTTTTGAATGATTCGTATTCTCTCCTTCAAATTTTGCTCTCTCAATTTTAAATCTCTTTGCAAATCAAAAAGGCAAATTCCATCCACATAAGTTTGCTCGACTTTGGCATAAATAGAAAGAGGATTATCAGACCAAATAACAATATCGGCATCTTTACCTACTTTTATACTCCCCATTCTATCATCTAAATGTAAGAGTTTTGCAGGATTGAATGTTACCATCTTCCATGCATCTTCCTCTGTAGTTCCACCATATTTTACCGCCTTTGCTGCTTCCTGATTTAGTCGCCTTCCCATTTCAGCATCATCCGAATTAATAGCAGTTACCACACCAGCGTTATTTAGCAAAGTGGCATTATAAGGGATGGCATCATTTACTTCAAATTTGTATGCCCACCAATCCGAAAAAGAAGAACCTCCAGCACCATGATTTTTCATTTTCTCAGCTACCTTATAGCCCTCCAAAATATGGGTAAAAGTATTGATGTTAAAATCCATAGAATCCGCTACATGCATTAGCATATTTATTTCGGATTGCACATAAGAATGGCAAGTTACAAAGCGTTCACTTTTCAAAATTTCTACTAGCGCATTTAGCTCTAAATCTTCTCTTGGAGATTTTGATTTATTTTTCATACTACGAGACATGGTATTATACAAATTCCACTCTAATTGATACTTTCTTGCTCTATAAAAAGCATCATAAAAAACCTGTTCTACACCCATTCTACTTTGTGGAAAACGCACCCTGTTGAAATCGCCCCAGTTGGATTGTTTTACATTCTCACCTAAAGCAAATTTAATAAAACCATCTGCTCCTTCAATTTTCATTTCTTCTGCACTACTTCCCCATCTTAGCTTTATCAGAGCAGATTGGCCGCCAATTGGATTGGCTGACCCATGTAAAAGTTGTGAGGCAGTAACTCCTCCAGCGAGTTGCCGATAGATATTGATGTCATTTGCATTGATAACATCTCCAATTCTTACTTCAGCCGTAACCGCTTGACTACCTTCATTTACTCCTCTTCTTATAGCAATGTGAGAGTGCTCATCAATTATTCCGCAACTAATGTGTTTGCCGGAAGCATCAATTGTTTTAATGACCTCATCTTTATTCAAAATCTCAGAAAGATCAATTTCTTTTCCAACTGCAATAATTGAACCCTCTTTAATTAACACATCTGAGTTTACTAAAATACCTTCTACTTCATTTGTCCAAATAGTTGCGTTTTTGAAAAGGATAGTTTCCGCTACAGGTTTTTGCAAAAAACCATATGCTTTATTAGGGAACCAAATTTCAGGAATTATGCTATCCGTTTTTGCTGAGAATCTCCCCCCTCCTTCCTTAAAAAGAGAATCACGGGCCATTGAGAATGGGTAAAAAACTCCACTTTCATCTTGAAGCCTTCCGCTTATTTTGGCATTAGAAAAAGTACCAACAGCACGAAAAGAACCATCTTTTGTATTCATACTTATTTCGTTATCCAAAAGGGAAATATTAAGTGGTAAAGAATCCAAAAAAACGATAGTTGCTTTTGGTTTTTCTTTAGTCCCTTTGATTGTCACCCACTTATTTTCAAATTTTTCAGAATTTAGTGTGTAATATCCTCTTATATCTATTTCTTGTTTTTTGTTTACCTCATATTTTTGTCCAGCAATCCAATTTTCATAAATAACGCCATCTTCAAAAATATCTTTGGAGCAAATAATAAAATTGGCGTACTTATCTTTTTCTATTGTGCCAATTAAGTGTTCCGAATTTAGTTGTCTAGCAGGAATTGTGGTAAGAGCAGCAAGTACATCTTTTTTAGAAAGACCTGTCTGTATTATTTTTCTTAAATTTTTCAAAAAATCTTTTGGATTTTTTTGCCCAGAACTTGTGAAAGAAAAAGAAATATTGTTATTGGCCAAAATAAGAGGGTTGAATGGTGCGCTCTCCCAATGTTTTAATTCTTGAAGTGATATATTTTCCGCTTCTTCCGGATTACTAACCTCATAACTTTCAGGAAAGTTAAGTGGCAATACAAAAGAGAAATTAGTTTCCTTAATTATATCCAATTGTTTGTATTCATCTCCATTTCCTATAATAATATAATCCACTTCAAATTCGTCTGCTATTTTATAAATTCTCGAAATATCAAAAGCATCATTTATTGTAAAAATTTGAGGTAAATCTTGCTGGCTATTAAAGGCCTCATAAGAATAATTAAAATCGTTCACTCCTTGAGCATACCATTCTGCATCCAAAAAGGTTTGTCGTAAAAGAGCAATACTTCCCATAAGTGAAGTGGGGTATTTTTGGCTAGAATTCCCTTTGCTAAAAGAATAATGTGCAGAGGCATTTTGTATCAAAATATTCTGATGCTCTTTCTTGTCAGAAAGTAAAACTAGGCTTCCAGTTCCTCTAGCTATTCCATTTTTCTGGTGTGTGAGCACTATTCCAAAGCCAAAATTTCTAAAATTTTCAGCTTTTTTATTGTCATTTTGAAAATTATCGATAGCATTTATTTCAGGATGAATGGCCTGATTCCAATGGAATACACCTTCTTTTTTACTATCGTATTGAGGACGAAAAGAATGCTTTCTACTTTTAGTTTTTGGTAGGCCATATTGGGTATTGAGATCAATAAAAGAAGGATAAACAAAATCGCCTTTCAAATCTGTGATAATTGCATTTTTTGGAATTTGCAATCCAGTATCTACTTGCAGAATCTTATCTCCTTGAATTAGCAAAACCCCATTAGGGATTTCATTGTCTGCATTAATTATATGCGCATTAATAAAAGCATAAATGGGATCAAATTCGGTAGCAACTCCATTTACAGGAAATGTTTCTTGCCCAAAAGACGGAAAGCAAAAAATGGAGAGCAAAATAATTAATAGTTTTCTATTCATTTAATATGATAAAATTCAAGCCGTGAATTTACAGATTTTTTCCAAAGTGTCATATATTTCAAAATTCATTTGATAAAAAAGAGGTATATTTGTCAAAACTAACACCTCGAATGATGTCATTAATGTTTCATAATCTTCTGCCATATTTATTGATTCCTATACTTATTTGGGCAGTTATAAAATATTTTTTAGCTGCCTTTTTAGGCAAAGATATTTCTATTAAAGAATGTAAACTGCTTTCCATAAGTATGATTTTGGCTCATCTGCAATTGATATTTGGAATATTGGTATTTTCAAAATTTGCATTTTACAATCCAGGTTGGACAGACATTATGAAAAATGCGAAAAGTAGAGAAGCTTTTATAGAACACCCATTTATGATGCTCGTTGCAATTGTTCTTATTTCAGTTGGTAAAGTGAAAGCTAAAAAAACAGAAGATAATACTAAATGTGCTAAAATAACTTTTACTTATTTTTTCATAGCACTTGCGCTTATTTTATTTGCAACACCTTTTGACAAATTATTTTAATTGGGAAAAGAAAAAGCAATTCTTATAGGAGTAATTACTCCTGAGCAAAACAAAAATCAGGCACAAGAATATTTGGAGGAATTAGCTTTTTTAACGAAAACTGCTGGTGCTATCCCCATAAAAAAGATAACTCAAAAACTTTCTGTTCCAAACAATAAAACTTTTATTGGAAAAGGGAAAATAGAGGAGGTTAAGCAGTTAGTAAAAGAGCTAGAAGTAGAACTCATTATTTTTGATGATGATTTGAGTCCAATTCAGTTGAGGAATGTTGAACGCATTTTAGAATGCA
>CAYZIA010000057.1:0-10362 GCA_964478325.1 uncultured Weeksellaceae bacterium
TTTAACCATCATTAATGGAGCTGGAAACAAGTCGGATATTACGGCAAGGGTAAATCAAATAAAATCACAGATTGAAAGTACTACTTCTGATTATGACAGAGAAAAACTACAAGAAAGACTAGCTAAACTAGCCGGTGGAGTTGCGGTATTGTATGTTGGAGCTGCATCTGAAATTGAAATGAAAGAAAAAAAGGATAGAGTAGATGATGCATTGGCTGCAACAAGGGCTGCTGTGGAAGAAGGAATTGTTCCTGGTGGCGGTGTGGCGATTGTTCGTGCTTCAACTACACTTGCAAAAGTAAAAGCAGATAATGAAGATGAAAAAACAGGGGTTAGTATTATTGAAAGAGCAGTAGAAGAGCCACTAAGACAAATAGTAGAAAATGCTGGGATTGAAGGTTCGGTAGTTGTTGCAAAAGTAAAAGATGGAAAAGTAGATTTTGGTTTTAATGCTAAAACTGAAAAATACGAGAACCTTTATAAATCAGGTGTTATTGATCCGGCAAAAGTAGTACGTATTGCTTTAGAACATGCTGCTTCTGTGGCAGGGATGTTGCTTACAACAGAATGCGTAATTGCAGATATTCCAGAAGATGAACCAGCTATGCCCCCAATGGGTGGAGGTGGAGGAATGCCAGGTATGATGTAAAAAAATGCTTAAGATATTAAAAAAGATCCCTGCCAATTTGGTAGGGATTTTTTATTTTATTTATCTGTTTTCACAACTTGAAATGAAGCAAAGTTCATATTTATAAATGTGATTAGTATTAGAAAAAGCAGAAATATTTTTTTCATGAAAAAAGTAGGGGTAGTAGAATAGAGGTGGCTACTAAAGCAAATAACCCTTTCCACCAATTTGTTTTGGAAAACAAGCCGAAAATTGCAAAAATAGATGCCACTGCAAGAATTAAGAATGTAATAAGTGCAAGACCCATTGTAGTTAAGTCAGAGTTTGCAAATAATAGTACAAATAGGACGGCTATTGATGTTAAAATTAAACTAATTCTAGCTGACTTATCTGCTCTTTCCTGCTCTATTTTATTTTTATCATTTGTCTGCACATATTCATCTTGTATTTTTTCTTTTATTGGAAAAGAAGCATAGCCTACATTAGTTGTAATGAGTGCAACTAGGATAAAGAGTATCTGTTTCATGGTTTAAATTAAAAACCCAAAAATAAATAAAAAAGCCAAGCAGCTGCTTGGCTTTCAACAATCAATCAATTTATTAAACTAAAATATTAATCTACATTATCGTGTAAAAAGGAATTATTAGGTTTTATTTCTGTTTTATTATCCTCTCCCTCTGATAAAGTATATTTTGAAACTTCGGACTCTGAAGAATGCGGCGTTTCTTCTAATTCCACATTATCACGCTTATATGCTGGCTCATCTTCCAAAGAAGTAAGCCCAGAAGGTGTTCTAAGCTTCATAGAGATATTTTTCAATCTATCATCTCTTTCCCTCGATTTATTAGTTAAAACATCTTGAGTTAGGGGAAGATCCTCGCTTTCATTTATTGCGGCTTCTTGAATATCTTCTTTTACTAAAACCTCTTCTTGCTTTAGTGTTGGGATTAATTCCTCAGGCAAAGCTACTTCTTCATCCAAATTTACTACAACTTTTTGAGGTTCCAAATCCAACTCTATTTCATTGTTTATTTCCGTCTCCTCTGATAATTCAACTTGTTCAAGTTCTTGAATATTTATTTCTTCTTCTACTTCTTGCTCTATCTCTTCTTCTATTTCTTTTTCTACTTCTTGCTCTATCTCTTCTTCTTTTTCAAGATTGTCTTCAGCTTTTATTTGCTCTGAATTATCAAAAATAGTGTGTTGAACTTCATCTTCCTTTTTTGGCATGCTGACTTCTTCTTGCTCCTCTTGATTTAATACATCGTCAATGTTTTTCTCCCCATCTAAAGTAATCGTTACAGGATCAGTTATCACTTTTACATTAAATCCAGTAGCAATAACGGTAACACATACTTCCCCATTTAGGTTAGGATCAATACCAATACCTTCAATAATATTCACCTCACAACCAGCAGCCTCTTGAATTTTCTTTTTGATATCAGCTAATTCCATCATTCTAATTTCCTCCTCTCCTGCTCCAGTTACAATTTTAAGTAATACTTGCTTTGCCCCTTTAATATTGTTATCATTAAGTAGTGGGGAATCAAGTGCTCCCTTTACTGCTTCAATAGCTCTATTTTCACCAGAAGCTGTTGCTTGTCCCATGACAGCAGTACCACTATCTTCTAATACTCTCCTTGCATCATTAAGATCAATATTTACTAGCAAGTGTTGAGAAATTACTTCTGCAATTCCTTTTGTGGCCGTGTTAAGTACTTCATTTGCTTTAGCAAAGGCTTGCGTAAAAGTAAGGTCGCCATGAATCTCAATAAGCTTATCATTATTTATTACCAAAAGAGTATCAACATGTTTTCTGAGCTCTTTCAGTCCTTGCATGGCATATTCGTGTCTATTTCCTCCTTCTGTAGAAAAAGGAATAGTTACAACACCAACAGTTAAAATATCTGTTTCTTTCGCAACCTCAGCAATAATTGGAGCAGCACCAGTTCCTGTCCCTCCTCCCATACCTGCAGTAATAAAAAGCATCTTTGTATTGGCATCTAAAAGTTCTTTTACTTTATCAATACTTTCTTCAGCTGCCTTTTTACCCATCTCAGGATTGCTTCCAGCTCCAAGCCCTTCTGTTAGTTCAGTTCCTAATTGTATTTTAGTTGGTACTGGACTAGCTTCCAATGCTTGCGAGTCAGTATTACAGACCACAAAATCCACACCTTCAATACCATTCTCAAACATGTAGTTGATGGCATTCCCGCCACCCCCACCAACACCAATCACCTTTATAACAGATGACCGATTTTTCGGCAGATTAAATTCAAATAAACTTTCTTTTTCACTCATGATTAATTGTTTTTATTTAGTTAATAATTGATTGTTTTTTATGTTACGTCTTCCTCAAAGAATTCTGTTAACAATTCTTTTAATCTCCCTAATATTCCACCGCCAACTTTATGAATCTCTGAATCTTTCTCAGATATCTCTTCTCCAGCATTCATAGCTTCCAAATCTTCAAAACCCTTAAGCACCAAACCAACACCTGTAGAATACATTGGGCTTGTTACTTTTCCATGCGATTCCTTTCCTAAATGCTCATTTGGCAAACCTATCCTTACATCTTTTCCAGTAATGTATGAGACCAATTGCGGTAAAGCTCTTAGTTGTGAGCCTCCTCCAGTTAGCACAATACCAGTCATTAGTTTATTTTCAAAACCAGAAACTTTTATTTCATGATACACCAGATCTATAATTTCTTTCATTCTTGCCCCTATTATTTCCGCCAAATTTTTAATAGAAATCTCCTTAGGATCTCTGCCTCTTAGCCCTGGAATAGAAACCATAACATTATCCTGATCAGATGTATGCATGGCTGACCCAAATTTTACTTTTAAAAGTTCAGCTTGCTTTTCTAAAATGGAAAGGCCCGTTTTGATATCTTTTGTTATAATATTTCCACCAAATGGAATTACTGCTGTATACCGATTAATACCATCTAAAAAGATAGCAACATCTGTTGTGCCTCCGCCAATATCTATTAGTGCCACTCCTTCATTCAGCTCATCATTATCCAAAGTTGCAAGAGCAGAAGCAAATGGCTCTAAAATTAATTCCTTGGGTTCCAAACCTGCCTTTTTTACACATCTTATAATATTTCTAACAGCAGCAACTTGTGCAGTAATAATATGGAAGTTAGCTTCCAATTTTATTCCGGACATTCCCTTAGGGTCCTGAATTCCATCCTCGCCATCAACAGTGTATTCTTGAGGAATTACATGAATCACTTCTTCTCCTGGAACGGTTACTAACTTAAACATATTTTCTCTCAGTTTTTCCATATCAGCAATCGTAATTTCATTTTCAATATCATCTCTTACCATCTCACCTCTATGCTGTAAGCTTTTGATGTGTTGACCTGCTATTCCAATATAAACTTCCTTTATCTCAGTTCCTGATTTTTGCTGAGCTTCTTCCACTGCTAGTTTTATGGACTCTACTGTTTTGTCAATATTGGCTACAATGCCTCTTAGGACTCCCCCAGAAATTGCTTTTCCCATTCCTAAAATCTCTAGTTTACCAAATTGATCCTGCCTGCCAATCATTACACTTATCTTAGTGGTCCCTATGTCAAGTCCTACTATTATTGGCCCGTTATTTTCCATATCTTTTTATTTTTTTGTACAAACAATCTGATTTTTAAATTTTAAATTAATTTGCGAATAATTATTCCACCCTTCTTCTAAGATTCCTTTCTTATAAAACAATTTTAACTTGCGAAATTTCTCTTCTATATTTACTGCCTTACCAAAAACTATTTGTTGATACCCAACTCTTGGAATAAGTGTTAAATCACCATTTACTTCTTCGTGTATTTGCATAATTTGAGCTTTCCAAAACGGATGCTCATCAATAAATCTTGCCAATGAAAAGAGTGCTCCTTTTTCTGTAAAATTCACATTCCCACTAATTACTAAAGTACGAGCTGTAAATACATCTGAAAGCGGCATTCTTTTGCCATCTTCATCAATATAGAATGAATTAATAGCAGTAGAAATTCTAGCAATTGGTCTTTTTTGTACTATTTCAACTGCAACATTCCCAGCGATATCTGAGTAAGCATTTACTTCCTTTATTAAGGCATGATTTGCAATGATTCTTTCCATTTCATCTATTGCAATTTTAATTTTCTTCTTCCCTAGTGGATGCAAGTTTTTGTCCTTTAAAAGATTATTGATTATTTTTTCATTTACAAAATGATTCTCACTTTGAGCAACTACTACCTCAAACACTTTGCAATCCGCCGCTTTTTGCTTTTTCACAGAGAAAGCCATAAGTAAAATAATGACTGCTATTAATATAAACCAACTCAATATGCTAAATACTTTTTTCATTAGTTATAAAGGTCCTTTATAGGTTCTACAAGGGTTGAAATATCACCTGCTCCTAAAGTTAGCAATACCTCAATATCCTTATTTTGTAAGGTACTTATTAATTCCTCTTTACTACAAACCTCATTTGTAATAGTGCATTTCTGAGATAGCATTTTTGAGGTAACTCCATCAATTGGCTTTTCTCTAGCAGGATATATTTCCAATAGTATAAGTTCGTCTGCTAAGGATAAACTCTCCGCAAATTCATCTGCAAAATCTTGTGTTCTAGAAAACAAATGTGGTTGGAAAACAACCATTATTTTCTTACCTTTATACAACCTTTTAACCGCCTTTATAGTCATTTTTACTTCTTCAGGATGATGCGCATAATCATCAATAAAGGTCATTCTTTCAGATTGCAGATGAATTTCAAACCTTCTTTTTATACCTTTGAAAGTACTAATGGCATTATTTACATTCTCACAAGATACCCCCATAAAACAAGCCACAGCAGAAGCTGCTAAAACATTTTCAATATTGTGTTTCCCTGGTATATCAATCAATAAATTAGATATTTTTTTTCCATATGTCTTTCCTGCAAATATGTCTAATACCTCAATGTCAAATTTTGTTTTATTGTTTCTAATTCCAATATTAGAAGCATAATAATCTGCTTTTTTTGTTGCGGAATAGGACATTCTTGCCCCATCTTCTGGTTTTTCAAATTTAGTTCTTACGCCAGCCTGCACAAGCAAAAACCCTTTTTGTTTTATTTGAGATGCAAATTTCTGAAAAGCAGTCTCTAAGACTCTTTTGTTTTCGTAAATATCTAAATGATCCTCATCAATTGAAGTAATTACTGCCACATCCGGATAAAGATAGTGAAAAGAACGATCATATTCATCCGCTTCCACAATTACAACATTTCCTGTTTGAGCCAGTATAAAATTGCTGTCAAAATTCTTGCTAACTCCTCCTAAAAAAGCTGTACAATCAATTTGAGAATTTTTCAAAATATGCGCAAGCAAACTAGCAGTTGTTGTTTTTCCATGTGTTCCGGCAATGGCAATGGTAAAACTTTGACAAGTTATCATTCCAAGAACTTGAGAACGCTTTAATGGTATAATTCCTTTTTCTTTGAAAAAGAGAAATTCACTATTTTTTTTATCAATTGCTGGAGTATATATCACTAAAAGCTCTGTAAGTCTTGCCTCTTTTACTTCTTTTTTTATTTGATCTACATCATCTTTGTAATGAATAACAATCCCTTCTTTTTCTAATTCTTCAGTAAGTAAAGTTTTGCTTTTGTCATAACCACTTACCTTTTTGCCATGTGCATTAAAATACCTTGCTAAAGCACTCATACCAATTCCGCCTACTCCTAGTAAATAAATATGTTTATAAATCTCTAAATTCATTTTTCTATTAATTCAATCGCCTCATCTGCAATACAATCCGAAGCATTTCTTACTGCTAAATTTTTTATATTCTTAGATAATTCAGCCCGCAAACTATCATCTTTAACCAACTTCTGTAAACAATTAACTAATTTACTGCCTAGCTCTCTGTCTTTCACCAGTAGTGCTGCCTTTTTATTAACCACCGCTTGTGCATTTTTTGTTTGATGATCTTCGGATACATTTGGTGATGGAACTAAAATGGTTGGCTTACCAATGCAGCAAAGCTCAGAAACAGCAATTGCCCCAGCTCTTGAGATAATAATATCGGCTGCTGCATAAGCTAAATCCATTTCTTTGATAAACGCATAAGCGTTTATTCCTTTTACCAGTTTTTCATTTACTCTTTCAGTTCCTTTTTTTTCATAACTGATACCTGTTTGCCAAATTAAATTCAAATTATTTTTTGCAAAAAAATCTATGTTTTTATCAATAACTTGATTGAAGGTTTTTGCTCCTAAACTACCTCCAATTACCAGTACTGTTTTTTTGCTTTCATTCAAATAAAAATTCTTAGCCGCCAATTTTTTCTTGCTTTCAAATTCCAAAACATCTTTACGAATAGGATTTCCAGTAAAAATGATTTTCTGTTTTGGGAAAAACCTTTCCATATTATCGTAAGCTACACATACTTTATCAACTACTTTGGATAGTATCTTATTGGTAATTCCTGGATATGAATTTTGCTCTTGCACCAAAGTTGGGATTCTGGCTTTTGCTGCTGTATAAAGAAGCGGCCCGCTTGCATATCCTCCAGTTCCTATTGCAATATCTGGCTTAAATTCTTTAATAATTTTTCTTGCTTTTAATAAACTATTAATCACCTTAAAAGGGAAGGTTAAATTCTTACTGGTGAAGCGTCTTTGTAGGCCGCTTATCCATAATCCTTTGATTTTATATCCTTCTTCAGGAATCTTAGTCATTTCCATTCTTCCCTTAGCACCAACAAATAAAATTTCAATATTGTTTACTTTTTTCTCTAATGCTTTTGCGATAGCAAGTGCAGGAAAGATATGTCCTCCCGTTCCTCCTCCACTTATTATTACCCTAAGCTGTTGCATAGTTTCTATCTGTTGAATCCCTACTTACACTTAAAATGATTCCTATGGTAATACAGCTAAATAAAATGGAAGTTCCTCCCATGCTTATAAGAGGGAGTGTTTGTCCAGTAACAGGCATAATCCCTACTGCAACTGCCATATTTATCATAGCTTGAAAAACTAAAGAAAAAGCTAAACCAGAAGCAATTAATCCACCAAACTGACTTTCACTTTTATTAGTGATTCTAACGGCTCTAAAAAATAGAATCATATAAAGTAATATAGGTAGAAAAGCTCCAATAATTAAACCATATTCTTCCACCATTATGGCAAAAATAAAATCAGAAGAAGAAGCGTAAACAAAATGCCTTTGTACACTTTTTCCTGGACCCACTCCAAAAAGGCCTCCTTTATGTATTGCAATCTTCCCCTGATTGGATTGATATCCCTGATCTAAATTGTGATTTTCAGAAGGGCTGAAAAAACCATCAATTCTACTTACCCAAGTAGTAGAACGGGGCATTATCTCATTCATAATAGGGACATATTTAGCTGTTCCATACAACATCAAACCACCAAAAAGTGCAATACCAAGAATTCCAAAAATATATTTCAAATTTACTTTTGCGATAAACATCAGCATCAAACCATTAGCAAAAACAAGAGCTGCTGTAGAAAAATCTGCTGGGAGGATTAAGAAACAAATAAGAATAATTGGCACTAATACATGCCAAATTACTCCTTTGAATTCATTTAAAAAGTCCCTTTGTTTACTAAGTTGTCTAGCAACAAAAAGTATAATAGAGAGTTTTGCAATATCAGAGGGCTGAAAGCTATGTCCAGCTATATCAAGCCAACGATTAGCAGCATTAATACTCGGTCCAAATAATAGTGCGCAAATAAGCAAAATAATGCTCATCCAAAAACCTAAAACTCCAAGTCGAGAAAAATATTTAAATTTTAGCTGATGTACCAAATACATACATCCAATACCAATACTTAGACGTATAACGTGTTTAAATATTTCGGAAATACCAGCCGCTGAATACACAATTAGAATAGAGAATAGTCCAAGGAAAAATACCACTCCCCAAATGGTTCTATCTCCTTCTAATTTTATATTTTTGAAAATACTTTCCACTTATAGTTTCCTTACTTGATCTTTAAAAGATTGTCCTCTATCCTCAAAATTTTTAAACAAATCAAAACTTGCGCAAGTTGGTGACAAGAGAACTACATCTCCTTTTTCTCCCAATCGATAAGATATTTTTACGGCTTCTTCCATACTATTTACTGTTTCAATTTTACTTACTTCTTTCTTAAAATATTTCTGAATTTTCTTAGTGGATTCTCCTAAACAAATAATTGTTTTTACCTTTTCTTTCACAATCTCTTTTATCTGACCATAATCGTTACCTTTATCTACTCCACCCATAATCCAAATCACTGGTTTTGTCATACTCTCCAATGCGTACCAAGTCGCATTTACATTGGTGGCTTTGGAATCATTAATAAACTCGATCCCATGAACAGTAAGCACATATTCTAATCTGTGTTCTATATTCTGAAAATCGAGCATACTTTGTCTAATTATATCATTCTTTACATCTAATACTCTTCCGGCAATAGCTGCCGCCATAGAATCATAAATGTTATGCCTTCCTTGTAGTGCTAGTTCTTGAATTGTCATTTTGTTGTTATTTAGGTTAATATTAATTTCATTATCTTTATAAAAAGCACCTTCTCCATCTATTTCACTTTTAAGTGTAAATGGAATGCTTCTTGCTTTTGTTTTTAACATCTTGTTTATCTGTTTATCATCATTATTAAAAATCAGTACATCCTGCTTCTGTTGATTCATGGTAATGCGCAATTTGGATGCTGCATATTTTCTAAAATCATTACTATACCTATTTAAATGGTCAGGTGTGATATTTAGAATAATAGCCACATCTGGCTTAAACTTATGTATTCCATCCAGTTGAAAACTGCTTAGCTCCAATACAATATAATCATAATCTCTTTTTGCTATTTCTTTCGAGAAACCAATTCCAATATTTCCAGCAACAAGGACGTCTAGACCTGCTTTTTTTAGGATATGATAAACAAGAAGTGTAGTGGTTGTTTTTCCATTACTTCCCGTAATTGCCACTACTTTTGCTTTGGTGTATCTAAAAGCAAATTCGATCTCCGAAATCACAGGAATTCCTTCTTTCTTTAGTTGTTGAATAACATCCGTAGAATCTGGAATCCCTGGACTTTTTATTACTTCATCAGATTGCAGAATTTTCTGTAAACTATGTCCTCTTTCCTCCCATTTAATTTCATTATTTGAAAGAACTTTTTTATTTTCTTTTCCTATCTTTCCACTATCAGAAACAAAAACATCTAAACATTTTTTTTCTGCTAAAATAGCGGCTCCAATCCCTGATTCTCCTGCTCCTAGAATCACTATTTTTTTTCCCATCTTATCTTAATTTTAAAGTTACAATCGTAAGAATTGCAAGCATAATTCCTGCAATCCAAAAACGTGTTACAATTTTACTTTCGTTATATCCTAATTTCTGAAAATGATGGTGCAAAGGCGCCATCTTAAAGATTCTTCTACCTTCTCCGTATTTCTTTTTGGTGTATTTGAAATAGCTCACTTGCAATATCACAGAAAGATTCTCAACAAGGAAAATTCCACATAAAATTGGTATTAATAATTCCTTTCGAATAAGAATTGCTGCTACTGCAATTATGCCTCCAAGCGACAAACTTCCTGTGTCACCCATAAATACCTGTGCTGGATAAGAATTATACCAAAGGAAACCCATACAAGCCCCCACAAATGATGCCATAAAGATCACCAACTCCCCAGTATTTGGAATGTACATAATGTTGAGATAATCGGCTGCCATAATATTACC
>CAYZIA010000058.1:0-10223 GCA_964478325.1 uncultured Weeksellaceae bacterium
TGCTTTATCTATTAATACCTCATGAATTGGAGAAGCATGTAATCCTTTTGATAATAAATCTTCAAATTCTTCTTTATTATAAACAAATGATGCTCCACTACCACCAAGTGTAAATGAAGGACGAATAACTAGTGGAAAACCTAACTCTTGAGCAATCTCTTTTCCTTCCAAAAAAGAAGTTGCAATGCTAGCAGGAGCAACAGGGATATCAATTTCTCCCATAAGTTTACGGAATTGCTCTCTATCTTCAGTAATATGAATTGCTGCAATATTAACACCAATAATATCAACATCATACTTTTTCCAAATCCCTTTCTCATCTACCTCAATACAAAGATTTAATGCTGTCTGTCCGCCCATAGTTGGCAAAACTGCATCAATATTTCTTTCTTCTAATATTTCAATTATTGAATCTATAGTTAGGGGTTTTAGGTAAACATGATCAGCAACAACCTGATCTGTCATGATAGTTGCAGGATTAGAATTAATTAATGAGATTTCTATTCCTTCTTCTCTAAGTGACCTTGATGCTTGCGATCCTGAATAATCAAACTCACATGCTTGCCCAATTACAATAGGTCCACTGCCTATAATTAGTATTGATTTTAATGAATTATTCTTCGGCATTTGATTTTTTTTTCTGAGGCGAATTTACATTATTTGGTTATTAAGCATTTATTTTAATATTACAATCTATCAACATCTTATTAAGATTCAAAAAAAAAGGTGTTGCTAATAAAAACAACACCTTTTGTATAGTTGTAAAAGTAATCAATTATTTATGACCTATTTCATCAGAAACCGTTAATCGTTTTCTCCCTTTTGCTCTTCTTCTTGATAATATCTTTTGACCATCCTTTGAGGACATACGTTCCATAAAACCATGCTTGTTTTTACGCTTTCTATTTGATGGTTGAAATGTTCTTTTTGGCATAACTTTTTTTCTTTGTTATTTCTGGGATGCAAATTTAATATTTTTTCTAATACAAACTTAAATTTGATTTATTTTTAAATCTATTTTTGTGACAACTTTATAAGATGAATAAAAACCATAATTTTGCATCATGAAAAGATTTAAAAAAAGATGGAATATAGAATCAAACTTTCAACTAGTAATTATTTGTGTAGTTTTTTCAGTTACAGGATCAATTGCAATTTGGATTGTAAAACCAATACTAGATTTTGTTGGTCTTGATAAATCTGCTGTTTCTCCATGGTTCTTCTGGCCAATTAGAATATCAATCATCTTTCCTATTTATCAAATATTAATTGTAATTATTGGCGCTCTATTTGGGCAATTCCATTTTTTTTGGTCCTTTGAAAAAAAAATGTTAGTTCGTTTAGGATTTAAACAATTTGAGGACAAAGGATAAATTGCTTTGCTTATTTTTGGCGAGCCTTTAAAACAAAAAAATGAAACTAATTATATCACTTGCTACTAGACTAATTCCCAGGCATTATCTGCAACATGTAAGTCATTTCTTTTTACAAATATTTTCACTTTTTATGAGAGGTAATAAATTTGAAGATCCTATTAATGGAAAAACATACAGAAAACTTTTACCTTATGGTAGATTGAAATCTCGTGAAAATGCACTAGCACCTGATAGTATGAGTTTAGAAAGACACAGGTTGATGTGGCTCTTTATGAAGGAGAAAACCAACTTCTTTACTGACAATCTAAGATTCTTACACATTGCTCCTGAATTTTGTTTTCTCAAAATTTTTAAAGAAATGAAGAATTTAGATTATACTACTGGCGATTTAATTTCACCTTGGGCAGATGTAAAAATGGATGTACACGATATCCCTTTTGACAAAAACACTTTTGATGTAGTAATTTGTAATCATGTTTTGGAACATGTAGAGGATTCTCACAAAGTTATGTGTGAATTTTATAGAGTAATGAAGCCAGGTGGATGGGGTATCTTTCAAGTACCAATTGATACCAAAAACCAAAAAACAGAAGAAGATAAAAACATAACTGAGCCAAAAGAAAGGGAAAGATTGTATTGGCAAGATGATCATTTAAGGCTATTCGGTTTAGACTACGGAAAAAAATTGGCTACTGCTGGCTTTAAGGTTACAGAAAGTGATTTTATTAATGAATTAGATCCTCAACTAGTTGAACGCTATGCTTTACCAAAAGGAGAAATTATCTACTTTTGTAAAAAGGAATAAATGAAAACTTTCCTAACTTTTCTTCTATTTATTTACTCTACAAATCAAATCATCTCCCAAAATCTAAGTAATATATCTTTCGGAACAGATTCTACTTTTGAGATAATAAGTTGGAATATTGAGTGGTTTCCAAAGAACGGACAAACAACTGCTAATTATGTACAGACAATTCTGACTAATTTACAAGCAGATGTTTATGCATTACAAGAAATTGACGACACAACACTTTTAAAGCAAATAGTTAATAATATTCCTGGATATGAGTGTTATTTTAAAAGTGATTGGTTTTCGGGTTTAGCATATGTATATAATACTAATAGAGTGCAAGTAAATAGTAAATATGAAATATATTCTACAAGCCAATATTGGAATGCATTTCCAAGGTCGCCTCAAGTATTGGAACTTAACTTTATGAATGAAGATTATGTAATAATCAATAATCATTTTAAATGTTGTGGGGATGGAATAATAAACCAAAATGACCCAACAGATGAAGAATCTAGAAGACTTACAGCAGTAACTCTTTTAAAACAATACATAGATAGTGTTTTCTCAAATCATAAAGTAATTGTTGTTGGTGATTTGAATGATGTTCTAACAGATACACCAACAAATAATGTTTTTCAAACCCTAATTGATGATACTGCAAATTATATATTTGCAGATATGCAAATTGCACAAGGAAGCAATAATGATTGGAGTTACCCTTCTTGGCCATCACACTTAGACCATTTTTTGATTACAAACGAAATATTTAATGATTTCTCAAAACCAAACTCTGAGATAAGAACAATAAAAGTAGATGATTATATGAGTAGTTGGTATACATATGAGAATAACATTTCTGACCATAGACCTGTTGGCTTAAAACTAGAAATGGATTCAGTAATTATTTCATCTACTGTTGTAATAAATTCTACTGAAAAAAAACTTCTTAAAATAATAGATGTTTTAGGACAAGAAACAAAGGTTAGTAAGAACAAACTGCTTTTCTATATTTATGAGAATGGAAAATTAGAAAAAAAACTGATAATTGAGTAGTTAATATCCAATATAAATCACCTTCTTACTTTCAAAAAATTCTTCTTCAAAAAAGTCAGTAATATTATATTGTTGATGAGAAATCCCTTTAAGCTCTTTGGTTAAATCTCCTCCTTTTAAGTAGAAAATTCCATTGTTTAAACTATTCTTATGCGTTTTATTGAACTTACCTATTACCCACTTCTTGAAATCTGTCATATTAGTTACCGCTCGACTTACTATAAAATCAAAAGTTTCATTTATATTCTCAGCTCTCTCATGCATTGTACGAATGTTAGAAAGATCGATAACACTACTTACCTCATTCACTACTTTTATTTTTTTACCAATACTATCCACTAATAAAAATTCAGTTTCAGGAAATAAAATAGCCAATGGAATACCTGGAAAACCACCACCAGTGCCAATATCTAAAACTTTTGTTCCTATTTTAAATTGGATTACTTTTGCAATTGCTAAAGAGTGTAATACATGGTTAGTGTAAAGTTCAGAAATATTCCTTCTAGAAATTACATTTATCTGAGCATTCCAATACTCATAAAGTTCTTGTAATTCTGAAAATTGCTTGATTTTTTTCTCTGATAACTCAGGGAAATACTTAAGAATAATTTGCATTAAAAGTTATCTTTTGACCCAGACATGATATTGAATAATTGCTCTCTACTTCTGTGTAATTGTGCCTTAACCGTACCAAGTGGAATACCTAATTTAGAAGCAATCTCTTCATAACTCATTTCTTTAAAATATCTTAGTTTTACAAGTCTTCGATAATTTGGTTTTAGTTGCTCCACAATTTGTCTTAAAATCTGAATCCTTTGTTTTTTCATCATTTTTTGCTCAGGATTATCAATCTCAGAGAGAAGATCAAAACTTTGTTTCTCTCCTTTATCATTAAGCATTAATTTGTCAATAGAAATAGTATGTAATTTATTTTTTCTTAAATAATCAATAAAATTATTCTTTGCAATGGTAAAGAGCCAAGTACTAAATACAAAATCAGGAACATAAAGGTGGAGTTTTTTAAAAGCTTTACCAAGCGCCTCAATAGTCAAATCTTTAGCAATTTCCTCATTACCAACTTTTTCAAAAAGCATAAAGTAAAGAGGATCTCTATAAAGCCGCATCAGTTCATTATATGCCTGAGTATCGCCTGTTTCAAGCGCTCTCTTTATAAGCAATAAATCTCTCTTTCCTTTTTCTGAAAGTTCTTTTGTCATTACCAGCTATTTGGTTTCTTTTTGGAGTTCAATAATACAAAAATTCCCTGTATACAAATATGTAGAATCTCAAGGAGTGGAATCCAAACAAATAAATCCGATGCTCTTAATTTTTTCATTGGAGAATAGTAGACAATATATAACATTAAAGTTCTGAAGATAAAAAATGGTAACACAACAAATAAGGTGTTTTCAAAAAATAGTAAAAAAGCAAAGCTAAGCCAAAATAGAAATTGTGACAGCGGCCAAAGTCCTAATAAAATTTTAAACTTAAACAAATATCTCTCTGAAGTAGTAATATGTCTTCTTCTTTGAAAAATCCATTCTTTCCAACTTTTTTTTATTTCAGAAATAGTATGGCTTTCCTCTGCAAACTCAATCGCAATATTTTTTCTTGTAGCCACTTCCTGTATAAATAGATCATCATCACCAGAAGGCAAAAGGATATGAGAAGCAAAACCTTTATTATTAAAAAAGATAGACTTTTTATAAGCCAAATTCCGCCCAACACCCATATAAGTTTCTCCTGCCAAAGCAAAAGAAAAATACTGCAAAGCAATATTGAAAGTGTCAAAACGAATCATTATAT
Organism: uncultured Weeksellaceae bacterium; assembly: GCA_964478325.1. Taxonomy (GTDB): domain Bacteria; phylum Bacteroidota; class Bacteroidia; order Flavobacteriales; family BACL11; genus DUAL01. Next base: position 5,029 of record CAYZIA010000058.1, read on the forward strand.
TTAAGAGTCCTTTCCCCTTCTTGTAAGCCCCATATCCCAATACAATTTCCTTTTCATTATTGAAATTAGCCGCCATATTATTCAGCCAATTTTCAGATGAAGGAGAACAATCAGCATCCGTTAAAAGCAAATATTCATGCTTTGCTGCTTTTATACCTAAAGTAAGTGCAAAATTTTTTCCAACCCTATTTTTTACATGCTGCGGAATTTTTACAATCTTCAGATTTGAATATTTCTGTGTCAACTCTTTTAACACATATTCTGTGTTGTCTTTAGATTGATCATCTACCAATATAACTTCAAAATCTGAATAATCTTGTTCTAGTATTTTGGGTAAAAAAACAGTAATATTTTCTGCTTCATTTTTGGCACAAACAATAATAGAAATTGGCTGATTAAAATTTGTTCTTGATGGTTTGTATACTACAAAACGAACAAAAAAATACAGCACATAAAAAAGCTGAATAATTAGCGAAATAATAAAAATTATAAATAGAATTAGAAGAAAAAGTTCCATTAGGACAAAAATAATTTATTTGCTGAAAAAAAGGCAAAAAGTAAAACTTATATTTGTCGCCATGAAATTTGATTTAATCAAAACAGATAAATATTCTAAAGCTCGGCTTGGAAAAATTCAAACGGCTCACGGAGAAATCCAAACGCCAATTTTTATGCCTGTAGGTACAGCAGGCTCAGTAAAAGGTGTACATCAACATGAGTTAATAGATGATTCAAAAGCCGAAATAATACTTGGAAATACATATCATTTGTATTTGCGTCCAAAATTAGATACCATTGAAAAAGCAGGTGGTTTACACAAATTTATTAACTGGAATAAACCACTTCTTACCGATAGTGGCGGATACCAAGTTTATTCTTTGGCGGAAAATAGAAAGATAACAGAAGAAGGTGTAAAATTCCAATCACACATTGATGGAAGTTATCAATTCTTTTCTCCTGAATATATTGTTGATATTCAAAGAAAGATTGGGGCAGATATTATTATGGCTTTTGACGAATGCACTCCTTACCCCTGTGAGCATGAATATGCCAAGAAATCTATGCATTTGACTCATAGATGGCTTAAAAGATGTTGTAATCGCTTTGATGAAACTTCTGGACTTTATGGATTTGAACAAAGTTTCTTTCCAATAGTACAAGGAAGTGTTTATAAAGACTTAAGGGAACAATCGGCAGAGAAAATTGCATCATTTGAGAGGGAAGGAAATGCTATTGGAGGACTCTCAGTTGGAGAGCCTCACGAAATGTTATACGAAATGACAGATGTAGTTTGTAACATTCTTCCAAATGATAAACCAAGATATCTAATGGGGGTTGGAACACCATCAAATTTGTTGGAAAGTATTTCTTTAGGAGTTGATATGTTCGATTGTGTTATGCCAAGTAGAAATGCAAGAAATGGCATGTTATTTTCCTCAGAAGGAACAATAAATATCAGAAATAAAAAGTGGGAAAATGATTTTTCTTCACTAGATAAATATGGCACCTCTTATGTGGATAAAACTTATACAAAAGCATATTTAAGACATTTGTTTACAAGTGGCGAGCTTTTAGGAAAGCAAATTGCAACATTACACAATATTCGTTTTTATCTTTGGTTAATGGAACAGGCACGTGAACAAATAGCAAACAATACTTTTACAAGTTGGAAAAATAAGATGGTAAAGAAATTAGATATTCGCCTTTAAAATGAAAAAATTAGATTGGTATATCATTAAGAAGTTTTTAGGCACTTTCTTTTTTGCTATTTTTTTAATTCTAATTATTGTAATTATATTTGATATATCTGAAAAGATTGATGATTTTCTAGAGAGTGAAGCGCCACTAAAAGCCATTATTTTCGATTATTATCTAAACTTTATTCCGTTTTTTGCTAACCTTTTTAGTCCGCTTTTTATTTTTATTGCTGTTATCTTTTTCACCTCAAAAATGGCAGATAACACAGAGGTTATCGCTATACTAAATAGTGGAATGAGTTTTTGGCGTTTGCTTCTTCCTTATTTGATTGCCGCTGTATTTTTGGCTTCTACATCTTTTGTATTAGGGAATTTTGTAATTCCTCCTGCAAATAAAACTAGGATAGATTTTGAAAACAAATATATCAAGAATAAATTCAGATTCAGGGGAAAAAATATCCATTTGCAATTACAAAAAGGACAATACGCTTATATGGAAAGTTATAATAGCACCAAGGATATTGGCTACAAATTTTCTTTGGAAAATATAAAAGATGGCAAACTGCAATCCAAACTAAACTCCAACTATATTCAGTGGGATAGCATTGCAGGGAAGTGGCAGGTAAATAAATGGCAAATCAGAGAATTTCTAGAAGAGGGAGAAAAATTAAGCAAAGGAGAACGGCTAGATACACTAATTAATCTTAAGCCAAGTGATTTTAAAACACGACTTAGTAAAGTGGAAACTATGAATTATTTTGAGCTTAATGAGTATATAAAAGAAGAAGAAATAAAAGGTACTGCTAATATAGTTTATCATAAGATTGAAAAGAATAAACGAATGGCATTTCCTTTTTCATCTATTATACTTACAATAATTGGAGTAGCTGTTGCAAGCCGAAAAACCAGAGGAGGAATTGGTATTCATTTAGGGGCGGGTTTGCTTATTAGTTTCTCCTACATTTTATTTATGCAAATTTCCACTACTTATGCTATAAATGGTAATCTATCGCCAGCTTTAGCAGTTTGGCTACCTAATATTTTATATTCATTTCTGGGAATGTTTTTGGTGCTGAAAGCACCAAAATAGATTTTAGTATTTAGATGCTATATTAAGTATTCATTTCTTCATTCAATAATTATCTTTTTTTCTACTGTGCCATCATTAAATATATAATAAAGCGTACAGTTTTTTTGAATATTGGTTGCTCTACCTAAAACATCTGTTATTTTAATTAAAACTCTTTGGTTAGTACTATTGTAATTTATTACTGATGTAGGATTGAATGTAAAGTTTAGATTTACAATACTATCACAACCAACTGCATTAAATAATGTAACAGCATAATCTCCAGAAGCTGTTAATATCAAACCATTCCAACTTATACTAATATTGGAAACAAGGGTGTCAAATGATACTGAATTGTAATTACAACTTCCATTATTAGTATTTGCTAATGGATCATAATTACAAGCAAGTGGATCAGTGCATCCTAAGATTATATAACAATTTCCTAGCATATTACTATCTAACCACACCAATCTATCTTCAAGCCAATCTTTTAAGATATCAATTTCTTCCTGATAGGTGTTACCAATATAATAATTAGGCCAAATGTAAGTTCCTAAAATATCCCATTTCTGGAAATTTCTTTGCTGAGCAGAATCTAAATAAAACGATATGCTATCAATAAAATTAAAAAGTGAGTCTTTATGGAGCGTATTCTGTCTTAAATATTCCCATCTACATTTTAGTTTATTTTGATACATAGTATCCTCCAAAAGACGAGAGAACCAAAAAGGATTATTACCTACATCAGAACAATTGCCATCCTCTTCCCAGCCATTAGTATTCCAACCATCACAATAATAAGCATTACCAAAAGCCAAATTGAAATCCCAAAGTGGACCAACAACTAGTTTTCCCCCATTACTTCTTCTGTCTTTATACATAAAAGTACTCAAGCGATAGCCATCAATATTTCTGGCAAGTTCATTCACAATATAAAAATCTACAAAGGAATTAGTATTAATATATTTGTTATAGCCAATTATAGTGTCTGCAAAAAAGGATGCACTTAAAGCATACTCAAAACTATCAACATAAGATTCTATATAGCTTTTTTGCTGAGACAACATATCATCTGACTCTGGGTAGTGATATTGAATTGTAAGAGGATTACCACCAATTGTATTATAATTAGATTGCCAAGAATCCCCCCAACCTCCTGTACCTGTAAATTTATCGACTTTAATAATATATCCGCCAGTTAAACTATCGCCAGCCAAATCATTAGTATCTAATTTTGCAATATCTATCCTATCATTATCTCTTTTTATCTTTTCCATCAAGATATAGATGCCTTTATAATCTCCGTTTACAACTAGTTCACAATACACAGTTCTAGGTGAATAATTTCCCATTTTTCGTCCCAAATCAAAAGTCAAAAAATTACGCATTAAAGATTTATCTGAATATGGAGCATATAATATCCAGTCATTTTCTATAGGCATTCCTAAAAGTGAAACATTATTATTGTTTCCAATAGAATCTTGCGTTTCTAAAGCATATGCTTTTTTAGGAAAGGATTGGGAAGAACTTCCTCGAAATTCAATACTAATCTTTCCGTTATAATCATTAAACACATCATTTACAGAATTAATATTTCCGAATCCATTGTCAATTATACCCATATCACATACAATCCTTGGGTCGTCTACAATGGTTTGGCTGAGAGTATTGATTACTACAATTGGCAAGTTAGATGAGGTAAAAATAAGAGGAGGTTGAAACCAAGAAGGAGTTGGCCAATAATTAATAGAAGTATTTGCAATTCCAAAAGAAAGGAAAATACGAGATGACAAATCAGATGAACTAATATTATCATTATGTACTTGAACAGAAAGCACATTGTTTCCTGGCAAGATGTTATCCTTTAAAATTTGGGAGTCTACAACAAACTGATCTGGCATACCTCCCTGGTACATTTGGGCTTCATGCAAAGATATTGACCCTTGATTAAAGGGAGGATGATCTCCAATAGTCCCAATATTAGCTCTTGCAATCTCTACATTGTTTAAATAAGCTACAAAGGCATCGTCATAATCAACATTAAGTATGGCTTCTACTATATCTGCTGTATCTACAATAGTAAAAGTTCTTCTCAGATATAAAGAAGCTACAGATGAAATTATAGTTGAATCATCACCATCTCCATAACCGATACCTCCCTGACCTTGTAACCATGTAGTGTCATTAAAGTTTAATTTCCTCCAATTTGTATCAGGCTCATATGTACCTTCTAAATACTTCCAAATATCATTATCAAATATAACAGTCTCCCAATGATCTATATTCTGAGAGAGGGTTAAAAATGGGATGCATCCTAATAGCAGTATTAGTTTCCTCATTCAATAATTATCTTCTTCTCTACTGTTCCATCATCATAGATGTAAAAAAGTGGTTCGTTCTTTGTTTCTCTTCCTAATACATCTGTT
>CAYZIA010000059.1:0-9933 GCA_964478325.1 uncultured Weeksellaceae bacterium
AACCATATCAGATGTCAGTGGATGCAAATAAACAAGTTTTTGTTGCAGGAACCATAAAAGGAGAAGCTACTTTCAATAATGGACTAGTTGTTCCTCCTCAGATTCTTGGAGATACCAGTGCTTCTGCTTGGGTTGCTCAGCTAGATGGATCTTCAAACACTGGAGATTGGGTTTGGGCAAAAATGGCTGGCAGTGACACAGATGATGATGATAGAACAAATGATATTTGTCCAGATGGATTTGGAAATGTTTATGCAATAGGTTTCTTTGAAGATTTAGCAAATTTTGATGGAACTATTTTAGATGCAACTGGTAGAAGAAAAGATGTTTTTGTTTGGAAGATGAGTATGACTCAAGGTAGTTTTACTGTCAATAATGTTTATGACACTATTTTTGTAGATAGTACGGTTTACAATCCAATGGATTCAGGAATATCAATTATTAGTAGTTTTTATATAAATGGTTGCGATACTATTTTTACCGATTCAATAATCCATAAACGATATGCTGTCATGGTGATGTATGATGTAAATCCTGTCGGAACTGCAACAATTGATATAAATGGAAGCACTATTTCTGCATTCCCATATACGGAAGAGTATTTTTATGGGGATGCTGTTAATTTATCAGCAAATATTAATGCTGGCTGGTATTTTGGAAGTTGGAGTACGCTCAACAACACACTAAACACTAATCTAACAAATCCTACTAACTTCTTAGCTAATGATAATGACACCATTTTATTATCAATAAATGCTATTCCACCAGTTTCAGCTTATATTTATGGGGGTGATACTATTTGTGCTAACGAAAATATAGAAGCTCAAATTATCATTGACTTTGTAGGAAATGCTCCTTTTACTTTTGTGTACGCAATTGATGGATTAAATCAACCATCTATTACTACAAGCTCTAATCCTTACATAATAAATACAACTATTGGTGGAATTTATTCCCTTAGTAACATATCAGATGCTACTGAAGTTGGTACAGTTACTGGTTCTGCTATTGTTGTTGTTTATGATCCTCCAGTAGCGACCTTCGAGATTATCTCAGATACAATTACTATCAATTATCCAACTGCTTATTTTGTAGATAAAACATCTGGAGATATAGTAGATTGGTTCTGGAATTTTGATGATAATTCGATGGATTCTATGGTGTCAAGGGTGTATCATACCTTTCCAGATTCTGTTGGATTATATCAAATTACTATGATAATTAAAGATAAAAATGGCTGCTCAGATACTGCCTTTAATCAGCTTTGGGTAGAAAATGAATTTTGGATTTATCTACCTAATAGTTTTACTCCAGATTTGGACGGTATAAATGATAAATTCTGCCTAAGCTATAATGGGGTAAGAATAGAAACTTTCAATATCAATATTTATGATAGAAATAGTGGTTTAGTTTTTTCTTCTACCAATATTGATGATATGCTTTGTCAATTAGAATCTAAGGCTTGGGATGGTACTCATCAAGATTCTGGAGAAGAATTACCAATCGGAACTTATATTTACGAAATGTATTTCAAAGATTTTGAAGGATGGAAACACCAAGAAAAAGGATATATTTATTTGGTTAGATAAAACAGAAACTGTTAAAAACATTTTTTTTTCTTAGTAACTCCTTAGCTAATTTTTTATAAATTAGAGCTTCTAAAAATTTACATTAATTGAGCACTTCTAATTTTATTATTTATCGTTCCTCTGCAGGCTCTGGGAAAACCTACACTTTGGCACTTAGCTACTTAGCGCTTTCCTTAAAAGGAGATAACTTTGGATATAAAGATTACTATCGAAGAATCCTTGCTATTACTTTTACCAACAAGGCAGCCGCCGAAATGAAGGAAAGGGTACTACATTATTTTGAAGAGTTAGCTAATAAGAGTGATAAAGAAAATATTTTATTTTGGCTAAAAAAAGAAACAAAATTAGAAAAAGAAGAGATTTATAAGCGTGCAAAAGCTATTCATAAACATATTTTGCATCATTATTCCGATTTAAGTATTTCTACTATCGATAAATTTACTTATAGGATTGTACGCACTTTTGCAACAGATTTAGGTTTGTCACACAATTTTGAATTGGAGATGGATAATTACAAGATTATTCAGCCGGTTGTAGCTCTACTCTTAGGTAAACTGAAAAAAACTGGAGGGGATCTAACTTCTGCTTTGGTAAATTTTGCTTTGCAAAAAGCAGAGGATGGTAAAAGCAGTAATATTGAGCGAGATTTAGAAGAATTTGCTCATCAGATCTTCAAAGAAAATATTGGTCCTTTTATTGAAAATAAAACCTTAACTATTAAGCATTCTCTACAAGTAAAGAAAGATTTATACTCTCAGCAAAAACAATTGGAGGTGAAGGTGCAATTATTAGCTAGTAAGGCAATATCATTCTTTGAAATAAATGGCTTTACAAAAGCACATTTTAATAATGGTACTTTTTTTAAACATTTCACTGAGAATCTATTAAATAAGGAGGATAAAAGATGGATTCCATCAGACGCATTATTACGTTATATCAACGATGGACAATGGTATGCCCAAAGTAAATCGGATGAAATAAAAGAATTGGTAGATTCTCATCTTAAAGATTTGCAGTTATTTATGGATGAATTATTGGATTTGCTAAAGCCGTATTTTTCTAACAAAGCCGTGCTACAAAACATTTATTCTATTGCCGTGCTTAATGAGTTGATTCAAGAAGTTAAGAATTACAAAAAAGAGCAAAACATTCAGCAAATCTCTTCTCTCAATAAACAAATACATGATCTAGTGGTAGCACAACCTTCTGCTTTTATTTATGAGCGTATTGGTGAAAGGTATAATCATTTTTTGATTGATGAATTTCAAGATACTTCAATTTTGCAGTGGCAAAATATGTTACCACTTATTACAGACGCAATCGATTTTGGAAAAAGTTTAGTAGTGGGAGATGGAAAGCAATCTATTTACCGTTGGAGAGCAGGAGAGGTGGAACAGTTTTTAAAACTACCCGCAATCTTTAATGGAGATAAACTGCAATTTAAATCAGATTGGGAAAATAAATTAAGTTTTCATGAAACAACAAAAAATCTAGAAAAGAATTTTAGAAGCAAAAAAGAAATCATAAAATTTAATAATAATTTTTTTGAACAATTAAAAACCCTTCTAACCCCTCATCTACAAAATATCTATAAAGCACAGAAACAGGAATATGAACATGCAGAAGAGGGTGGTTATGTACATCTGGAACTTTTTGGTGATAAGAAAAATGACTGTAAGGAGTTGATTTTACAAAAAATACTTGCTGAAATCAATAAGTTGGTAAATGAGAATAACTACTCTTTGCGAGATATCGCGATTTTGTGCAATAGTAGAAAAAGAGTGGCTTTAACAGCTCAGTTTCTTACTAACAACACTATTGATGTAGTGTCAAATGAAGGATTGTTACTCCACTCATCTGAGAAAGTAAAATTGCTAATTTCTTCCTTTTACTATCTCCAAGATCAGGATGATGAGATTGCAAAAGCAAGTATAATAGAATGTCTTCAGAAAACGGTATTAAGTAAAAATAATTTACACAAATTGAATTCTAAATTGCATCAAGACAAATCTTTTTTACAATTAATAAAAGAAGCGGGGTTATCCTTTTCTATTCCAATACTTACAGAGCTTCCTTTGTATGAAATGACCGAACAAATTATCAGAAATCTGAAGGTTAATGAAGATGTTTATGTACAATTCTTCCTAGATGTAGTATTGAGATATACAGAGAAAAATGGTAGTAGTATTTCTGAATTTCTTCTTTGGTGGGAAGATGTAAAAACAAATGAAGCTATAGTTGTTCCAGAAGAAACAAACGCCGTGCAAATTATGACTATTCACAAAGCTAAGGGATTAGCTTTTAATGTAGTAATGATTCCTTTTAACTGGGAAGATGTATCTAACAAAAAAGAAATATGGGTAGATACAAGCAAGCATTATCAAAAACTAAAATCTGCCCTCATAAATAATAGTAAGACTTTGGAGTTAAGTTATTTCTCGAACGAATATAAAAAGGAAAAAGAGCTTGCTCTTTTAGATAATTTGAATAAATTATATGTGGCTATGACTCGTTCAAAAGAGCGACTTTATATTTTCTGTAAAGCATTCCCAGATAAAATAGAAAATGATTTTGATACTAAAGGAAAGCTCCATAGTTTTTTACATAATTTTAGTAAATCTTATCCTATAATTGAAGGAGATGATAAAGAAAATCATCAATATAAAGCGCAAGAAAAATACCATTCTTACCTTATAAAGAATCAAGATAAAGGCAATTGGAGAAATATGATCTCATTAAAACATTCAGCCGAGAAAGTCTGGGATCTAGAAAAACAAAAGAAAAGTGTAGAATGGGGAAAAATTTTGCATTTAGCACTTTCTCAGATTAAGAAGAAGAAAGATATCAAGGTAGTAATTGAGACACTTCTTGCTAAAGGAAAATGTGATATAAGTCAGTATAAGAAATTAAAAAAACAGCTACCCATTTTGCTCCAAAGTGAGCAAATATCAAAATATTTTACCACAAATTGGGAAGTACGAGCTGAAAAAGAAATATTAATTGAAACAGGAGAATCATATATTCCAGATCGCTTAGTTTTTAATGGCAAAGAGGTCACAATTATTGATTATAAAACGGGAGATAAGAAAACAGAACATCAAAAACAAATTCAGAATTATGCTAATGCACTAAAAAATATGGGTTATAAAGTAGCAGAAACAGATCTAATTTATACCAAAGATATATTAAAAGAATGATACCATTCTTAGATAAAATAGCAGAGCGATTATTGAAAAAATTCCCAAAAGACATGGGGAATTTGGCAGTAGTTCTTCCGAATAAAAGGGCGGTAGTTTTTTTAAAACATTATTTATCTAAACGAATTAAAAAACCAATCTTCTTACCCCATTTCTTCTCAGTGGAAGAGTTTGTAGAAGAGCTCTCAGGATTAAAAATAATCGATAATATTTCTTTGCAGTTTTATCTTTATCAGTCCTATTTGGCATATCCTACAAAATCGGCAGATTCCTTTGATGAATTTCTAAGTTGGAGTAATATTTTATTACACGACTTCAATGAAGTAGATAGAAGTATGGTAAATGCACAACACATATTCTCAAACTTGAAAAAAGTAAAAGAATTGGAAAATTGGAATTTGAAAAACTGGAGTATGGCAGAAAATATCCTAAGTAAGGAACAAATTAATTTTGTCAATTTTTATCAGAAAATTTACAAGTGGTATTTACATTTTAATCAATCTTTACTTACAAGAGATACTGCTTATCAAGGGATGGCTTATCGAAAAGCAGCCAAAGAAATAGAAAAAATAAAAATCCCTTGGAAGAAAGTTTGGTTTGTAGGACTAAATGCACTTACAAAATCAGAAGAAAGAATAATTGACCATCTTAAAAAGAAAGATATTGCTAGGGTTTTTTGGGATGCCGATAAATTCTATTATAATAATCCTAATCATGAAGCTGGTAGCTTTTTACGTAAGCAAAGCAAAAACTGGAATGAGATTGATTTTAAAGGAGTAGATGATTATTTTGTTAACCCTAAAAAAACATTTAATGTTGTGGGTTGTCCAAAGAATATTGCTCAAGCAAAGGTAGCGTGTCAAGTCCTCAATGAATTCTCTGAGGCAGATTTAGATAATAGTAATACAGCCATTATTTTAGCTGATGAAAGTTTGCTTTATCCTGTACTAAACCATTTACCTAGAAAAGTAAAGAATCTGAATGTAACTATGGGAAGTCCCCTGAGGAACACCCCTCTTTTTGCTTTGGTAGATACCCTTATGAGTATGCAAATCCATGCGCATAATTATCAAAGAAATTCTTTTTATTATAAAGATGTTATTCGGTTTCTGGAGCATCCTTATTTTGTAAAGATTTGTAATAATGAAGATTTATCTCAATTAAAAAGCAGTATTAATAAAGATAATTTTGTTTTTATCAGTCCTTCTTTAATAAAAGAACATCTTAAAGAAAAACAGCTACAAGACTTATTTGAGCAATGGAACAAGCCAAAAGATGCCATTAAAATAATACGTTTATTAATTAGTTTGTTGCGAAAACCATTAGTTGGTAAAAAAGGAACTATTGAATCAGAAATACTACTTGTTTTTTCAGATTGTATCAATATTTTTGATAAATTGTTGGATGAATTAACACAAGAATTACAACTAAAAACTTTACAAAAAATTCTACAACAAGTTATCGCAAAAGAGGTAATTCCATTTAAAGGAGAGCCATTAAATGGAGTGCAATTGATGGGAATTCTTGAAAGCAGAACGCTTGATTTTAAAAATGTCATTATGCTTTCAGTAAATGAAGGTACACTTCCAAAGGGGAAAAATATAAATTCTTTTATTCCTTATGATATAAAAAAATATTTTCACTTACCAACTTATTCCGAAAGTGATTCTATATTCGCTTATCATTTTTATCGTGTCTTGCAAAGGGCAGAGTATATTACTTTAATTTATAATACAGAAACTGATGACTTTGGAAGTCGAGAAAAAAGCCGATTTATTACCCAGTTATTATCTGAATATTCTAGCACTCCAATAAGAGAATATGTATTTAAAGGTGAAAAATTACAACTGGAGAAAAAAACAGAAATCACCATACTAAATAAAGGACTTGAAGATACTATCTCTAATTGGGGAAAGGATGGTGTGTCCCCTTCTGCATTAAATAAATATAGTAATTGTTCTCTGTCTTTTTACTATCACTATTTAGCTAAAATTAGAAAAAACAATGACGTAGATGAGTTTGCAGATGCCAGTCATCTAGGTACTGCTATACATAATGCTTTGGACAAGATTTATAAAAAAGTTGTTCTTAATCAGAAATTAATTAACGATTGGAAACCTGCTATTTTCAATCAAATAGTAAGAGAATATAAAAAGCTTTTAAAAAATAATAATCTGGATGAAGGAAAAAATTATTTAAGTGTAGAAATTGCTAAAAAATTAACCAACAATTTTCTTGATCTGGAAAAAAGGGAAATACTTAAAGCTAAGCAGAATGGAGAGCATATTACTATAAAAGAATTGGAAGATGATTTAAAAGGGTGTATTCAGGTAAATAATACCCAATTTAATTTGATAGGAAGGGTAGACAGAGTAGATGAAATAGGAAATTTGTTGCGAATCATTGACTATAAAACAGGAAAAGTTCAGGAAAGTGAGGTCAGTTTTTTTGATTGGGATGAGTTATCCGAAAGTCATAAAAAAGGAAAAGCCTTTCAATTATTGATGTATGCTTTTTTATATTTAAACAAAAATCCTCATTATCTAGAAAAAAAGGTTATTGCTGGGAATTTTTCATTCAAGAATTTGAAAGGCGGATTAATTTGCCTTAGTAGAAATAAAGCTAATAAAGAAGGTAAAAAAAGTAATAATAAAGAAGAATTGTTAATTAACAAAAAAGTTTTACAAGAATTTCAAAAACAGCTCCTTCAAATTTTAAAAAAAATACAAACAGAAGATTTTACTCAAACAGAGGATTTAAAAATATGTGAATGGTGTGATTACAAACTTATTTGCAATAGATAATTTTTTAAATTTGTAAAAAAACAAGAATGAGAATATTACTTACTCTTCCATTAATTTTTTTTTTTATTTTAACTTCTTTTTCTCAAACACAAGAGTGTGGAACGGTAGCTTCACAAGCTCAAATTGATTATTTAACACAAACAAGAAACGATAGAGAAAATTGGAATCGTCCTGAAATGATAATTAACTTGCCTGTTCAACATCATATAGTGAGAGAAACCAATGGAACGGGAGGTTTAGATCCTAATCAGATTCCTATTATTATGGGAATAATGAACACATATTATGCAAATGCTAGTATCTCTTTCTTTGATTGTGGACCTATTAATTTTATTGATAATAGCAACTATTATAATTTTAGTACAGGAAATGAATCATCTGTATGTGGTCCTAATGATGTAGCTAATGTGATTAATATTTATTATTTTAATTCAGTAAGTAGTGGTAGCGGTTCATTATGTGGATATGCTTATTTCCCAGGAGGTCCAGACAGAATCATAATGAAGAATTCCTGTGCGCTTAATGGATCTACATTAACTCATGAATTGGGTCACTATCTTTCTTTGTATCATACTCATCAAGGCTCTACTGGCTCTAATCCGGAATTAGTTAATGGCTCAAATTGTACAACTGCTGGAGATCAATTATGCGATACACCTGCTGATCCAACTTTATCAACAAGTACTGTTAGTACATCATGTGTATACACGGGTTCAGCTGTAGATCCAAATGGACAATTATATACCCCTGATCCAACAAATATTATGTCTTACTCTAGAAAATCTTGTAGAACTTTTCTTAGTACAGGGCAATATAATAGATCAAATTATAGTGCTATAAATGATAGAGGATATTTAAATTGTAATAGTAGTATTTATGGTTGTACAAATCCCAATGCTCAAAATTATAATCCTCTAGCTACTATTGATGATGGCTCTTGTATTTATTGTACCACCACCTTACCATATAGTGAAAACTTTGATAATGGTGTTGGTAGTTGGACAAATACTGGCTCTGCTGGTAATTGGTTACTAAATTCTGGAGGAACTCCATCAAGTAGTACTGGCCCTACTAATGATGTAACTGGCGGTGGCAATTATATGTATATAGAGGCCTCATCTCCGAATTATCCTAATATTGGACCTTTTACCCTAACAAAATGTTTCGATTTAAGTAATTCGATTAATCCTTCATTATCTTTCTACTACAATATGTATGGAGCTGCAATGGGAACTTTAAATGTTTATGCAAATAACAATTTAATATGGGCTTTAAGTGGAAATCAAGGACAAGGATGGAACTTAGTTCAAATGCCTTTAACTTCTGTTGGGAATACTCTTATCATTGAATTTGAGGGCACAACTGGATCTTCCTGGACTAGTGATATAGCCATTGATGATATAAATATAATAGGTATACAACAAGTTAGTGGTTGTACAGATTCTACTGCTATCAATTATAATCCTAATGCAACGATTGATGATGGATCTTGTATCTATCCGATTTCAGTCACTAGCATTACCACTAATGTCAGTTGTAATAGTGGAAATGATGGCTCAATTACTATAAATGCAACTGGTGGCGTAACTCCTTATACTTATTCATGGAGTAATGGAGCAAATACACAAAATATAAATAATTTATCTGCTGGAACATATACTGTTACTGTAACAGATGCACAAAACCAAAGTCAATTAGCTGCAATTGTGGTGAATCAACCATTACCACTATCATTATCTTATGTAATTACACATGAAAATGCCATAGGAGCAAGTAATGGAGCAATTGATATGACAGTCACAGGTGGAACTCCTCCATACTCTTATATGTGGCTTACAACTCCTATTCAAACAACAGAAGACATTACTAATCTAAGTGCAGGGGATTATATAGTATATGTTGGTTTTAATAATTGGCTTTGTTTTACTGTTGATACTGTTACAGTTAACCTTGTAATTTATGGATGTACAGATCCTTGCAATATATGTAATTATAATCCACTAGCAACAATTGATGATGGTAGTTGTGTTTATAGTGTTGGGTGTATGTATACAGGTTGTCTAGATTCATTAGCATTAAATTATGACTCATTAGCATGTTATGATGATAGTTCATGTGTTTATTGTGTATATGGTTGTATGGACACAACACAGTTTAACTACAATCCATTAGCTACTTGTGATAATGGTAATTGTATTCCTATTATTTATGGATGTACTGATAGTACTGCAATAAATTACTATGCTGCAGCTAACATGGATGATGGAACATGTGCTTATTTTCCATCTTGTACTAGTCCTGTTCCAGCTGGTTTAAGTGTAACAGACTTAACTCATGACAGAG
>CAYZIA010000060.1:0-9915 GCA_964478325.1 uncultured Weeksellaceae bacterium
CTGGCTGTTCTTGACGATTGCGGCACTTGCCATCAATCATATATTTATGATTTTATTACGCATATGCCAACTTATATAGATGACACTACTGGCTTGCAATTAGGTCCAAGTGAGATGTTAGTTTTAGCTGGATCTCCTGAGGACATAGCATCAAATCCAACTTGGAATGGAGGGCCTTTAACTGCTATTGATTCTTGTGGTGATTGCCATCAATCATATATTTATGATTTTAATACGCATATGCCAACTTACATAGATGACACTACTGGCTTGCAATTAGGACCAGGTGAGATGTTAGTTTTAGCTGGATCTCCTGAAGATATAGCCTCAAATCCAAATTGGAATGCTGGTTGCGATAGTATCGCTAGACCTTAAGATGAAAAATATTTTTGTATATTTTCTATGTATTATTACTTTTCTCACTTCTTGTGAGAAAAGTAATAATCATAACCCAACTAATCAAGAGGAAATAATAAGCTTTGTAGAGTTAGATGCTAGTAATTTTATTCTTAACCCTAGTGACACATCCATAATAGGCACATTTAAAAAATTTAGTTTTTCAGAAAAAGATACTGTAACCCATAACAATTGGGATGTTGCTTTTAGAGGGACTACTATCATTGTAAATGGCGGAGAGAAAGCTCACAATGATCAGCCTGATCGTACCGGTAATGCTGCTGTTTATATTACGATTGGAATTATGTCAGAAATTAATAAAATTGATACAAGCAGATTACTGCAAGATAATAGTTCGGGGTCTGCAATCCTAGAAAATATGATGGTCGACGATTTAGGAATTTCTGGAGAAGGATGGGCTTCTTATAATTATCAAACCCATATAATTTCTCCAATTCCAGGGAGGATATTAGTTTTTAGAACGCATAATAACAAGTATGCAAAAATGGAGATTCTTTATTTTTATAATAACCCTAATCCAGAACCGCAAAATGGAGACTATGGCGGTTTTTATACATTTAATTATGTATATCAATCTGATGGAGAAATTACGTTCTAAAAAGAGAAGTGTTAACTAAAAGAAGAGCGCCGGATTGAATGCTTCTTTTATTTTTTAAAAAATGAAAAGAGATTATTTCTCACACCTAAGACCTGATGAAAAACACATCATAAAGTATAAAGGAACAGAGGCTCCTTTTACAGGAGAATACAATGACTTTTTTGAAGCAGGAATATTTATTTGTAAAGCATGCGAAGCTCCCCTTTATGAATCGAATACAAAATTTAATTCAGGCTGTGGATGGCCATCTTTTGATGATGAATTAGCAAGAGCAATTGTTAGGTATGAA
The DNA here is from genome assembly GCA_964478325.1 of uncultured Weeksellaceae bacterium. Classification (GTDB taxonomy): domain Bacteria; phylum Bacteroidota; class Bacteroidia; order Flavobacteriales; family BACL11; genus DUAL01. Next base: position 1,305 of record CAYZIA010000060.1, read on the forward strand.
GATTTAAGTGGAGAAAGGGTTAGAACTGAAATTTGTTGTGCAAAATGTGATGGACATTTGGGGCATGTATTTGAAGGAGAACAAATTACTGCAAAAAATAGGCGACATTGCGTAAATTCTTTAAGTATCAAATTTATCCCTCACAACCATTTACAAACAGCCACTTTTGGAGCCGGTTGTTTTTGGCATGTTGAGAAACTTTTTAGGGAAACTACGGGAGTTTATCTTGCTAATTCTGGTTATATGGGTGGAGATACTTTAAATCCGACTTATAAAAAAATTTGTATGGGAGATACAAATCATGCTGAAGTAGTACGTATTAACTTTAATCCAAAAGTGATTTCTTATATTGACTTGTTAGATATCTTTTGGAAAAATCATAATCCAACAACTTTAAATCAGCAAGGGGCAGATGTTGGGACCCAATATCGATCTGTAATATTTTATTACTCTGATTTACAAAAAGTAAGTGCTGAAAAGTCTATGAAAGATGTGCAAAGCAATTATTCAAAACCAATTGTTACTCAAATTATGCCAAAGGATAAATTTTATAGAGCAGAAGAATATCATCAAAATTACTTGAATAAAAACAATTTGGGAAATTGTGGATTATGATTTTTTTTGAAGCAAAACAGAGAAAGTAGTCCCCTCGCCTTCCACTGAGCTTTTTACAAAAATCTTCCCTTTATGGTATTCTTCTATTATTCGTTTTGAAAGAGAAAGTCCTAAACCCCATCCTCTTTTTTTAGAAGTAACCCCCGGTTTAAAAATGGAGCTAATTAGCTCTGGCTCAATTCCTTTTCCTGTGTCATTAATCTGGATTCTTACATGGCTTTCATCTTCTTCCATTTCAATTTTAATTAATCCCTCCCCTTTCATCGCATCCACTGCATTTTTACAAATATTTTCAATTACCCAATTAAATAGCACAACAGAAACAGGGACAATGATAGATGATTTTTTAGAATTTACCTCTATTGACACTTTTTCAGGTAAGCGTGATCTTAAATAATTACTTGCTTCTAATACTACTTGCACTATGTTCTCATCTTCCAAAGTTGGTTTTGAGCCAATTTTAGAAAAACGATCAGTAATAGTTTCCAGACGAGCGACATCTTTCTCCATTTCCAAGACCATATCTTTTGTTTCTTCTTTAGATTTTAGAAGCTCTACCCAAGCCATCAGAGAAGAAAGAGGTGTGCCTAATTGATGTGCAGTTTCTTTTGCCATCCCAGCCCACACTTGGTTTTGTTCTGCTTTTCTAGCTGAACTAAATGCTAAATAGGCAATAAACATAAAAAGTGTAATAAGTCCCAACTGAAACATAGGATAATACTTTAAACGCGTAAGCAAAATGGAGTCTTTATAATACAAAAGTTGCTTGTAATCTTTAAAAACTTGAACCTCAATGGGTTCATTTTGTTCTTTCATTATTGCTAATTGTTTTTGTAAATATTCAGCCGTTATTTCTTTTATAGGATTTAGGTTTCTGTAGTTAAGGATACTATCATTTTCATCTGCTAAAATGATTGGGATATTTTCATTAGATTCCATTACTTTTATAGCCAAGGAAAAGTTGCCATCATCTGAAATATTCACCATTTGACTGGTAGCATAAGCCCAAATCTCAATCTTCTTTTTTTCTTCATAAGCCAAAGATTTTACCAAAGAATTAGTAACAAAAAGAGAAGAAATTCCAATAATAATGGCAAAAATTAAAAGCCAAAACTTCCAAGTTTTTTTACGCGTATATATATCCTTTATTTTACTCATCGTCCCATTCTATAATTACATCTGTTTCTTTTTCTCCCTCTATACTATCATTTTTTTGATTTAAAACATCTTCTTTAATTATTGTTTTAATCTCTTCTTTCTCTTTTTTTACTTCTGTTTTTATTTTTTCTTTTATTTTTATTTTATCAAAATAGATATTGGGATTATCTGCTTTGCCGTCCATTCTAAGGTATAAGGTTGTTCTCCCCAAGCCATCATCTACTACTGCTCCAAGCTCATTATCTAAATTTTTATTTCTTGCTTTTTTTGAAATCAATTCTGAAAGCAATAATCTAATTTGATAATCAATCTCATTATCAAAACTATGAGACCCCGAAACAAAAACAGAAAGCGCAGATGATTGTATTTCCATTGCTGGAATATTTACGTTGTTTTTAGCTATTTTTATGGTATTTTCAAGAGTAGAAAATTTTACATTTTTTAATTCCTCTACGCTTACATAAGAGGATAAGGCAAGAAGAGGTGAAAAATCTACCAACTCTCCTTTTTCTATTATTAAATGAGAATTTAATTGCAATTTGTTTGGGTCGAACTCAAGCCCAGGATTCCAGATCGATTGCAATTGAATATCGGCTGTCCCAACTCCTTTTATATGTTTGTTTTGTATAAATTCTTGTCCAAAATTCTGAAAGCCAGTGAATAAATCTCGAATATTTATTTTCTCCAAATGAGCAGAGGTAAAAAGTTTTAAATAGTTATTTGGACGCTCAAAAAGTTTTACTTCTCCTGTTACCTGTCCATTTAAAGTATTCATGCTTACTCCTTTAGCCTTAAGGGTAAAGTTTCTGTAATCTATTCCTACATCTATATTTTCTGCGACAAAATACTGATAACTAAGTTGCTCAATTTTAGTGTTTAAATCTGCTTCAATCCAATTAGGTAAAGTAGAAACAGATATTCCTTCTCCTGAATTTATATTCTTAATTGTCATCAGTTCATCGAATTTTACATAAACCGATTGCATATTCCCCATTACCTCTATTTTGTCTGATTCTCTTAACAAATAAGGAATGAAATTTGTGATACTCCCATTAAATTTAAAGTCACTATCTGAAATGGTAATATCAGATTGTTCTACCAAAATTTTGTTGCCATTTATCTGCCCGTTTAGGTTTTGAAATCCAAAAACAAGAGGGGATTTTTTATACTGAAATTCTACATCTTTTAAGCTAATAGTTGATTGATGGGTTGCATCCAAAAAGTTTTGCCTCATCTCTTTAGAAAATGATAAACGCCCATTATATTTTGTATTGCTAAATATCTCCCCCTTCATATTAAAAAATGGAGTATCTTTAAACAAATGATTTACTTCCGCCATATCAAGATTTGAGTTGATATTAGTGCTAAGATAATAATTATTCAAATTTCGAACCTGGAAAGAACCGCTAAAAGATCCATTTTCAGTTTTAGCAATACAATTATTTGCTTTAATAATGCTGTTTTCAAAATTATTGGTGTTACCATTATCAATATTAACTTGCATGCTAATTTCAGATAATTCGAAAGGATTTCTTTTTAAATTGAAAAGCCCATTTTTTATGGAAAAATCCATGTTAAAATGCGGATTGCTAGCCTTGCTAATTTCCCCTTTTACCTTCCCAATACAACTTAACCTGCCGTCAGCTGTAAATGAGCTACAGATACTTTTGAATTTTTCTGGCATATGTGTAAGTACGCCTTTAAGAGTTTGATTTACAGCTGAAATATCTAGATTCACATTCTTCCCTTTTATTTCTCCTGCCAAAACAAATTGTACGTCTTCAATAGAAAGTGTAGAATTTTTAATATAAAACACACTATCGGAAACTGAAAATCTAGCATCTATTTTGCACTTTTTTTTATTAATATAATCCGTTTTCCCAACTACTAAATTTTGAATATACAAATTCCCATTTACTGAAAAATTACTTTGTTTCTCTTTCTGAAATTCTAGCAATACTTTGCGTGTAATCCCTTTTATATTTGTATTTTTCTTTTGGTGGATATAAGAAATTTTACTGTCAGAAAAATAGATTTGATTTACTTTTATCTTTTTCTCTTTATCCTTAGCTTCTTTAAATATTTTAAAATTAGGATTCCCATCTATATCGTATTTTACATTTAGTTTGCTTTTTAAAAGCACTACTTTGCTAATCTCTTGTTTTTCGTTTAGAAAATTAAAAATATTGAATTGTAAATGACCCTCTTTTGCATATAAAAGAGTATCCATAATCTGTAACTCTTTCCCCATTATTAGTACATCTGTTAATTTCACAGAGGCATACGGAAAATTTTCAAAAAAAGAAAAGTGAACTTCTTTTACTTTTATTTCAGCACTAGATTTCTCACGGATCTTTTCAAGTATTATTTGCTCAATTTTTTCTCCATAAACATAAGTAACGCCAACTCCTAATAAAACTAAAGCAATTGCACTCAACAAAAAAATCTTGATTATTTTTTTAACTATTCTCATCCGATAATATGCATAACGAAAATTTGAAGGAAGTCATATGCATTTTACAGTCTTTTTAACAAACTAATTTCTTCATTCGAAAGAAATCTGTGTTGTTTTCTAGGTAAATCTTTTTTGCTTAATCCAGCAAAAAATACCCTATCAATTCTTTGTACTTTATAGCCAATTTGTTCAAAAATAATATTTGCCATTTTTATGCCTCCCATTAAAAGCTCTAACCCAACTTCATTTTTGTCCTTTCCACTTATGTATGAAACAGAATTGATTTCAGCTTTTCTTCCATAAATTGAAATCCCGTCTCTCAGTTTTTTCAAATCAGATGACTCTAGTTTTTTGTCCAAAAGCAAATGATAAATTTCTTTGATTCTTTTCTGAGGATTAGATAATTTTTTAGCCAATTCAGTATCGTTAGTAAATAGAAGTAATCCTGTAGCATTCTTGCCTAATCGGCCAATGGGAGTAATAATCTCCTTGCAAGCCCCATTTATCAATTCTTGCACAGTCCTTTTTTTGGAAATATTATCCATTCTACCACTATAATTCTTTGGTTTGTTTAGTAATAAATACCTTAGCGTTTCCGATTTTATTTTGGTATTATTAAATCTTACCTCATCTGAAGATTGTAGTTTGTAGCCCATTTGTGTGATTACTTTTCCGTTTACTTTCACCACGCCAGCCTCTATAAATTTGTCTGCCTCTCTACGGCTACAAATTCCTGCTTTGGCAATATATCTGTTTAATCGTATTAAACCATCCTCGGATTTCTTTTTTGCTCTTTGTCTTTTTCTAAAAGTTGACCTCCCTTTGCTTTGCACTTTTTAAAATTTTAGCAAAGATAGGAAAACCTAAGGGTTAAGAAGCGTCTTTAAAGCGCTCTGTTTTAGCTTCTTGAAATCATTAACTTTTTTCTAAGATTTTATAGCCCAACTAAGATAATTTTGTAGAATTTATTTATTATACTCCTTTCCTTATTATGCTTTGTAAAGCACTTTATAATTATTATCTTTACCAAAAAATGAAAAAAGCAATACTAATATCTTTTGTTTTTTGTTCTTTCTTGTCCTTTGGACAAACTCTTTATAATCCACAAGATTTATATGATAGCCCTGGGGGGCTATTTGATAAAGATTCTTTAAGAGATATCCATGTTAATTTTCAAGATCCTAATTATCATACTGTATTAGTAGATTCGTTTTTCGCAAATCCTTCTGGTAGAATCCCCGCAACAATTATAGTAAATGGAACCTCTTTTGATAGTGCCGGAGTGCGTTACAAGGGAAATTCTACCTTCTGCTTACCAAATGATGCAGGCAATCCAAAAGTTCCTTTTAATATTGACATGAATTATTGGATTTCTGGACAAAAACTTTTAGGATACAAAAAACTAAAATTAGCTAATGCCTGGCTAGACCCAACATTTGCAAAAGAATTTACTGCAGCAAAAATATATCGTAAATATCTTCCAACTCCTGAAATTAATTTAACTAAACTTCATGCGCAAGGAAATTATTTGGGAGTCTATGTGAATACAGAATCCATAAATAAACAATTTTTAAATAAGCATTTCAACGAAAAATCTGGCGCTTTATTTAAATGTGACCCAAGCGGTATGTTTTGTGATACAACTGGTGCGCCAGCAGGAGGAAGGCCTGATTTAAAATGGCTTGGTATTGATAGTACAGATTACTATGACGATTATACAATAAAATCTGATAACGGATGGGAAGAGCTCCTAGATTTCATATATACATTAAATTTTAATTTTAATGAAATTGATAGTGTTTTAAATGTTGATAGGGTACTTTGGGCTTTTGCTGTAAATAGTGTAATCTCTAATTTAGATACTTATAACGGATATTATATACATAATTATTATTTATATCAAACTGGGGATGGGCTTTTCCAAATGATTCCGTGGGATTTAGATAATAGTTTTCTTGGTGCGATATTAGGCTTTACTAGTCCTTCAAGTTTATACCAAAGAGATCCTTATTATACAGGTATCCAAGGAGATAGGCCTCTTGCCTATAACCTCTTAAATGATCCTTTTTATAGAAAACAATATACTGCTCATTTAAGAACTATTATTAACGAATCATTAGATACATCAATCATTAGAGGTAGTATTAACACATTACAATCTTTAGCACATAATGCTGTAGATTCTGACCAAAACAGACAATATACCACAACTGAATATTATAATAATGTTGAGAACCACCTAGGTTTCTGGTGGAGAAATGGTGGTATCATGGAAACCATTGATGGAAGGAAGGCATATTTACTCTCTCATCCAGAAATTTCACTAATCCCACCCACCATAAGTAATGTTGCAATAAATAATAGTTTGGTAACTGCAAATGTTATTAGTAGTAATACTGTTGAGTTGATGGCAACTGAAAGTAAATATAACTCCAAATTTCAATCTTTTGCTATGTTGGATGATGGGCTAAATGGAGATATAATAGCAGGGGATGGCATCTTTACCGTTGCCTTACCTTTTCAAGGTTCAGGCAATGACGTAAAGTTTTATATACGAGCAGAAAACAATGATGCACTAGCACTCAATCCTGAAAGGGCAGAATATGAATTTTATATTCATTGTGTCCCCCATATATCATACGATACTTTAATTACAGCAACTAGTATAGTATGGAATGGTATGAATTTAACAACATCCGGAGATTATACATTTTTGTTGGCAAATTCAGTAAATTGTGATAGCATAGCTCATCTACATTTAATAATTGAAAATACTTCAAACATTTTAACTTTATCGAATAATAAAATTAAAACGCTTCTAAAAATTACAAATGTGTTAGGTGAGCCAACAAGATTAACCTCGAACACTCCTTTATTCTACATCTATGATGACGGGACAGTAGAAAAACGAATAATTATTGAATAATACCCTAGTTAAAACTTTATAAAACAAAAACTTTGTTTTTATTCTTCTTCTTTTTTGTAGAATAATCCAAGTGGTAAAATTAATAACAAAAAGAAATACTTTTTGGTAATGACCCCTAAGAAAGTAATTGCCAGCCCTATTAACATCAGAATCCATAATTTATTTCTCATAATTTTTTATAAAATTTAATTCGCAATATAAAATGTAGCCCCACCAAGGACACACTTATTATATTTATCTAATTAATTATCAGTTAGTTATATCCTATTCTAATTATTGGTTGACGAATTCGTTGACACTTTTACCTAACTTTTATCAAAACAACATAATCAGATAAAATCTTAATTTGTTCTGTTAATTTCTTAGATGCTAATTGAGTGCTTGATGGTAAAGAAATAGTTTCAGGAAGCACATCAATAAGATTTAACAAATAACTTGATTTAATTGCATAATTAACATTCTCAGTTATATCAAGTTTTCTATTAACACCAGACGATGTAATTCCAATTAGGTTGCCTTTAAAGTCAAACAAAGGGCCTCCGCTATTCCCTGGCTGAATAGGGACTTGAATTTGGTATGTAGTAATATCGCCATTAAGACCTGTTTTAGAACTTATTTTACCATCAGTAAACTTTATATCCTTCCCCATAATTGATAATGACATAGGATAGCCAAGAGCAAATATATCAGTTCCCATATCAACACTTCTTGTCTTAAAATTATAGGGAATAGTGCTTATATGAGAAAACTCCGGATCATCAATCTTAATAATTGCTAAATCATTGGTTTTATCTACTTTAATGACTTTAGCATTAAACCCTTCTATTTCATTCTTATACTTAAACTCAACTTCTATTTTTGATGCACCATCAATAACATGATTATTTGTTACAATATAACCAGATGTAGAAAGAAAAAAACCTGAACCATTTCCTCGCCATTCAGTATTATTATTTATATTATTAGGTTTATAATTAGGATCATACTCATAAAAAGAAGCTTTAAGTGGAATTATTAGTTTCTTAATCGTCATAGAAAATGAAGTTGCATTAGACGAGTTTTTCCAAATTAAATTCCCTTGATTATCTTTAAGTGACATAACTACTAATGCACCGCCTAATAAGGCCTCTTCAGCCATAACATAACAATAAAGAGCAAGATTTGGATTTTCTTTTAAATCTTCATAGTTAGAAATTTCATCATTATTTATAACAGTAAAATTTGCTTTTCTTAAACTTGATGTGATTTTTGAACAAAGCCCCTTATCTTTAAGGAAAACCATAGAACTATTACAGCTTTTTGTAACAATATATTTATACATATTTAGACTCTGCCCAAACCCAATCATTGGAATGCAAAGTAATATGAGTAGTAGTTTTTTCATTCTATTGTTATTCGCTTCTCAACTGTTCCATCATCATAGATGTAAAAAAGCTGATGATCATTTTGGTTTGTTG
>CAYZIA010000061.1:0-9903 GCA_964478325.1 uncultured Weeksellaceae bacterium
CTTACTTAAACCATAATGACACCGTAAAGTATGTAGGCAAGGAACAATGCCGCATTTGTCATGCTGAAATTTACGATTCCTACATGCAAACAGGTATGGGACAATCCTTTCATTTTGCTACAAGTAGACATAGCGCTTTAGAGGATAGTAAAATGCATATTATACATGATAGTATTCTTAATTTATCCTATAAACCCTTCTGGAAGAATGATAGTTTATATCTGCTGGAATTTCGATTAAAAGGAAAGGACACTACTCATCTGCTCATCAAAAAAGTAACTTACAAAATAGGTAGCGGACAGCATACCAATTCGCACTTGTTTGAGATAAATGGTTATGTGCATCAAATACCTTATACATACTACACGCAAAGATTAATAGCTGATTTACCACCTGGTTTTGAAAATGGACAGAATAGTCGATTTTCTCGTGAAATTGGTATTGAATGTATGAGTTGTCATAATGCGTATACGAATCATGAAAATAGTTCAACAAATAAATATAATTCCATACCAAATGGGATTGATTGCGAAAGTTGTCATGGTCCAGGAGAGGTGCATATAAAAAGAAAGCTAGCCGGAGAGCTTATTGATACCTCAAAGTATATTGATTATTCTATTGTGAATCCTGCAAAGCTCCCAACTGATCTTCAGTTTGATGTTTGTCAAAGGTGTCATTTGCAAGGAACCTCAATATTAGTAAATAATAAATCGTTTACCTCTTTTAAGCCAGGCACTCCACTTAATGATGTAATGGACACTTATTTACCAAAATATGAGAATGACGACTCATTTATTATGGCTTCTCATGTAGATAGACTCAAGAGATCTTCTTGCTATAATAATGCTGAGATTACTTGTATAACATGTCATAATCCACATGAAAGTGTGACTATAACATCTTCTATTTATTTTGATAATAAGTGTATGCAATGTCATGATGTCTGTAAGGAGGAAGAAACTCAAAATTGTACTTCTTGTCATATGCCTAAGTCTTCTTCCTCTGATATAATGCATATTACTATTACCGATCATAAAATTGGCGTCCATAATAAAGAGAAAAAGAAAAAAGGTGCTTTTCTAGGACTTCTTGCAATAAATAATTCTAAGCCAAGCAACTTATCAAAAGCCAAGGCTTATTTGAAGCGTTATGAGAGTTTTGAAGCAGAACCAGTTTATTTGGATTCTGCATTCAAATTTTTACAACTAACAGATAATAATTTCACTTCTTACATTCAGTATTACTATCTTAAAAATGATAGTACAGGTCTCATTAATTATGTAATGAGCAATGAGTTGGATAGTAGCAGATATTCGAATACAGATTTAGCAATAGCTTATAGTAGAATGGGAGAGGTGTTTGATAGAAAAAACCTTAGTAATGATGCTGAGGTTTATTTTAAGAAATCCGTAAAACTGATGCCTTATGTAATTGATTATAAAATTAAGTATGGGAGTTTTTTAGTTAATAACAATCAAATTGATATAGCAGAACAAATCTTTTCCGATGCTTTAAATTTAAATCCTACAATAAAGCAAACGCATCTTAATTTAGGTTTAATTGCTATACTTAAAGGTAAATTTATAATAGCAGAAAGTAGATTAAAACAAGCGCTTGCATTAGATCCAGACTATATTCTAGCTTATGAGAATTTGGTGTTGTCCTCACAAATGCAAAATAAAAATAAGGATGTTAAGTTTTATTTAAATAAAATTTTGGAAATTGCTCCAAATCATAAGGCAAAATTAATTTTAGAGAATTTATAGTTTGAGAAAGAGACGAAAAAAACCATCTTTTATTCGAAAAGTTATTATTTCGTTTGTAGTTTTAATCCTATTATTTGGAGTACTATTGGCGCACCGATTATATAGTTATGTGTATCAGCCAAATATCACTTTAAACAAAAAGTCCGAACAATTCATTTATATCCCTACTAATTCCAAATTTTCGGATATTATTCGAATATTATCAGATGAAGGATTGCTTATTAATAAGAACTCATTCGAATGGGTAGCAGAAAGAAAGAATTATAGATACAATATTAAAGCAGGACGATATTTTATCAATAGGGAACTAAATAATAATGAGCTCATTAATCTACTACGATCAGGAATGCAAGTTCCTGTAAAAGTCACTTTTAACAACCTAAGAACAAAACAGCAGTTGGCAGGTAAGATTGCTAGCCAGATTGAGGCAGATTCCCTAGCTATAATGCAAAATTTATCTGACACCACTTTTTTGATAGAAACAGGTTTAAATCCAAATAATTTGAATTGTTTATTTATTCCAAATACTTATGAGTTGTATTGGAATACTTCCGCAAAGCAGTTTGTTGATAGAATGCAAAAAGAATACGATAAGTTCTGGAACAATGAAAGATTAAAAAAAACAGCAAACATAGGGCTTACAAAATTTGAGGTTTCTACACTTGCCTCTATTGTTGAAATGGAATCTTACAAAAAAGATGAACGTCCAATTATCGCTCGACTTTACTTGAATAGATTAAAAAAAGGAATGAAACTACAATCAGACCCTACCATTATTTTCGCTATTGGTGATTTTACTATTAGAAGAGTACTGACAAAAGATTTGAGAATTGATTCCCCTTACAATACTTATTTATATAAAGGATTACCTCCAGGACCAATTTGTATTCCATCCATAAATGCTATTGATGCAGTATTGAACGCTACAAAAAACGAGTATCTTTTTATGTGTGCAAAAGAAGACTTCTCTGGTTATCATAATTTTGCAAAAACAGCTAAGGAACATAGTAAAAATGCTAAGAAATACAGAAGGGCATTGAATAAGCAAAAAATAATGCGCTAATTTATTAGTTTTGCACGATTAATAATTAAATAATAAATGACAAAGATTAAGTTTGGAACAGATGGCTGGAGAGCTATAATTGGAAAGGAATATACATCTAATAATGTAGCAAGAGTAAGTATTGCAGTTGCAGATTGGTTAAATGATAATAATGATAATCCTTCTGTTGTAATTGGTCATGATTGCCGTTTTGCAGGAGAGCTCTTTGCAGAAACAGCATCAAAAATTTTAGCTAGTAAAGGAGTTTTAGTAAAGTTAGCAAAAGGATTTGTTTCTACTCCAATGGTTTCTTTAGGGGTTGTTAAAGAACATGCAAACTTAGGAGTAGTTATTACTGCTTCTCATAACCCGCCTTCTTATAACGGCTATAAATTAAAAGGTGATTTTGGTGGTCCACTTTTACCAGATGATATTATGGCTGTGGAAAATAAGATTCCTGATATAAATTCAATAGATTATGATTCTATTAGCATGGAAGGTTTGATAGCAGAAGGAAAAATTGTATATATTAATCTAGAAGATATGTACTGCAAACATGTTGAAGAAAATTTTGATTTAGAAGCAATTAATAATTCCGAGATGATGTTTGCATATGACGCTATGTTTGGTGCTGGAATGAATGCAATAAAACGCTTGTTACCAAATGCTACACTTTTACATTGTGATAATAATCCAGGATTCTTAGGAACAGCTCCTGAACCAATACATAGAAACTTACAAGAGTTCTCTGATTTAATGAAAAATAATGATTTGCATTGTGGATTAGCTACTGATGGTGATGCTGATAGAATTGGGCTATATGACAGTAAAGGAAAATTTGTAGATTCTCATCATATTATCTTATTGTTAATTCATTATCTGGTAAAATATAAGAAAATGAAGGGTAAAATAGTAACTGCCTTCTCTTGCTCTGTAAAAGTAGAGCAAATTTGTAAATACTATGGCTTGGAACAAGAAACTGTACAAATTGGTTTTAAGCATATATCTGGTAAAATGATAACAGAAGATATTCTTTTAGGTGGAGAGGAATCAGGCGGAATTGCTACTGCTGGCCATATTCCAGAACGAGATGGAATTTGGATGGGCTTAATCTTATTTGAATTTATGGCAAAATCAGGAAAAACATTAGAAGATTTAATTGCTGAAATTTACGAAATAGTAGGTGAATTTGCTTTTGAACGTATTGATTTACATATAGATAATGATGCTAAACTTTCTATTATTGAAGATTGTAAAGCGGGAAAATTTACTAAATTTGGTAAGTATGAAGTAGAAAGAGTAGAAACTATTGATGGATTTAAATTCTTCTTTGATGCTGATACATGGTTAATGATTCGTCCTTCTGGAACAGAACCTGTTTTAAGAACTTATGCAGAGGCTAAAACCCAAGAAAAAGTATTTGATATTCTAGCAGATTGCAAAGCAACCATTTTATAAATGAAACAGCTGTTTCTGATACTATTTTCTTGTATTTCCCTAACTATAAATGCTCAAAAATTTATCCCTAATCCTACTTTTGATCAAAAAAATTTCGAAAAAAAGAAAAAGAATATTCTTTTAATTTCAGAAGGTGTTGCATATACTGCAACTTTAATAGGGTTAAATTCCCTTTGGTATAAAGATTATCCTAGAAGTAATTTTCATTTTATTGATGACAATGAGGAATGGTTACAAATGGATAAAATGGGGCATATGACTGCTTCTTATTATATGGGAGTGGCCGGAATAAAAGCATATAAATGGGCTGGAATGAATGAAAAAGAGTCCATTTGGTATGGTGGGCTTTCAGGTAGTTTTTTTCTAACTGCAGTAGAAATCTTAGATGGTTTCTCAGAACAATGGGGCGCATCATCTGGTGATTTAATTGCTAATACAATGGGTTCTGCACTATGTATTTCGCAAGCACTTTTGTGGGACAATCAAAAGATTCAGTTAAAGTATAGTTATAATAAATCATTTTTGGCGGATAAGAATCCAGAACAATTGGGAGAAAATCTGATTCAAAATATGCTAAAAGATTATAACGGACAAAAATATTGGCTATCATTTAATATCAAATCCTTATTAGAATTAGAAAATAATTTTCCACCATGGCTTTCTCTTTCAATAGGATATAGTGGTTACGGCATGCAGAATCCTTACCATAAAGAAGGAGATCCTAAACGAATAAGAGAATATTTTTTATCATTAGATATTGATTTAAATAAGATACAAACAGAATCCCAAATTATAAACTCTATTCTACACACTTTTGGATTTCTAAAATTCCCAATGCCAGCAATAGGAATAAGTGATAATAAGATGTTTATACATCCTTTATTTTTCTAATGAAACATAATTTTAAAACTGGTGATAGAGTGCTTTTTATTAATGAAAATGATAAGGGCACAATTTTGATGTTTATTGGTAATACAAAAGTAAAACTTCTCAATAGCGCTGGATTTGAAGAAATGGTTGCATTAAATGAAATTATGTCTTTTCCAAGCGACACACATGATTTAGACGCTTATGAGATTTACCCTACAGAAGATAATTTGGAAGATTTACAAAAACCAAAAGTGAATAAATTTCTACAATTCTCAAATGATAAAATAAGTCAGCTTATATTTAAAGCTGATTTACATATTGAGAATTTAGTAGAACATTATACGCATTTAGAAAACTTTGAGATTATTCAAATTCAAAAAAATAGATGTGAAGATTGTATTAAAGAATCAAAAAACAGAGGAATTCCAAGATTAAATCTAGTACATGGGGTAGGTAAGGGAACCTTGAAAAAAGCAATTCATTCTTTATTAAAAACCCATAGATTACAATTTTCGGATAAGTACGGCTTTACAGAAGTAATAATTTCTTAAGTTTGCTTTCATTATGAAAAAACTAGTTTTAATTTCATTTTTACTTTTCAGTATTTCTTCTTTCTCTCAAAGTTCTGCATTTATTTATGGAGGAGGAGATTTATGTGAAAATGCTGGAACAATTAATGTAGAGATCAGTTTGATAGGAACTCCTCCCTGGAATATTGTTTATGCTATTGACGGAGTAGATCAACCCTCTTTTCTTACTACTAATAATCCACATATTATCCCAACAAAAACTGGAGGTGTTTATACGATAGTTTCTGTTTCAGATTCAGCAGGAGTAGGTACTACAAGCGGAAGTGCAATTGTTACTATCTTGCAAATACCAATTGCTCAATTTACAATAGAACAGGATACAATTTCTGTGATTTATCCTTCTGCACAATTTCAGGATAAAACCATGAATGCTACTGCTTGGAGCTGGAACTTTGGGGATAATACACCAATAGAAAATACACAAAATCCTTTTCATACTTTTGATTCTATTGTTGCAGTTTATCAAGTTACTTTAATTGCAAGTGATATTAATAATTGTTCTGATACTACTTTTCGTCAAGTATGGGTAAATGACGAATATTACATTTATATTCCAAGTAGCTTTACACCTGATTGGGATGGTATAAATGATAAGCTTTGTCTTTATTATCATGCTATTAGAGAATCTACTTTTGTTTTTAAGGTGTATAATTTAAGAGGAGATGTGGTATTTTATACAGATAATTTAAAAGAAATGGTGTGCGATAATTTGAATAAAAATGGTTGGGATGGAACAGACAACAAATCTGGAAAAGAATTATCAGTTGGCAACTATATATATGAGGTTTATTTCCAAGATGCTGACGGCTGGAAACATCATGATATTGACTTCCTATACCTGATAAGATAATTTATTCTTCCACGCCTTCTTTCAGCCCAATAATTTCTACAATCTGTTTATCATTTATTCTCTTTGCAATTATTTCTTTATCTTTATTTAAAAGATAAATTACAGGGGTAGAGTGGATATCGTATTGTTCACGCCAATTACTTGTAGCCACAGGATTGCCTTCTTCATCAAATTGAATATCTCCAACATTTATCCAATTTCCAACATCAAACTTTTTAATAAATTCTTTCCATTTTTCGATATCAAATTCGGTATTTACAGCAAATACTTTAATATCAATCCCAGCTTCTATCAAAGAATCACAAACTACTTTTACTTTTGGTGCTTCTTCTTTGCAGTGCCCACAATCAGGATCATAAAAGAAAAGAAGGGTATATTTTGCTTGTAAATGATAAAGAGAATGATGTCTGTTAAGCGTGTCTTTAAATACTAAATTTGGCGGTTTCTTTCCTATCATATTTGGACTAATTCTATTTGCTCTTTCAATAATCTTTTTCAATTGTTTTTCTTTTACCCAATCGCATTCTCCATTTATGTAATATTTTTCTACCATATGTACAAACACAGCATCCATCCCCATAATTTTGGAGCGTTCATAAGTAGAGGTAATATAAGAAACCACATACTGAAAGACCTCCTTATTTGCTCTTGATTTTTTTACCATAATATCAGCAGAAACAATGATAGAATCAGGATGTTTTGGGCTTAATTTTTCTAAATACTGATCCATTTTATTAAAAAAGATAGGTGTTCTTAGCATTCTCTGATCAGAAAAATCCATATTGTCCCAAAAGTGTTTTTTATAATAGTAAAAAGAAAAGTTCTCTTTTGGTTGTCCTTCAGAATCAAGTGGAGTTTCTGGAATCTGAATATCAGTAGTAGCACGAATAATTTTACTAAAAAAAACATTAGGATACTTCTTGCTAAAAGCATTTCTATAAGCCCTTACGTCTTCATCCACCTTTGTAATTGCTACTTGTATCTTTTCTTTCTCATCTTCTGATTTTGCATTACTCTTTTGTTCCTTTAGTGGACTAACCTCTTTGTGTTTCTTCGCTACATATCTCAGATATTCGTAAAAAGCATTATTTTCTTTTGAGCGCTGAAAACGCATAGAAGAAACTAAATCATTTTTATCAGTTATAAAAGAAAAATTTTGCTCTGAAATAATTAGTTCAAAATATTTACCATCAGGAAGCACCAGTAAATAGATTCCACCATTCAGTTTTTTATCTCCCCTAAAAGTTAACTTACCATTAACAATCTCAGTAGTATCAGATGCATATTGTTTTCCTCCAAAATAGTAGGCTAAGATCGCAGTAGTATCTTCTATATTTTTAATCTCCCCACTTATGTTATATCCTTGAGTAAAGGCTTTATTAAAAAGTAATAGCAGAAAAAATATTAAAAAAATCTTCTTCATTTTGTTTTAAAGAGTTGCAAAGTTAAAAATCAAAACTATTTATACAAAATTCCATTATTTGTTTTTAATATACCCCTCTAAAAAGACAACCGCAATTATCACACTTCCTCCAATATAAAAAGAAGTACTCATCATTTCAGAATCTCCAAAAATTATTAATGCCAATAAAATACTATATATAGGTTCTAAATTAACGGCCATGATTAAAGAATAAGGGGTTATATGACGCATTATTTCAGTCATCCATACAAATACGCCTGCTGTGCATAATATACCTAAAATTAATAGATAAGCAAAATCTGATATTGGAATGAAAGAAGTAAAAATAGAATAATCTTGATTGTATATCAATAAACAGCTAATAATAATAACTCCTGTTAACATTTCAATCATAGTAATTTTAGCTGCATCAATTCTTCCAATATATTTTCCATTGAAGATTGTAAATAGGGTACCTAAGAATGCTGCTATTAAACCATAAATATAACCAAAAAGATATTTTGATTCAGTTCCTAAGATATATGTTAATGCAGCAATAACAACAAGGCTCATAAGAACTTCATATTTTAACAGCTTCCTCTTAAAAAAGATGGGTTCTAGAATTGCTGTAAATAATGAAGAGGTAGCTAAACACAAAACCGCAACTGATACATTTGATACTTTTATCGATTCAAAAAAACATAACCAATGAATAGTAACCAAAGCACCAACTCCAACAATACCAAAAAAATCCTTTCTCTTTATGGAGAGTAATTCTTTTTTATATATCAAAAAGAGAGCTAGTGTAATAAAAGCAATCATCATTCGATACCACACTAAATGGATTGTATCTAAAGTTATCAATTTTCCAAGAATACCTGTAAACCCTAATATTAGAACCATAATATGAAGTGAGCTAAGTTTATATTTTTCTATAAGATGGTATAACATATAAGGAATTTGATAAATTTGTGCAATAATACAAATGAGTATGAAAATAATTATATCTCCAGCAAAAAAGATTGATAATAGTAAAAACAAGAACAATATCAATTTCTCAGATTGCTTCTTTCTAGATAAAGCAAAAGAATTAGTAGAAATACTACAAGACTTCTCACCAACTGAATTATCAAAATTAATGGGTATTAGTAATAATCTAGGATTATTAAATGCTGATAGATACATTAATTGGTCATTACCTTTTAATCAAGGTAATGCAAAACAAGCCATACTTACATTTCAAGGAGATGTTTATCAAGGAATAGATGTAGATGATTTTAACAAAAAAGATTTTGATTTTGCACAAAAGCATTTAAGAATACTATCTGGCCTATATGGTATACTAAAACCTCTAGATTTAATTCAAGCCTACCGATTAGAAATGGGCACAAAACTAAAAACTGATAAAGGCAATAATTTATATCACTTCTGGGGAAATAGTTTAACAGAATATATGGCGAAAGAAATTATAAGAGATAAGGATACTTGTCTTGTTAATTTAGCTTCAAAAGAATATAGTAAGGCATTAAAGATCAATAAATTAGGAGCGCCTATTATTACCCCTGTTTTTAAAGATTTTAAAAATGGACAATTCAAAATAATTTCCTTTTTTGCAAAAAAGGCAAGGGGAAGAATGTGCAGATTTATTATTAAAAATAAACTTACTTCATCTAATGCTTTGCATAAATTTAAAGATGATGGATATGCTTTTGACAAAAAACTTTCTACAGATTCTGAATTTGTATTTGTACGATAATTTCTTTTGAACGAATAAGAATAATTTAATAGTTTTTCTAGTTTTTGTTGGTCTGAGTTTTTATTATGATATTTACACAAAAATTCAAAATATGAAAAATCAACTTTTACTCTTGCTTGTAGGAATATTTATAACCTCAAATATTTATTCGCAAGGTACAATCGGTACA
>CAYZIA010000062.1:0-9771 GCA_964478325.1 uncultured Weeksellaceae bacterium
TTTACTTAAACTTTTGAATTCCTTTTTCAATCCCCCTCCTTGCCACAGATAAGAATCTACATTTTGTCCTAAAAGCGTAATTTCTTTATATCCGTCATTCAGTAATTGTTGACATTCATCTACGATACTTTCCGGATTTCTACTTCTTTCTCTTCCTCTTGTAAAAGGCACTACACAAAAAGTACACATATTATCGCATCCCCTAGTGATAGAGACAAAAGCAGTAACCCCGTTTCCACCCAAACGAACTGGGCTTATTTCGGAATAAGTTTCTTCTTTAGAAAGGATTACATTTACTGCTTTCCGCCCATCATCTACTTGCTTTATTAGATTTGGCAAATCTCTGTAAGCATCAGGGCCCACTACAATATCTACAAGTTTTTCTTGTTCCAAAAATTTTTCTTTTAACCTTTCTGCCATACAGCCCAATACACCAACCACCATTGCTGGATTTTTCTTCTTTTTAATAGAATTATAAACTTGCAATCTTTTTCTAATAGTTTGCTCAGCTTTTTCCCTGATAGAGCAAGTATTTACAAAAACTAAATCCGCTTTTTCTATATCATTTGTAGTAGAGAATCCTTCTCCAGAGAGAATGGATGCTACGATTTCAGAATCAGAGAAATTCATTTGACAACCATAACTTTCAATATACATCTTTTTACTATCATTCTTAGCTTTAGTAATCGAAAGTGTCTCTCCTTGCCTTTCTTCCTCAATTTGTTTTTCTATTAAATTTTCAAAATCCATTTTCACAATTTTCAGTATGCAAAGGTAAATAAAAAATCTGTCAAACTGACAATGTGTCATAAATCAATTTTTCTTATATTATTATATAATATAACGTATGTGTCAGTAAAATTTAGATTTGGAGAATTAAGAAAAAACTTCTTTTATTTGCAAAAAAAAATCTAAAAATCGAAATTGATTATGAGTAAGAATTTAGTAATTGTAGAATCTCCAGCAAAGGCAAAAACTATAGAAAATTATTTAGGTAAAGGTTTTACGGTTAAATCGAGTATTGGGCATATTCGCGATTTACCTAAAAAGGGAGGGATGGCAATAGATATTGAAAATGGGTTTAAACCCAATTATATTATTTCAGAGGATAAAAAGAAGATAGTGAGTGAGTTAAAAGCAGAAGTAAAAAAAGCAGATACCATATGGCTGGCAACTGATGAGGACAGGGAAGGAGAGGCTATTGCTTGGCATTTAACAGAGGCACTTAATTTGAATAGAAAAGATACTAAAAGAATAGTGTTTCATGAAATAACTAGGAAAGCAATTACTAATGCAGTTGAAAATCCAAGAGAGTTGAATCAAGATCTTATTAACGCACAACAGGCACGTAGGATTTTAGATCGATTAGTGGGCTTTGAACTCTCCCCAATTTTGTGGAAAAAAATAAAACCAGGGCTCTCAGCTGGGAGAGTACAATCGGTTGCCTTAAAACTAATTGTAGAAAGAGAAAAAGAAATAATCAACTTTAATAGTATTTCCTCTTTTAGAGTAATGGCAGAATTCACCACTATTGAGGGCAAACAATTCAAAGCTGAACTTCCCAAACGGATAAGCTCTTTACATGATACGAAAAGCTTTTTAGAAAAATGTAAATTGGCAGAATTTAAAATTGAGGATGTCGAAAAAAAACCAGCAAAAAAATCACCTTCTGCTCCTTTTACAACTTCTACTCTACAACAAGAAGCTTCCAGAAAATTGGGATTTTCTGTAACACAAACCATGATGGTAGCTCAAAAGTTATATGAATCAGGGAAAATAACTTATATGCGTACCGATAGCGTGAATTTATCTAATGATGCACTCTTGGCTGCAGAAACTGCTATAAAGAATTCTTATGGTGAAAATTATTCAAAAAGAAGGACTTTTAGTACAAAAGCAAAGGGAGCGCAAGAGGCACATGAGGCCATTCGCCCAACAGATATGAGTAAAAGCACAATTGATGGGGAAAGTGCTCATCAGAAATTATACGCACTTATTTGGAAACGTACAATTGCATCTCAAATGATGGATGCGCAATTAGACAGAACAACTGCAAAAATAAATATTTCTACTAGTGACGAAAAACTTGTTGCGAAAGGGGAAGTGATTACTTTTGATGGATTTATGAAAGTGTATTTGGAAGGAAAAGATGATGAAACAGAAACAGAAAAAGGCATGCTTCCAACTTTAGAGTTAGGAGCGAATGTAAATGCACATGAAATACTTGGACTAGAAAGATTCAGCAAACATCCTCCTAGATACGCAGAAGCAAGTTTGGTAAAAAAACTAGAAGAGTTGGGTATTGGAAGACCATCCACTTATGCCGCTACCATTTCTACCATTCAAAACAGAAAATATGTAGTAAAACAAACCACAGAAGCAAAGCAAAGAGAGATTCAGGCAATTATTGTAAAAAATGGGGAGTTGAAAGAAGAAAAACGAACAGAAAATTTTGGAGTAGAAAAAGGAAAACTTTTTCCAACTTCTGAAGGTACTGTGGTTTGCGATTTTTTAGAAGAGAATTTCAATAATGTTATGGATTATGGTTTTACTTCCTCAGTAGAAAGTGAGTTTGATGATATTGCAGAAGGCAAGAAAGTATGGAGTGAAATGATAGCTGCTTTTTATGGTCCTTTCCATCAAAAAGTGTTAGAAGTAGATGAGCATGCCGATAGAGCATCAGGGGAACGACTATTAGGAGAAGATCCGAAAAGTGGAAGAAATATATATGCGCGAGTTGGTAGATTTGGCCCTATGGTGCAAATTGGTGAACGCCAAGAATCTGATGATGATCCTAAACCAAAATACGCCTCTCTAATTGGAGAGCAAACAGTACAAACCATCAATTTAGAGCAAGCTCTTGAACTTTTTAGATTACCAAGAGTTGTGGGAGATTTTGAAGGAGAAGAGATAGTGGCTGCAATCGGGAGGTTTGGCCCTTATTTGCGCTATAAAGGAAAGTTTACCTCCATCAAAAAAACGGATGATGAAGATCCTTTAACTATCAAATTGGATAGAGCAATTGAGCTTATCAAAATAAAAATTCAAGCTGATAAAGATAGATTGATAAATAATTTTGATGGGGAGCCACTTATTCAAGTACTCAATGGAAGATATGGGCCATTTGTACAAGTTACCCCTGAAAAAGGTAAAAAGATTAATCTTAAAATCCCTAAAGATACAGAACCAAAAAGTTTAAATAGAGAAGATTGCTTATCTTTGCTGAGAGAACAACAGCAAAAATAAATGCATTTTGTATAATTTATCTTCTTATTTTCTTCCTATTGAGGATGATTTCCTAGTGAATAATTGGCAATCTTCTCAAATTGGACATTCCATAAAAAAGCATACTACTAACGAATTTCCGGAGATTGGAAATGTAAAGATTGCTTTTTTTTCAGTTGCCGAATGCGAGGGAACAGAAAATAAATGTAATGATTTTTCTTCTATCAGAAAGGAGTTTTACAATTTGCATTTTGAGGAATTACCATTATTGGTTGATTTGGGAAATTTGCAACTAATGCCAACTAAACAAGAATCCTTTAAGCAAATTGAGAAAGTGTGTTCTATTCTTTTACAAAATAGTATAATTCCTTTCATAATTGGTGGCGGACAAGATATTTCTTATGCTATTTATAAAGCATACGCCTCTATTGGAAGAATTATTACATTCACTTCTGTGGACAATGCTTTTGATTTAGGTGCTGAAGAAGATAAGATTCATTCTCATTCTTATTTGAGTAAGATGATCTCCTATCAGCCAAATCATTTATTCAACTATTGTAATATTGCCTATCAATCCTATTTTGAAAGTCCAGCAGCGATTGAAATGCTTGATAAGATTCATTTTGACGCTTATCGTTTAGGTTTTGTAAAGGCAAATTTGTTTGAAGTAGAGCCAATTATGCGCAATACCGATTTTTTAAGTTTTGATATTTCTGCAATAGCACATTCTGTTGCTTCAGCTAATGTTTATGCTAGTCCAAATGGTTTAGACGGAGCAGAAAGCTGCAGTATTATGCGCTATGCTGGCTTGAGTGATAAAGTAACTTCTTGTGGTATTTTTGAATACAATAATAGTTTAGATAACTTTGGCCAAACATCAAAACTCATTGCCCAAATATTTTGGTATTTTTTGGATGGATTTAAACAAAGAAAGAATGAGTTGAATCCGAACTTAAATGAGTGCACTAAATACACGGTTTCTTTTGATGATGGATTGAATGAAGTGCAATTTTATAAAAGCAATAAAACTGGAAGATGGTGGATTGGGGTGCCTTTTTCTAATCCAGAAAAAAAGAAAAAAGATAATTATTTTGTAGCTTGTTCTTATCGAGATTATGAGCAGTCTAATCAAGGAATACCACCAGAAAGGTGGATAAAAACCTACCATAAGCTGGATTAATTTTTTTTAGTTTATTCTGATTTCTTATCTATTAAATAAAAAATAGTTATTTTAGCAATCTGAAAACTTAATAATGAAGAGAAAATTGAATATGAAAAGAACAATATTATTTATATCTTTTTTGATGATTGCAGGGCTTGCTTCTTCACAGCAAGACCCTCAATTTAGTCAAAATATGTTTAACAAATTAGCCAACAATCCTGGTTATGCGGGAAGTAACCAAGCTATTTGCGCTACTGCACTTCATCGTTCACAATGGATGGGTTTTGAAGGAGCTCCAACAACTCTTAATTTAAGTGTAGACGCAGGCATTCCAGCAATTCATGGTGGATTGGGTCTTAATATTGTAAAGGATGATATTGCAGCATTTAGTAATTTAGGGTTACAATTAACCTATGCTTATCGGACTGACTTAGGAAATGGACAAATGGGAGCAGGTCTCTCTTTAGGGATGTTTCAAAGTGGTGCTGATGGAGGTTGGTTTGATCCGGCTCAAGATGGGGATGCAGTAATTCCAATTGGAGATGTAAAAGGATCTGCAATGGATTTTGGATTTGGGGTTTATTATAACACGCAGGACGTGTATATAGGCCTTTCTACCTCTCACTTTACCGAGCCGACTATTGAGTGGTCAAATAGTCAAATGGAATTGGCAAGACATTATTTTCTTATTGCTGGTTATGCTCACGAGCTAAACCCAATGTTTACGCTCAATCCTTCTATTTATTTGAAATCTGATGGATCTTCTTCACAATTGGATATTAATACTAATGTATTGTATAACAACAAGCTTTGGGGAGGTCTTAGTTATAGATTAGATGAAGGGCTAATCGCACTTTTAGGAATGAATATTAATGACGATTTAAGATTTGGGATAGCATATGATGTTGTTATGTCAGAGATCAAAAATAATAGTTTAGAATTTATGTTGGGCTATTGCTTCAAGGTATCTTACGATAAACCTGTGAAGAGTTACAAGAACCCTAGATTCTTATAAAATAAAAATGAAATTAACCAGAATCATTATGTGTTGTAAAAAAATGCATAATGATTTTTAAATTTAAAGACTAATCATTTCGCTAGCGAAAACAAAAATAAAAACTATGAAACGAATATTATTTTTTGGATTAATTATTACAATCTTAAGTAGTTGTGGTAATTCAGGTAATGGAGAACTAATTGGCACGAAAGATAGAGCTATTTGGCAACCTACAGACCCTTATGGAATGGTGTTTATTCCACAAGGTAGTTTTGTAATGGGGCCATCTGATCAGGACGTGCCTTTTGCTAATGTTACTGCAGCAAAAACGATTTCTGTTGCTGCATTCTATATGGATGAAACGGAGATTACAAATAATGAATATCGTCAGTTTACGGATTGGGTAAGAGATTCTATTGCGCACAGAATTTTGGGGGATGCAGGAATTGAAGGACACTTAATTGAGGAAGATGAGTATGGCAACTTCCTTGAGCCATCTATTATCAATTGGAAAGAAAGAATCAGATGGGATGATATTGAAATAAGAGAGATCTTAGAGGAAGAAATGTATTTACCTGAACATGAAAGATTTAATGGAAACAGAGAGATTGATAGCAGAAAACTAATATATACATATCAAGAATTGGATTTAAACAAAGCTGCCGCAAAAGCAAATAGAGAAAATGATGCTATAGGGAAAAGAGATCGTTCGGTATTCTTACAAGATGTTGAGGTAAGTATTTTCCCTGATACTCTTGCTTGGATGCATGATTATGCATATGCTTTTAATGAGCCAATGACATCTGAATATTTTTGGCATCCAGCTTTTGATGATTATCCAGTTGTAGGTATTAATTGGGGTCAAGCAGTTGCATTTAGCAAATGGAGAACACAGATTATGAATAGCTTCTTAAGACAAAATAATGAGCCAACTTTACCTGAGTTCAGACTACCAACTGAATCTGAATGGGAATATGCAGCAAGAGGTGGCGCAGATTTATCTCCATATCCTTGGGGAGGACCTTACACTAGGAATCATAAAGGATGCTTCTTAGCAAACTTTAAACCGCTTAGAGGAAATTATACTGCTGATGGTGGTTTGCGTTCAGTAAAAGTGGCTAGTTATAATCCAAATGCATATGGTCTTTATGATATGGCTGGTAATGTATCAGAATGGACATCCAATACTTTTGACGAATCAGCTTTCTCATATGCACATGATATGAATATGGATTATCGATTGGATTCTGAAGAAGCCGATTCTGAAGTTTTAAAAAGAAAAGTAATTAGAGGTGGTTCTTGGAAAGATATTTCCTACTTTATACAAACAAGCACAAGAGATTATGAATATCAAGATACTGCCAAATGTTACATAGGATTTAGATGTGCGGTTGACTTCTTAGGAAGAGATAAAAAAGATTTTAAATAATAATTAAGTTTAAATAAAAAAAGAAAACAATGACAATTAAAGAATTTGCTAATAGGCCGAAATTTAAACTATTTATGTCTCGTCTGTATGGGTGGGGAGCATCATTGGTAATTTTAGGTGCATTATTTAAGATAGAACATTTACCTGGAGCGTCTACAATGTTAATCTTAGGTTTGGGAACAGAAGCAATTATTTTCTTCTTTTCTGCCTTTGAAACTCCAAAGGAAGATCCAGATTGGAGTTTAGTTTATCCTGAACTAGCTTATATGAAGGATCCAGATAAAAAAGGAACGCCTGCTCAACAATTGGATAAAGCGCTAGAAAGAGCCAAAATTGAAGACGAATTAATTGAAAGTTTAGGTGATGGTCTTAGAAAATTTGGAGAAACTGCTAACAAATTAAACGAAACAGTCGAAGCAGCTGGAGCTATTTCTGAGTACAATCAGCAGATTGAAGAAGGAGTAAAAAACATGAACGCACTGAATTCTTTATACGAATTACAATTACAGACTTCTTCTCAACAAATGGAAGCGTCTACACAATTCTTGCAAAATTTGAGCACTTCAATTGAAGACTCTAAGCGTTTCCAACAAGAAGTTGGCAAATTGGCAGAAAACTTATCAGCACTTAATGATGTATATGCTAACATGCTAAATGCAATGAATCCGAATAAATAAGAATTTTAAGAACCGAATAAATGGCAGGAAATCACCCTAGTGAGTTAAGCCCCCGACAGAGGATGATTAACATGATGTATTTAGTGTTAACAGCACTACTTGCACTTAATGTTTCAAAAGAGGTGTTGGATTCATTCTTTGAAGTGAATAAAGGTATTGAAAGAACAACTACAAACTTTTTCTCAAAGAATGCAGAAACATATGCTGCTTTTGATAATGCATCAGAGAATAACCCAGAAAAATATAAAGAAGTTAGAGATCAAGCATATGATATTAAGAAAATGTCTGACGATTTGGTAATGTTAATTCAGAATATGAAATATGATTTAGTATCGAAAACTGATAAAGGAGAGGTTTATCTTGGAGAAACTTGGGAAATTCTTGATGAAGAAGGGAAGTTAATAGATTCGAAAGTAATTGAAAATATAAAATTTGAAGACCTGACTTTAGCCCAGAAGAGCAAGAAAATTGGATGGTTGAGTAATAAATCAGATAGAAATACTTCCGGAGAGTTATTTTGGCCAAAAGGAATTAAAGACAATAGAGCTAAAATATTAAAAGACAATATTTTAAGCTTTAGCGGGTTTTTAACTGATGTAGCTGGGGACAATGAACTATTGATTAAAAGTATTCAATCAAGTACTAATGTTAGTGATAAGAAAAGAAAAGGAAAAGATTTAACTTGGGAAGAATATTATTTTATTGATATGCCAGCGGTTGGCGCTTTGACATTATTATCTAAGATGCAATCAGATGTAAGGAATGTGGAAGCTGATGTTATTGATTTTTTAAAAAAAGATATAGATGCAAAATCGTTAAAGTTTACTTCTGCTGAAGGAATTGCAATTCCGCAATCAAATTTTGTTTTAAGAGGAGACTCATTTAGGGCTGAGATCTTTATTACTGCAAAAAATGAGAGTCAAAATCCTGATATTTATGTAGGTGAATATGAATACGATAGTACAGGTTTAGGAGAATATCAAATGGTTGGAGATTATGATACTGTAAAAGTTGTGAATGCTAAAGGTTTGTTTGCAAAAAGAACGATTTCAGAAGGAGTAAAAAAATGGGGAGGCTTGATTGCTATGAAAACTGAAACAGGGACTAAATATTATCCTTTTGGTGGCGAATATTTAGTAGCTTCAAAAAGTGTAGTAGTTTCTCCTGTGAATATGAATGTTTTTTATTTAGAGGTAGATAATCCTGTAAGAATTTCAGTTCCTGGTTTTGCTGCTGCTGATATTACTGCATCAATGACCAATGGTAATATTCGTGCAACTAAAAAGTCGTCTGGAGAATACATAGCAAGACCAACTAAAAAAGGAAAATCAATAGTAACTCTATTTACGACTATTGAAGGTAAAAGAACCAGAATGGGTGCTATGGAGTTTAGGGTAAAAGAGGTCCCTCCACCAAAACCATATATTGGTGGAAAATCAGAAGGTGTAATTGAGAAACAAAGAATGTTAGCAGCCGGAGGGATACAAGCTAAATTGGAAGATTTTGATTTTAAAGGCGTAAGGTATAAGATTGTTTCCTATTCTTTCACAACTGTTTATAAAGGAGATCAGGTAACAGAGACTGTAAATGGACAAAAATTCACAACAAGAATAAATGCAATTATTAACAATACAAAATCAGGTAATTCTATAACTGTTGCCAATATTATGGCAAGAAGAACAGACGCCAAGGGAACAGCTACTAGATCATTACCTCCACTAGTTTTAAAACTTAAATAATTTTATTATGAAAAATCTTATTTTACTATTTATTTCGTTCTTGATGATTTCCACTACTGGAAATGGACAAGATATTTTGGATGGAGCTTACGATCGTAAGACAACTTATGAAAACAGAAAAGTGCAACCTTATCCGCATTTAAGACAAGCAGATGTTATGTGGTCTCGTAAAATTTGGCGTGAGATTGATTTGCGTGAAAAGGTAAATCACCCTTTTTATTACCCTGCAATTCAGCCAGGACAGGAGAAAGTAAACGATAGAAGAAGTTTGATAGATGTTATCATGGATGCAGTTCTTGAAGGAAGTGTTACTGCTTATGCCAATGCTATTTATGATGATGAGTTTAAGATAGAAATGACTCAAGAAGATATTAGAAAAATTGGTGGAGCAAGAGAAGAAATAATGCAGGTAATTGATTGGTCTAGTGATGAAGAAGATGCAGTAAAAGATACTTTAATCAAAGTTAGTTTTGACCGAACAACTGTAAAAAAATGGCGAATAAAAGAAGAGTGGTATTTCGATAAACAAAGATCTGTTATGG
>CAYZIA010000063.1:0-9738 GCA_964478325.1 uncultured Weeksellaceae bacterium
AATTTGAATTTCCTACTAAAAACATTAAACCTATACTATCAGGAAATTATATCTTTAAAATTTATGAAGAAGGAGGCAAAACAATGGCCTACAAACGCTTTATGGTTCTAGATACCAAACTAAATATTGAAGCAAATGTTAAGCGAGCAACTCTTGCTGAGGACAGAGATACCAAACATGAAATTGATTTCACCATCAAGCATCCAAATCTGATAATAGCTGACCCATTTTCTGATATCAAAGTTCATATAAAACAAAACAATCGTGAAGATAATGCTATTACAAATCTCATTCCATTATTTGTAAAAAATAATGAATTAATTTATGATTATGATGATGAAAATACGTTTTGGGGGAACAATGAATTTCGTTATTTTGATTTTAAAAGTTTACGCTATCAATCCGAACGTATAAAAAGTATTGATTTTGATAGCACTAAAAACCATGTTTATCTTTTTAATGATATTAAACGTCCTTTTGACTACTACTCTATAGAGCCAGATATTAATGGAAAATTCCTGGTTAAATCACAAGAAGGATGGAAATCATCCGTTGAAGCAGATTATGCTTTGGTGCATTTCACCCTGCCTCTAGATCATGTCAGTTATGGAAATCTATATATAATTGGTGGTTTCTCTGACTGGCAACTAAAAGAAGAATTTAAACTAAAATACAATGCCGATAAAAAACAATATGAAACAGCTGTTTCTTTAAAACAAGGATATTACAATTACCATTACGCCTTAAATGATACAAGCACAAAACGTGTGGATGTAAGCTTTATTGAAGGGACGCATTACCAAACACGAAATGATTATTTTATATATGTGTACTACCGAGCAGTTGGTAATAGACACGATAGTTTTGTTGGTTTTTTGAAAACTTCATCAAAAGAACTATTCTAATCCTCTCTTTTATATAAATTTGCAAATTCAAAAACTATAAAAAATGTCAAACGGATTTTACAATGTACCTAAAGCAATAAACGAGCCAGTAAAAAGATATGATACAGGGAGTCCTGAGCGTGAGGAACTTTTAGCTGAATATAAAAGAATGTATAATACAACTGTTGATGTGCCAATGTATATTGGTAACAAACGGGTTTTTACAAATGATAAACGAAATTTAACTCCACCACATGAGCATGCTCATGTAATAGGAACTTCTAATTATGGGGGAGAAAAAGAAGTCCATAATGCTATTAATGCTGCTATGGATGCCCGTGAGAAATGGAAAAATATGAGCTTGTAGATGTAATGGCATGATTTTGTAGCGCCACTTACTTCTAAGAAACAAGATTATATGGGTTCTTTTGTTTGCACGGCAGGACTCGGAATTGAAAAGCAATTGGCTGTTTTTGATAAAGAGAATGATGATTATAGTAGTATTATGCTTAAAGCAATTGCAGATAGATTAGCAGAAGCCCTCACCGAATATATGCATGAAAAAATCCGTAAAGAAATTTGGGGCTATGCTGCTGATGAACAGTTTAAAAATGAGGATTTAATTAAGGAAGAGTATAAAGGAATTCGTCCTGCACCAGGGTATACAGCATGTCCTGATCATACCGAGAAATTAAAGATATTTGAATTATTAGATGCTGAAAAAAGTATAGGGGTAAGCTTAACTGAAAGCATGGCTATGAGCCCAAATGCTTCTGTAAGTGGTTATTATTTTGCACATTCTGAGGCTAAGTATTTTAGTGTAGGAAAAGTGCAAGACGACCAAATAGTAGATTATGCAAAACGAAAAAACATGAGCGTAGAAGAGGTTGAGAAATGGCTCCGATCAAACATATAAAACAAAACTATGAAAGTAACTGAACACATTAAAAACGCAACAAAAACCTTATTCTCTTTTGAGATTTTACCACCTCTAAAAGGTACTAGTATACAATCTATTTATGATTCTTTGGACCCTTTAATGGAATTTAATCCTCCTTTTATTGATGTAACTTATCACAGGGAGGAATATGTGTATAAAAAGAGAGAAAACGGTTTGCTTGAAAGACATTCAGTACGAAAAAGACCTGGTACAGTTGGAATTTGTGCTGCTATCATGAATAAATATAATGTGGACACAGTGCCACATATTATTTGTGGAGGTTTTAATAAAGAGGAAACCGAAAACGCTCTCATTGATTTGGATTTTTTAGGTGTTGATAATATATTAGCATTAAGAGGTGACCCAATAAAAGATGAAACTTATTTTACCCCTGAAGAAGGCGGTCATCAGTATGCATCTCAACTTTTACAACAAGTGGATAGAAGGAATTTATTTGGATGAGGAATTAAAAAATTCTGCTTCTAGTGATTTTTGTATTGGAGTGGCTGGCTATCCTGAAAAACATTTTGAAGCGCCTAATATGAGTTCGGATATTCATTTCTTAAAAAAGAAAGTAGATGCAGGTGCTGATTACATTGTTACCCAAATGTTTTTTGATAATCAACAATATTTTGATTTTGTGAACCTCTGCAGAAGAAATGATATATCTATCCCAATTATTCCAGGGTTAAAACCAATATCAACCCAAAAACAATTAACATTATTACCACAAAGATTTAATTTGAGTGTTCCTAACCTTTTAGTGGATGCAGTTATTAAATGTAAAAATAATAAGGAGGTTCGTAAGGTTGGAATTGAGTGGTCTATACAACAAACTAAAGAACTCATTGATTTTGGCGCACCTTGTATTCATTTCTACACTATGGGAAAATCAGATAATGTACAAAAAATTGTTGGAAGTTTCTCTTAATTAGTTAGTATTCTAAAATGCTCTTCTAAGTCAATATTTTTTTTTGTAAAATGACTAATAAATTGGTCATCAACAATTTTACCCTGATTAATTATTATTAATCTATTACATATCTTATCCACCTCTTGCATGATATGAGTAGAAAGCAATACGGTTTTGTTTTTCCCAATTTCTTTTATTAAACTTCTTATCTCAACCAATTGGTTAGGGTCTAATCCTGTTGTGGGCTCATCTAAAATTAAAATATCAGGATTATGAATTAAAGCTGCTGCTAAACCAACTCTTTGCTTATACCCTTTGGAAAGCTGACTAATCTTTTTCCCTTGCTCAGGGTTTAAGCCAGTTTGCTGAATAATTTCATCGACTCTCATTTTAAGGTTATTAATTTTATAAAGATTACCGACAAACAAAAGATATTCTTTAATATACATATCTGTGTAAAGTGGATTGTTCTCCGGTAAATAGCCAATTCTTGATTTTACTTTTAAATCTTCTTCTAACGTATCTAGTTTGCATACTTGTACTTTTCCAGAATCTTGTTGCAGATAGCACGTAATAATTTTCATAAGTGTAGATTTTCCAGCTCCATTTGGGCCTAAAAAACCAACTACCTCCCCTTTTTTTAACGAAAAGGAAACATCAGTAAGCGCTTGTTGTTTTCCGTAAGATTTATTTACTTTTTCAATAGTAATTGACATAGGGCAAATGTAATAGAATTATTACTTCTCTGAGGTATTAATTTTTTCCAATAAAGGATTTACAATCCAAAACCAAGCTGGCGGAAAAAAACTTAATAAAATCATACCGATATAGCCAGAGGGAAACTCAGGTGATCCATCATGCGATTCTAAAGTTTGGTATTTCTTGGAGGCTGCTAAATGATGATCGGAATGTCGTGATAATTCAAAAAGCATAATTCTTCCTAGGGTAATATTTGCATTCCAAGAATGCATATGTGTAATTTTTTCATACTTTCCATTTTCATCTTTTTTACGTAATAACCCATAGTGTTCTACATAATTTATAGTCTCCAACAATACAACTCCTATTAGCGAAACACAAAAAAAATAAAGTAATGTATTCAATCCAAAAAAGAAAAAAAGAAAAACACAAAATAATGTTTGAATAATTTCAAATTGAATCATCTCATTTTTAAGTGAAAGGATTTTTTTCTTTCTTTCTTTTAGTCGTTTATATTCCAATTTCCACGCGGACACATAACTATAAAAGATACTCCTACACAAAAAAGTGTAAAGCATCTCTCCTTTACGGGCAGTTGCAGGATCTTCCAATGTAGCAACTCGTTTATGATGACCTCTATTGTGCTCAATAATAAAATGCATGTACAAAGAACCAAGAAGGAGTATTTTGGCTAAGTTCTGTTCCATTTTCCTTCCCCTATGTCCTAATTCATGTGCGATATTAATACTATGCCCACAAATAGTACCCATAGTTAAAATACGGCCTACTATTTCATAGGGTTCCAAATATGGTTGAGTTACAGTATTGAAGAAATAAAGCATTGTTATAAAATGTAAGGGTACCATAGCATAAAGTAAGTAATCGTAGATTCTGCTTTCTTGCATAGGAGTTTTAGGATTCCTGTAATTAGGTTTGTAAAAGAGTTCTAAGAGAGGAATTATACCATAACCATAAATTACTAAAGCATACGTCCAATATCCTGGAAGCGAAAAAGAAATATAGGAAATAAGATATAAGGAAAATGCTAAAGTATATTTAAGTGGAAGTAATTTGTTCATTAGTCAATAATAAGTTTCTTTTCCACTTTTCCATTTTCATAAATATAAAAAAGAGGGTTGTTGTTTATAGTTTTTGTAGTTCTGCCCAATATATCTGTAATTTTAATAAGACCTTTTGGATCCTCATCTATTTCTTCTAAGATTGTTCTAATACAATCAGGAATTAGACTTACTCCATCTAATTGCCAGCTACTATCTATGGGAACACATAAATGTGTAAGTCCAGTAACAGGGATATCTGTAATCCTTGGCGTATTACTATAATCATATACCCAAGTAGAATCAGGAGTATACCAAGTCGAATTATTAATAGTTCCATTTTGTATTCCAAATCCTCCAAAATAATCCATAGCCATAGTTCCTATACCTTCATTTAATTTCCAATATCCAATAAGATTATTATAATTCGGATGGCTGTTGTCTAAATGACTACAATGCCAAGATTGGATACTTTGATCATTTATCAAAGTGTTCCATATTCTTACTTCTGCTATGGACCCTTTGTAAGCAAAACTTTGATTAATATCAGTTCCAAAAAACAAACCAGCATTTGTTGTAATGTCTCCTACAGATGAAATATCTGCAGAATCTAAAAGTATACCATCTTCATACATTTTCATATATCCATCTCTATCAAAACTAACGCTTAAGGTGTGCCATTGATTATCTGCTATTAATCCTCCTGTATTGATGTCTGCGCGATTTGTTCCATCACCAATATTTACTTTCCATTCGGGTCCTCCTGGATATTTAAATGAAAAAACAAAACCAGTATTATTCCCTGAACCCCAATCTTTATCTCCAATTATAGAAAAATCTCCTGTGGTATTGGTTCGTATTCTACATTCAATTGTAAAATCTTGATTACTACCAAAATTATATGTTGAATTTGGAGGAATCTGTACATAATCATCTATTCCATCAAATTGCAATTCATTTGTGTCTGCCATACAGTTATAAACACTATCAAAAATAAAAGCACTATCTTTTCGAATGATATTATGTGTAATACTATTACCACTTGCAATTACAAAAACATTTTGTTCTTCTATACTACTTCCTCCATGAGAAGTCCCCAATCCACCATGATCAGTTGTTACAAGTATAAGCCAATCTTCATTAGAATAATTTGGACGTTGAGTAATAGATTGAATTATTGGAGTAATAAAAGCATCTACGCCTTCAATTGCTGTAATGTATTGATTCACATTTGGAGAAAATCCATAAGAATGTCCTGCATGATCCACATCATCAAAATGAAGAAACATCATATCTGGATTATTTACAGTAAGATAATTAGAAGCTTCTAAGCTCACATTTGCATCTGACGAGACATTAAGTTTATAATCTGCATAATTCTGAATAATATAATCATTTATCGGATTCCAATTACAAATAGAGACTGTATGTAAGTTAGAATCAAAATCCTCAATATGCTTGAAAAGGGGAGGGTAATTAATGTAATCTGTGCTAACAAAACTATTATCTACTGACAAATGTTTGTTGGACCATACCCCACATAATATTGCTGACCAACCAGGGCCACTAATTGTGATATCATCATTTATCGCATCTGGGCTGTAAATTCCATTGGCTATAAGATTATCAATTGTTGGTGTACTTGCCAATTCTAGAGCATCTGTTCTGCAGCCATCAATACCAATGAGCAATACTTTCTTGTTAGTTTGTGCACTTATAAAAAGTGGAAATGCGACTAAAAGGTATAAAATTCTCTTCAATCTAATTTGATTTTTGGCTAAATTACAAAAATCTATTATCTGACAACTAATAACCAACAACTAACAACTATCTTTGCAAGATGAATGGAGTTGTAATCAAAACCACAGGGAAGCTTTATACTATAAAAATAGATAGTAGTGAAATTGTGCAATGTCGCCTCAAAGGAAAGTTTAGAATAAAAGGGATAACAAGTACTAATCCTATAGTGGTTGGCGACAAAGTAGAAATCGAGAAAAAATCAGAATCCTGGATGATTGTGAGGATGAAGGAAAGAAAGAATCATATTATTAGAAGATCAGTAAACTTATCTAAACAAACTCATATTGTTGCTGCTAATATTGATCAAGCTATTTTGATGGTAACTATTCAAAATCCAATTACTTCAACAGGATTTATTGATCGTTTTTTGGTTGCTGCTCAGTCCTATGGAGTTGAGGTGCTTATCATTTTCAATAAGCTAGATATTTATGACAAGCAAATGATGAAAAAGCAAAAAGAATTATCTCAAATGTACGAACAAATTGGCTATGATTGTATTTCTCTTTCTGTTTTGCATAATGATTTGACTAAGGTAATAGCTGCGATGAGAAATAAGGTAAACGTAATAGCTGGTCATTCAGGAGTTGGTAAATCTACACTAATTAAT
The DNA here is from genome assembly GCA_964478325.1 of uncultured Weeksellaceae bacterium. GTDB lineage: Bacteria > Bacteroidota > Bacteroidia > Flavobacteriales > BACL11 > DUAL01. The sequence continues at coordinate 6,902 of CAYZIA010000063.1, forward strand.
AAATTACACCCTACACTTAATTTGGCAACAAAAGAGATTTCTGATTTTCATAAGCAAGGCAAACATACTACTACTTTTTCTGAGCTTTACGATTTACCTTTTTCAGGATCTATTATAGACACCCCAGGGATAAAAGGTTTTGGGTTGGTGGATATAAAAAAGCAAGAATTAGGAGATTATTTTCGTGAGTTTTTAGCAGTGAATAAAAAATGTAAATTTCATAATTGTATTCATTTTAATGAACCAGATTGTTCTATAAAATCAGAATTACAAAAAGGAGAAATTTTTGAAAGTAGATATAAAAATTATTTAGGAATGTTAGAGGAAGATACAATTTATCGTGAATGAAAGCAATAATTCAAAGAGTAAGTAGCGCATCTGTAACAATTGATGAAGATGTAAAAAGTGAAATTTGCACTGGGTTGTTAATTTTAATTGGCATTGAGCTTCAAGACACTCAAGATGATTCTTTATGGCTCGCCAATAAAATTGCTCAACTTAGAATATTTCCAGATAAAGAAGGCGTAATGAATAAGTCTATTACTGAGATTGAAGGAGAAGTAATTGTGGTAAGTCAATTTACTTTACATGCTAAAACAAAAAAAGGAAACAGGCCTTCTTACATAAGAGCGGCTCGGCCTCAGCAAGCTATCCCTCTTTATGAACGCTTTAAAGAGAACTTAGCTATTGCTATTGGCAAACAAGTTCAGTCAGGAGAGTTTGGGGCTAATATGAAAGTATCTTTAACAAATGATGGGCCTGTGACAATAATAATTGACACTAAGAATAAGGAATAATTATCTTTTCATTCCTTCAGGAATACCATAAATATGTACGATTTCTATCTTATCAGAAAGCGACATGACGCCAGGGTTTATCCCTAATGTATTATGTGGAATTTCGATTTCCAATTCTGAATAATAATCTATCCAAGCTTGTAGAGTATCACCATTGTCTGGATGAAGAAAGTTCATATTTTGTAACTGAAAAATAGAATCTTCCAAAAAAGCATCGTAAATTAATTCAGAGCAATAATATTGATCATTATTCAGAATAAAAAGATCATCATAATTCATTCCTATTTTTTTTCTTGAAAAAGAAATTGCATTTTGTATTGTGTGACTATGTTGTGCTTTTAATCTGCCTACAATTACTTTTGGATTATTGTTATCATCAAATGATCGGTTTAAGAAACTGTTAATGCTTGTTATTCTTACTTTATTTGGCAGAGCCTCTAAAACTTTTACATGATCATTATAATTGTAATCTGGATTAATACAATAAGGGTCGCCTAATTCGACAACCATTCCAATATGTGATAAGTTTGCTCCTTTATATCCTGGAGTGACTAATTCAATCGCATCACAAATAGGAGAGGAGTCTAGATCTTGAAAAAGAAAGTCACCTTTTTGTAATTGAAATTCTTCTTGAGCACTTCTATTTACACAACTAATCTGAATTAGCAAGAATACAACTAACCATTTTTTCATATTTCAAATATAAAAAAGAGGACTTTCTTAGTCCTCTTTATTTCAGTTGTTTTTTAGTAATTTTAATCTGCTAAAACAATAATTTTATTGTTTTGCATTTCAATTACGCCTCCATTTATTGCTAGTGTTTCGATTTTATTATCAGCTGTAATTATTCTGACATCTCCCTTTGTAAGAGCAGAAATAATTGGAGCGTGATTATTTAAGATTTCAAATCCACCAGAAATTCCAGGGAATTTTACACTTGTAACTTCTCCTTCAAACGCTTTCTTTTCTGGTGTAATTATTTCTAGAATCATTACTATTTAGCTTCAGATAACATTTTATCTCCTTTCTCAATTGCTTCCTCAATTGTTCCAACTAAGTTAAAAGCAGCTTCCGGATATTTATCAACCTCTCCATTTAGTATCATGTTAAATCCTTTAATGGTATCTTGTATATCAACAAGAGCTCCTTTTAATCCTGTAAATTGTTCAGCCACATGGAATGGTTGAGACAAGAATCTTTGAATTCTTCTTGCTCTATGGACAGCTAATTTATCTTCTTCCGATAATTCATCCATACCCAAAATAGCAATAATATCTTGTAATTCTTTGTATCTCTGTAATAGCTCTTTTACATCTTGAGCACATTTGTAATGTTCTTCTCCAACTACATCAGGTGTAAGAATTCTAGAAGTAGAGTCCAAAGGATCCACAGCTGGATAAATACCAAGCTCAGCAATTTTTCTTGAAAGCACTGTTGTTGCATCCAAGTGAGAAAAAGTAGTAGCAGGAGCAGGGTCAGTTAAATCATCCGCAGGAACATATACTGCTTGCACAGAAGTAATAGATCCTTTTTTTGTAGAAGTAATTCTTTCTTGCATAGTTCCCATCTCAGTTGCTAATGTTGGCTGATACCCCACAGCAGAAGGCATTCTTCCAAGCAGTGCAGATACTTCAGAACCAGCTTGCGTGAATCGGAAGATATTATCCATAAAGAATAAGATATCGTTGCCACCAGCATTATCGTCTCGATCTCTAAAATATTCAGCAATGGTTAATCCTGAAAGCGCAACTCTTGCTCTTGCACCAGGCGGCTCGTTCATTTGTCCAAATACTAAAGCGGCTTGTGATTGGCTTAAGGCTTTTCGGTCAATATCATTCAGGTTCCATTTTCCTTCTTCCATCGAGTGCACAAACTTATCACCATATTTAATAACATTTGACTCGATCATTTCTCTTAAAAGATCATTTCCTTCACGAGTCCTTTCTCCAACGCCAGCAAACACCGATAGGCCTGAATACGCTTTTGCAATATTATTAATCAATTCCATAATAGTTACTGTTTTTCCAACACCAGCACCAC
>CAYZIA010000064.1:0-9430 GCA_964478325.1 uncultured Weeksellaceae bacterium
CAATATTATGCCTTGTTTTCATGTAATTCTTGATATTGTCAGTAAATTCATCACCAGCAATTCGAATGGATTTTTCTGTAACAATTCCGCCTAGTGAAATAACAGCAATCTCAGTTGTTCCACCTCCAATATCAATTACCATATTTCCATTTGGTTCTAGTACATCAATCCCAATTCCAATAGCTGCCGCCATTGGTTCATGTATTAAGAAGACCTCTTTTGCTCCTGCATGTTCTGCCGAATCAATTACGGCTCTTTTTTCTACTTCCGTTACGCCAGAAGGAATACAAATTACCATTCTAATAGTTGGAGTTAGCAATGACCTTTTTCTTTGAATCATTTTTATAAATCCTCTAATCATTTGTTCTGAAGATTGAAAATCAGCAATTACTCCATCTTTTAGCGGTCTGATAGTTTCAATCTTTTTATGTGTTTTCCCTTGCATTTGTTGTGCCCTTGTACCAATAGCAACAATTTCATTGGTTTGCATATCTCTTGCAACAATAGACGGCTCATCTACTACCACCTTATCTTGATGGATAATTAGAGTATTAGCAGTCCCAAGGTCAATTGCTATTTCTTCTGTCATAAAATCAAAAAAGCCCATAATTTATATTTTTAGTGTTTAAAGTGTCTTTTTCCTGTCATTACCATACTCATATTATTGGTATTGCAATAGTCGATAGAAAGTTGATCTTTTATGGATCCTCCTGGCTGAATTACAGCTTTTATTCCAGCATTTTTTGCTAATTCTACACAATCTGGAAAAGGAAAAAAAGCATCAGAGGCCATTACTGCATCATTTAAATCAAAGCCAAGATTTTTGCCTTTTTCTACCGCTTGTTTTAATGCATCTACTCTTGATGTCTGCCCAACTCCACTTGCCAATAATTGTTTGTTTTTGGCAAAAACAATAGTGTTCGATTTGGTGTGTTTGCATACTTTGGATGCAAATTCCAAGTCAGATATTTGCTCATTTGTAGGAGCAACATCTGTTACTGTTTTCATTTCTGATTTAGTATCAGAATTCAGATCTTTTTCTTGATATAAAACTCCATTTAGTGCAGTTCGAAATTGAATATTTGGCAATGCAATTTCTTTTTGAACAAGTACAATTCTGTTTTTTTTCTGAATAAGAACTTGTAGGGCATCATCTGAATAATTTGGAGCAATAATTACTTCAAAAAATAAATTATGGATTTCATTTGCGGTTTCTAAATCTACATTACGATTTGTAATAAGTACACCTCCAAAAGCGGAAACAGGATCTCCTGCAAGAGCATCTTTCCAGGCATCAATCAATTTTTCTCTGCTTGCAATTCCACAAGCATTATTGTGTTTTAATACCACAAAAGTCGTTTCATTAAATTCAGCAATTAAATTTACGGCTGCATCTATATCCAAAAGATTGTTGTAAGATAATTCCTTTCCATTCTTTTGATCAAATAGATCTTCAATTGCTCCAAAGAAAACGCCTTTTTGGTGTGGATTCTCGCCATAGCGTAATTCTTTTTTTGTACGAAAACTTTGCTTGAAAACATCATCTTTATCTTTATTGAAATAATTAAAAATCGCTGTATCGTAATGTGATGAAATGTTAAAAGCTGTAGTTGCGAATTGTTTTCTTTGCTTTAATGACGAAAAATTACCAATACTTAGAATCTCTAATAATTTGTCATATTGACGCATTTCCGAAACAATAAGTACATCTCTATAATTTTTGGCTGCTGCTCTGATTAAAGAAACACCCCCAATATCAATTTTTTCAATTATTTCCGATTCATTATTGGTTGATGCAATGGTCTTTTCAAATGGGTATAGGTCCACAATTACTAAGTCGAATTCTGGTATATCATATTTTTTTAATTCTAATTGGTCATCTTCTTCTTCTCGTCTTGCTAAAATACCACCAAAAACTTTTGGATGAAGTGTTTTTACTCTACCACTTAAGATAGAAGGATAAGAAGTTAAATCTTTTACTCTTTTTACGTTAATTCCTTTATCTTCAATAAATTTTTGTGTTCCTCCTGTAGAGTAAATACTTACACCAAGCTCATTTAACTTTTGTACAATCTGCCCTAGCCCATTTTTATGAAATACAGAAATTAGGGCATTTTTTATGGTTTTTTCTCCTCTCATGTCTATCTGCAATTTTACCAAAAAAACTATTCAATATTCAAGCATAAATATGAAAAATACCAGAATGTTAATAACTTACAATCAATTGTTAACTCCTGTTAAAATTTACGTAAATTTGATTTTTTTATAAGCAATAATGTATATTCAACTTTTTACAGAATCTTTACGATTTGCTTGGCTTGCAATTGTGAATAATCGTCTTAGAACTTTTCTATCATTACTAGGAGTTACCATAGGAATTGTTGCCATAATTTCTGTTTTTACCATTGTAGATGCATTGGAAAAGAATGTGAGAGATAGTGTCGAGTCTTTAGGTGAAAATGTTGTGTATATTCAAAAATGGCCCTGGGGAGGATCAGCGGATGAAGAATATCAGTGGTGGAAATATTATAAAAGGCCAAAAGCAACGTATAAAGAATTCAAAAAGATAAATGAAAGATGCACAAATGCTAATGCTGTAGCTTTTTCTTTTAGCGGAAGCAGAACAATAAAAAATGGAAATAATGTACTCGAGAATGTAGAGGTGAGTGGCATTAGCTATGAGTATCCACAAATCGCATCTTTCAATATGGCTGATGGTAGATTTTTTACTCAAAGTGAAATGAACTCAGGAAAAAATTTTGTTTTAATAGGACATCTTGTAGCTAAGGCACTTTTTGAAGACTTCAATCCTATTGGAGAGAAAATTAAAGTTTCTGGTATAAGTGCAAAAGTAATAGGTGTAATAGAAAAACAGGGAGAAAGTATTACAGGTAATTCTCATGATGATAAAGTTTTGTGTTCTTATATTTTTGCAAAACGGTTCTTGAATGAAAGACAAAGTGATCCTTTAATAATGGTAAGCGCAATGGATGAGGTAAGCAATGACGAACTTAAAACTGAGCTAAGAGGAATAATGCGATCTATAAGAAGGGCTCGCCCAATGGAAGATGATAATTTTTCGATGAATGAGGTAAGCTTGATAAAACAGGGATTAGATGATTTGTTTTCAGTTATTAGTATAGCTGGATGGATAATTGGTGGATTTTCTATTTTAGTTGGAGGTTTTGGAATTGCAAACATTATGTTTGTTTCTGTAAAAGAAAGAACTAAAATTATTGGAATACAAAAAGCATTGGGCGCAAAAAATATTTTTATTCTGTTTCAGTTTTTATTTGAATCTATTTTTTTGTGCTTGCTGGGAGGATTCTTTGGCTTAATTATTGTTTGGGGCTTGGCAACTATGGCTAGTAATATACTTGATTTTAGCTTAAGTTTAACAGTTCAGAATATCTTTTTAGGAATCTCAGTTTCAGCTATTATTGGTGTAATAAGTGGAATTATTCCTGCTCTTTCTGCATCGCGCTTAGATCCTGTTGAAGCGATTCGTTCAAACTAATTCTTTTACAGAAACTTATTGCTGTTTTAAGTTCAGAGATATTCTTTACAATAAAAAATAATTTTCCATTCTTTTCTTTCATTTCACAAGTGCGGAAGTTCTTTTTCAAATAGTCCAATATCCTTGAAAATTGCCTGCTTTCAAAATAAGAGGAATTCTTATCAGTAGTAAAAAAAGCTTTTAATTTTCCAGATTTCAGAATGATTCTTGTAAAACCAATTTTTTTACCAAACCACCTTAATCTTATAGCATCAAAGATCCTAAAAATTGCTTTTGGCAATTCTCCAAACCTATCTTTTAACTTTTCTTCAAGATTTACAATTTCCTCTTCCTTTGTAAAATTATTTAATTCTTTATAAAGATTCAATCTTTCTTCAACATTACTCACATAATTTTCTGGAATCAAGATTTCTAAATCAGTATCCAAAGCACAATCTTTAATATAAAATTCTTCTTTTTTATTTTCAAACAAATCTTGAAATTTTTCCTCTTTTAGCTCTTCAATAGCTTCATCCAAGATTTTTTTATACATCTCAAACCCTATGTCATTGATAAAACCACTTTGATCAGCTCCAAGTAAATCGCCAGCTCCTCTTATATCTAAATCACGCATAGCAATATTAAAGCCACTTCCCAAATAAGAAAACTGTTCTAAAGCATTAAGTCGTTTTTTTGCATCATTAGAAATTTGGTGCCTTGGCAAACTAATTAAATAGCAGAATGCTTTTTTGTTAGATCGTCCAACTCTACCTCTCATTTGGTGTAGATCACTTAGTCCAAAATTTTGTGCATTATTTATTATTATAGTATTTGCATTAGGAATATCTAATCCGTTTTCAATAATAGTTGTAGAAACCAAAACATCAAATTTCCCTTCCATAAAGGCTACCATTATTTCTTCCAATTTTTTCCCTTCCATTTTTCCGTGTCCGATTTTTATTTTAGCATCAGGGCATAATCTTTGAATAAGTTCAGCAACTTCTCTAATATTTTCAATTCTATTATGAACAAAAAATACTTGCCCGTTTCTACTAATTTCATAATTTATCGCAGATCTTATTATTTCCTGATTCAGACCAATTATTTTAGTTTCTACTACTTGTCTATTTGGTGGAGGGGTATTTATTATGGATAAATCTCTTGCCCCCATAAGTGAAAACTGAAGTGTTCTAGGGATAGGTGTTGCACTTAAAGTAAGGGTATCAACTGATGTTTTTAAGGTTTTGAGTTTATCTTTAATATTTACACCAAACTTTTGTTCTTCATCTACTATCATCAAGCCCAAATCTTTAAATTTAACATCTTTTCCAACTATCCTATGAGTGCCTATTAAGATATCAATCTTCCCTTCTTCTAATCTTTTTAGAATCTTCGTTTGCTCTTTTTTAGTTCTGAAACGATTGATATAATCAATATTGCAGGGAAACCCTTTCATTCTTTTACTAAAAGTTTTAAAGTGCTGCAAAGCAAGAATGGTGGTAGGGACCAAGATTGCTACTTGCTTACTATCCGTCACTGCCTTAAATGCAGCTCTTATCGCAACTTCTGTTTTCCCAAAACCAACATCCCCACAGACAAGCCGATCCATTGGAGTTGGCTTTTCCATATCTTCTTTCAAGGCAATAGTCGCTTTACTTTGATCTAGAGTATCTTCATACAGAAAGGATGCTTCTAATTCATATTGCATATAAGTATCTGAAGAGAAAGCAAATCCTATTTTTGTTTTTCGTTTAGCATAAAGCTTTATCAAATCAAAAGCGATTTGTTTTACTTTTACTTTGGTTTTATTTTTTGTTTTTAACCACTGAGGACTTCCTAATTGATGGATCTTTGGTTGATGTCCTTCTTTTGCTGAAAATTTAGCAATCTTATGCAAGCTATGAATACTGAGATAGAGGATATCTCCATCTTTGTATATTAGTTTTATAACCTCTTGTTTTTTCCCATTATTTTCAATCTTGTGTAGTCCAGAGAATTGCCCAACACCATGATCAATATGTGATACAAAATCATTAATTTGAAGGTTGGTAAGTTGTTTGAGGGTAATGGCTTGTTTTTCAGAGAACTTCGTTCTTGAAATAAAACGATGGTGCCTTTCAAAAAGTTGGTGATCGGTATAAACAGCTAATTTGTTATCGATATCAATAAATCCTTGATGCAAAGAAAAGTGTATACACTGATACTGAATTTCCTCTTCTGTATTTTTTAAAATTGCATCAAATCTTTTTTCTTGTTCCTCAGATGAACAAAGCATTAAATTCTTAATTCCCTTTTTATTATTTTCCAATAGATCAGCTTTTAACAAATTAAATTGTTTATTAAAAACAGGGAGAATCTGGATGTTACATTTCAATTTATGATTTGCATCAAAGTAGCTGGAATACCCTTGCTCTATAATTGTGTATCCCTTTAACTGCTCACAAAAATCACTTCCAGAAGTAAAGAGTTTCTCTGGATGTTGATGGCTAATTTTGCCCATTTCCAATTCTTTATAATGCTGCTTTGCCTTTGCAAAATAATCATCCAAAACTCTTTTATTGTGTGTAATGTCATTTGCCCAAATCACTGCATTCTTAGGAAGGTAATTAAGAAAACTTACATGTTTACTATTGGTTTTTTTTGCTTCTGTATTTGGCACAATATTTATTTTGTTTTTTGGATCAATTGATAGTTGGGAATTAATGTCAAAAGACCGAATACTTTCTACCTCAATATCAAAAAATTCAATTCTGTAAGGATGCTCATTTGCATAAGAAAATACATCAACTATTCCTCCTCTAATAGAGAATTGTCCTGGTTCAATTACAAAATCAACCTTTTCAAAATGATGATTTAACAACTGTTTTTCCAGTTCCTCTATTTTATGCAAATCTCCAATCTGAATAATGATGGTCTGTTGTTTTAATTTCCTTCTACTTACCACTTTTTCAGAAAGTGCTTCCGAATAAGTAATAATAATAGGATTTCTTTTGTTATTGAGTTTGTTAAGGACTTCTGCTCTTAATAAAATATTAGCATTGTCAGTCTGCTCGAATTGATAAGCCCTACGATAAGATGCAGGATAGAAAAAAACTTCATTATTTAGAAGCGATTCCACCTCATTTACAAAATATTGGGCTTGTTCTTTATCATTAAAAATAAAAAGATGAGGGGTTTTGCTTTCTCTGATAATTGCAGATGATACTAAGGAAAATGAAGACCCAAGTAAGCCTCTTACCCAGATTTTAGATTTTTTCTCATCAATACATCTTTGTAATTTTGTAGTAATTTTAGGTTCGCCAAAATAGGATAGTAGAGGGGCCTTCAATAAGAACTATTTTATGGCGTGAATTTCTTGCATCATATCTTGATACCACTTCAAAGAAATGTCAAATGGTTTACCTCCTTTTATTCTGTCAAATGAGATGCATGTTAGATTGTTGTTATCTTCTTCATCAAGACCGACTACTCCGCTTTTTCCTGCTATTGCGCTTTCTACTGCTTTGTCTGCAACTTCAAAAATAAGTTCTAAATCCTGATTATTGGCTTTTGCAGAACGCCCAAAATAACCACTTTTTTGCACCAAAACTTTATTGGCCTTGAGATGATTGCCTAATTGTCTAGCAAACCATTGCCCCGGATTCAAATCGTCTAATCTTACATGCCCAAACGGATCTCTTAAGACCTCTTCTCCTGTTTTTTCTATTTCTTTTACAATTGTATCTAATCCTGCTCCTTCACACAAGAATACATTTACACAATCGTATTTATCCATTATTTTATTCAGGCGTTCACACTCTTTGTCAAAGTTAAGTTTTTCTTCTGGTAATAGTACAGAATGAACTTCCCATTTTTCTTTTACTACTCCTGCCTCTGGAATGAATGTCATTTTCTGTAATCGTTTGCGATATTCCAAAGCAGTCGCAGCCGTAAGCCATCCACAATTTCTGCCCATTAATTCATGAATTATGAGTTGCCTGTCAGATGTTGTATTTTCATTTACAACATTCTCAAAGAAAATAGCGCCTTGCTCGGCTGCAGTCCAAGCTCCTAATGTTTGAGCAATAGGATAGACATCATTGTCTACTGTTTTTGGTAGGCCAACCACTGTTAATTTGTAATTATTTTCTTTTAAATAGTTGGATAAATCAGCGGCAGTAGTATTAGTGTCATCTCCTCCAATAGTGTGCAAAATTTTAACACTATCTTTCATTAACTGATTGGCTGCAACTTCTAGGGGGTTTTCACCCTCTTTTATATACCCTTTGTTTAGGCAATCTTCTATATTTTTAAGTTTTACTCTACTATTGCCAATTGGGGAACCTCCAAAATTGTAAAAAGAATCTGTTTTGCTTTTCAATGTTTTAGGAAAAGAGATTGAATTCCCCAATAGTAATCCTTTGTAGCCATTTAGATATCCAATAATTTCGGCATTTGAATAATTTTTCAAGTAATTTTCAGTTAATCTACCAATAGATGCAGAAAGACATGGTGCAATTCCACCAGAAGTTAAGAATGCGATTTTCATAAAATGATATACTTTTTTCTTCTGCAAATATCGGAAATTTTAAAAGATAAGTTGAAAAAATAATTCTTTACTTTGCAACCTTAAATTACAAATGTAAAAATGATAAAAGTTTTTAAGTTTGGGGGAACCTCTATAAAGAATGCACATAACATAAAACGCATTGCAGAAATTTTGATAAAATATGCGTCTGAAGATTTAGTTGTGGTGTTTTCTGCTATGGGAAAGATCACTAATATGCTGGAAGAAGTAGTGGAGAATTATATACAAAAAAATGGGCAGGCAGAAGATAAATTGCAATTAGTTAAAGATTTTCACATCCATTTGTTAGGGGAGTTATTTGAGTCAAATCATGCTATTTATAATGAAGTAAATAATCTATTTGTTGAAATTGAATGGGTGTTGGAGGATGAGCCAAATCCTAATTATGCTTTCAATTATGATCAGATAGTTTCCGTGGGTGAGCTGCTTTCCACTAAAATAATGAGCGCCTATTTAAATGAAAATAGTTTTAAAAATTCTTGGGTGGATGCAAGAGATATTATCCGTACGGATAACAAATACAGAAATGCGAAAATAAATTGGGAGCAAACTATAAGTTCTTGCAACGAGAATATTACTAGTTTCCCAATAATTACTCAAGGATTTATTGGTTGTACTTCCGAAAATTTTACTACTACTTTAGGTAGAGAAGGCTCGGATTTTACAGCCGCAATCTTGGCTTTTTCATTAGATGCAAAGCAAGTAATAATTTGGAAAGATGTAGATGGGGTGCTCAATGCTGATCCCAGATTTTTTGAGGAGCCCGAGCAATTGATGAGTATTCCATTTGAAGAAGCAATAGAATTGGCTTATTATGGAGCAAAAGTGATGCATCCAAAAACTATTCAGCCATTGCAAAAAAAATCTATTCCTTTGGAAGTAAGATCTTTCCTCAATCCTAAAAAAGAGGGCTCTATTATTGGTGATTTTGAGTCTATTACACCTTTTGTCCCTTCATATATTGTAAAAGAAGATCAAATACTTATTTCAATAGCGGATAAACATTTATCTTTTATAGTGGAAGAACATTTGAGTTTTATCTTTTCTCTTTTTTCCAATTTTGGGGCTAGAGTAAATATGATGCAAAATTCGGCTGTTAGTTTTTCTTTCTGTGTAGATAATGATAGCTATAAAATCCCTGATTTATTATATGCTCTAAGAAAGAAGTTTGAGGTGCATTTTAATGAGAATTTAATTATGTATACCATTCGACATTATAATGAGGATTCTATATCAAAATTACTGATAAATAAAGAATTATTGCTAGAACAAAAAAGTAGGCAAACTGTTCATTTAGTAGTAAAAGAAAATTAAAATAGTTCAAGCAGCTATTTAAATTAGTATCTTGCGTCAATTTTATAATACAA
>CAYZIA010000065.1:0-9049 GCA_964478325.1 uncultured Weeksellaceae bacterium
CTGTAAAGCAAGCTGATCCCTCAGGAGGAGTGAAAAAAGGTCAAGTTGCAAGGGCAGTTGTGGTTCGAACAAGAAAAGAAGTGAGAAGAAAAGATGGCTCTTATATTCGTTTTGACGACAACTCTTGCGTACTGCTTGACGAAAATGGTGAAATGAGAGGGACGCGTGTATTTGGTCCTGTTGCTAGAGAGTTAAGAGAACATAATCATATGAAAGTAATATCATTAGCACCAGAGGTGCTTTAAGGTTTAAAGGCATGGAGAGAGTTAAAATAAAAATAAAAAAGAATGATATTGTAAAGATAATAGCTGGTGCTTCTAAAGGAAAGGAAGGAAAAGTTATTAAGATTTACAGAAAAAAATATAGGGCTATTGTGGAAGGAGCTAATATGGTTTCCAAACATAGTAAGCCAAATGCTGCTAATCCTCAAGGAGGTATTATAAAGCAAGAGGCAGCCATTCATATTTCGAATCTGATGTTGATAGATGCTAAATCAGGTTCTACAACACGAATTGGCAGAAAAAGAGATGAGGAAGGAAAAATAGTAAGGTATTCTAAAAAATCTGGAGAGATAATTAAATAATGGCATACACACCAAGATTAAAAGAAAAGTATAATTCTGAGATTATAAATAATCTCAAAAGGAATTATAAATCAGTAATGCAAGTTCCTAAATTGGTTAAGATTTCATTGAATCATGGAGTAGGAAATAATAGTACAGATAAAAAGTTTATTGATACTGCACAGCAGGAGATGACTGCTATCTCAGGACAAAAAGCAATTATTACAAAATCAAAAAAAGATATCTCAAATTTTAAAGTAAGAAAAGGAATGCCAGTTGGTGTAATGGTTACTTTGAGAGGCGATAAAATGTATGAGTTTTTAGATAGATTGGTTTCAGCTACTCTACCAAGGGTAAGAGATTTTAAAGGTGTTTCAAAGACAGGATTTGATGGTAGAGGAAATTACACGTTAGGAATAAAAGAACATATTGTATTCCAAGAAATTGATTTGGATAAGATCAATAAAATTACAGGAATGGATATTACTATTGTAACCAATACTAATTCTGATGATGAAGCTTTTACTCTGTTGAAAGAATTTGGTATGCCATTCTCTGAAGATGGAAGTGCAAAAAAAGAAGAAGAAGAGGCAGAAAATAAAAAACAAGAGGAATTAAAGAGAGCAGCTGAAGAAGCTGCAAGAGCTGAGGAAAAAGAAGCAGAAGAGAAGAAAGAAGAAGAGAGAAGAGCTGGGCTTTCTCAAGAAGAACGAGACAAAGAAGATGCAGAAGCTGAAGCAAATGAAGCATCAACAGAAGAAAATAATAATGAAGAGTCGGGAGAAGCTGATAATTCAAAAAACAAATAAGATTTATGGCTAAAGAATCAATGAAAGCCCGTGAGGCTAAAAGAAAAAGAATCGTTGCAAAATATGCTAAGAAAAGAGCAGAATTAAAAGCGGCTGGAGATTATGAGGGATTACAAAAGTTACCCAAAGATGCTTCCCCTGTTCGCTTACACAACAGATGTAAAATAACAGGGAGACCAAAGGGATACATGCGACAATTTGGTATCTCTCGTGTACTTTTTCGTGAAATGGCAAATTTTGGTAAAATTCCAGGAGTGAAGAAAGCAAGTTGGTAAATTAAAATATTAAAAGAAAGAAATGACAACAGATCCGATAGCAGATTACTTAACAAGATTGCGAAATGCATCAAAAGCAACCCATAAAGTAGTGGATATTCCTGCTTCTAATATGAAAAAGGAAATAACAAAAATTTTAAAAGATAAAGGTTATATCCTAAATTATAAATTTGAGAAGACAAATAATAATCAGGGAAATATCAAGATTGCACTAAAATATAATCCAAAAACAAAACAGGCGGCTTTTAAGAAGTTAATTAGAATTTCTACCCCAGGACTTAGAAAATATACGGATAATAATTCTTTGCCAAGAGTATTAAACGGTTTAGGAGTTGCAATAATTTCTACATCAAAAGGTATAATGACTGATAAAGAAGCTAGGACTCAAAAAGTGGGAGGAGAGGTTTTGTGTCATGTTTATTAATAGAAAAATTAACAAAAAAAGAAAATGTCAAGAATAGGAGAAAACCCAATTACGATTCCAGAAGGAGTTAATGTTAATGTTGCTGAAGGAGTGGTTACAGTAAAAGGTTCTTTAGGAGAGCTTACACAAGGACTTAAAGATGGAATAAAAGTTAATGTTAACGAAAATCTGATTACGTTAGAGAGAAGTTCTAACCAAAAGGATCAAAGATCTTTGCATGGATTATATCGTGCCTTGATTGCAAATATGGTTGAAGGAGTATCCAAGGGCTATACTAAAAAGTTGGAATTGATTGGTGTAGGATATAGAGCTGCTAATCAAGGACAGAAATTAGACCTCTCTATAGGGCTTTCTCACAATATAATTTTTGAGATTCCTATTGAGGTAAACGTAAATTGTGAATCAGAGAAAGGAAAAGCACCAGTTATTATTCTTACTTCACATGATAAACAATTGATCGGTGCAGTTGCTGCAAAAATTCGTTCATTCAGAAAACCTGAGCCATATAAAGGAAAAGGAATTCGATTTGTGGGAGAACAAATAAGAAGAAAAGCTGGTAAAACTGTTGCTGCAACCGTATAAATAATATAAAAGATGAAATCGAAAAAAGATAAAAGACAAAATATTAGGTATAGAATCAGAAGAACTATTCAAGGAACTGCTGATTCTCCTCGTCTAGCTGTTTTTAGAAGTAACAAACAAATCTATGTACAGCTAATTGATGATTTGAATGGACACACAATTGTTGCTGCTTCTTCCAAAGAAAAATCTATAGAAGTGAAAAAAGGAACCAAAATAGAACAAGCAAAATTAGTAGGAGCTTTGATTGCTGAGAAAGCAAAAGAAGCTGGCATAAGTGCAGTGAAATTTGATAGAGGAGTATTTATTTATCATGGAAGAGTAAAATCTTTGGCAGAAGCTGCTCGTGAAACAGGATTAAAATTTTAATTAAGATATGTTTAAATATTCAGAGAGTAAAAGAGTAAAACCATCAGGAGATATTGAATTAACTGATCGGTTAGTTGGCGTACAAAGAGTTACAAAAGTAACTAAAGGTGGTCGTGCATTTGGGTTTTCAGCTATTGTAGTTGTCGGAAATGGAGATGGCGTAGTTGGTATTGGTCTTGGAAAATCTAAAGATGTTTCGACAGCTATTGCGAAAGCTATAGATGCCGCTAAGAAAAATTTAGTTAAAGTACCGGTATATAAAGGAACAATTCCACACGAACAAACCACAAGGTTTGGTGGTGCTCAAGTGTTTATTAAGCCAGCATCACATGGTACAGGGGTAAAAGCAGGAGGTGCTATGCGTGCAGTTTTAGAAAGTGCTGGTGTTACAGATGTGTTGGCAAAATCGAAAGGATCTTCCAATCCTCACAATTTAGTAAAAGCAACCTTAAAAGCACTTTTAGAATTAAGAGATGCTCGTGAAGTAGCTATACAAAGAGGTGTGAATATGGAAAAAGTATTTAATGGATAACTTTTAGTAAAATGACAAAGATTAATATTAAACAAATAAAAAGTAGAATAGGCAGGCCTAAAGATCAGAAGAGAACTTTGGATGCGCTTGGATTAAGGAAAATGAATGCTATTGTTACGCATGAGGCTACTCCTCAGATTTTAGGAATGGTTCATAAAATAAAACATTTAATAATAGTTGTAGAATAATCTAGATATGGAATTACATAATTTAAAACCTGCAAAAGGTTCAGTTAAAAAAGGGAAAAGAATTGGTAGAGGAGAGGGCTCTAAAAGAGGTGGAACAGCAACAAGAGGACATAAGGGACAAAAATCTCGCTCAGGTTATTCCAAAAAAATTGGGTTTGAGGGAGGACAACAACCTTTACAAAGAAGAGTGCCTAAGTTTGGTTTTACAAATCCAAATAGAGTAGAATATCAAGGAGTTAATCTAGATAGATTACAAGAATTGGTAGATAATAAGAAAATAAAAACTAAAGTAGATAAAAAAACTTTGGTGGACAATGGATTAGCTAAAAAGAACGATTTAGTAAAGATTTTAGGTAGAGGAGAGTTGAAAGCAAAATTAGATATTACTGCTCATGCATTCTCATCTACTGCAAAGGCTGCTATTGAAAAAGCAGGTGGAAGCACAACTCTAAGTAAAAAATAAAATGAAGAAATTAATAGAAACTATAAAGAATATTTGGCAAATTGAGGATCTTAGAAATAGGATTCTTATTACATTGGCATTTATTGGTATTTATCGATTTGGTTCTTTTGTCGTTCTTCCAGGAGTTGATCCAACACTTTTAGGGAATCTACAACAGCAAACTTCAGAAGGATTATTAGGGCTTTTAAATATGTTTACTGGAGGCGCATTCTCACAAGCATCTATATTTGCTTTGGGTATTATGCCTTATATTTCTGCTTCTATTGTTATTCAATTACTAGGAATGGCGATTCCTTATTTTCAGAAATTACAGAAAGAAGGCGAGAGTGGAAGAAGAAAAATCAACAATATTACAAGGTACTTAACTATATTAATTACTGGTGGTCAAGCTCCTGGTTATATTGCAAACTTAAAAGCAACTTTACCTTCAGAAGCATTCTTACTTTCTCCTGGCATATTCTGGCTTTCTTCCATTATTGTACTTGTAACGGGTACTATGTTTGTAATGTGGCTTGGTGAAAAAATTACCGACAGAGGAATTGGAAATGGAATCTCTCTTCTTATTATGATAGGTATTATTGCTTATTTCCCTCAATCTCTAATGATGGAATTAGCATCTGGCTTGGAAGATCAAGGAGGCGGTTTAGTACTTTTCTTAGTAGAAATGTTGGTGCTTTTACTGGTGATAATGATCTCTATTTTATTGGTACAAGGTACAAGAAGAATACCGGTACAATATGCAAAGCGTGTTGTTGGTAATAAGCAATATGGTGGTGTCCGTCAGTTTATTCCTTTAAAGGTAAATGCAGCTGGAGTTATGCCAATTATTTTTGCACAAGCAATTATGTTTGTTCCTATTACTTTGGTTGGATTCTCTGATTCTGAGACCTTGCAAGGTTTGGCAGCAGTACTTACTGATTTTGCTGGTTTTTGGTATAACCTTATGTTTTTTATAATGGTAGTATTATTTACTTATTTTTATACTGCTATTACAGTTAATCCAAACCAGATGGCAGATGACATGAAAAGAAATGGTGGATTTATTCCAGGTGTAAAACCAGGAAGAAAGACGGCTGAATATTTGGATGCGGTAATGTCAAGAATTACATTGCCTGGCAGCTTATTTTTAGGTGCTGTAGCTATTTTGCCAGCATTTGCAATGCAAGCGGGAATCAATGCACAGTTTGCACAGTTTTATGGAGGAACATCCCTGCTTATTTTGGTAGGTGTGGTACTAGATACCCTTCAACAAATTGAAAGTCATCTGTTGATGCGTCATTATGATGGATTGATGGATTCAGGAAGGATAAAAGGAAAATCTTCCGGAAGTATGGTAGCGTAGTTTTACTATGATTTACCATAAATCGGAAGAAGAGATAGATTTAATTAGAGAAAGTTCTTTGCTTGTTGGAAAAACCCATGCAGCAATTGCAGGGCTTATAAAACCAGGAGTTACTACTTTGGAATTAGATAAAATAGCGGAGGAATTCATAAGGGATAATGGAGGAGTGCCAGCTTTTAAGGGTTATGGAGATTTTCCTAATACTTTATGTATGTCACCAAACGAACAGGTAGTACATGGAATCCCAAATAACAACCTATTGTGTGATGGAGATATTTTGTCGGTTGATTGTGGAGTTTTAATGAATGGTTTTTATGGAGATTCTGCTTTTACTTATGAGGTTGGAAATGTAAAAGACGAAGTAAAAAAGCTTTTGCAAGTAACCAAAGAATCTTTGTATAAAGGAATTGAACAAGCCGTTTCTGGAAAAAGATTAGGAGATATTGGTTATGCAATTCAAGATTATACAGAAAGCTTTGGATATGGAGTAGTAAGAGAAATGGTTGGGCATGGAGTTGGTAGAGATTTGCATGAAAAACCAGAAGTACCAAATTATGGGAAAAAGGGGAAAGGTATAAAGCTAAAAGATGGTTTGGTAATTGCGATTGAGCCAATGATAAATATGGGTACAAAGTCTATTCATCAGCATGCTGATGGCTGGACAATAACAACAGCAGATGGTAATCTTTCTGCACATTTTGAACACACTATTGTGGTGCGAAAAAATACAGCAGAAATTTTATCTAGTTTTAAAGAGATAGAAAAGGTATTAAATAATAAATAAAAATGGCAAAACAGCCAAACATAGAACTGGATGGAACAATTAAACAGGCATTATCGAATGCTATGTTTAGGGTTGAGCTGGAAAATGGACACATTATTACAGCACATATTTCTGGAAAAATGAGAAAGTATTATATTAAACTTTTGCCAGGAGATAAAGTAAAATTAGAAATGTCCCCTTATGATTTAACAAAGGGACGAATAACATATAGGTACTAAAAATTAGAAATTATGAAGGTACGAGCATCAGTAAAAAAGAGAAGTGAAGATTGCAAAATCGTTAGAAGAAAAGGACGATTATATGTAATCAATAAAAAGAACCCTAGATTTAAACAAAGACAAGGATAAAATATGGCTAGAATAAAAGGTATAGATTTACCTAAAAACAAAAGAGGAGAAATTGGCTTAACCTATATTTATGGTATTGGAAGATCGTTTGCTAAACAGATTTTAGATAAAGCTAACATTCCTCATGAAACAAAAGTTCAAGATTGGAACGATACTCAAGTGAATTCTATTCGTTCTATTATTAATGAGGAGTATAAAGTAGAGGGTGAATTACGTTCTGAAACCCAAATTAATATTAAAAGATTGATTGATATTGGTTCATATAAAGGAATTCGTCATAGAAAAGGATTGCCTTTAAGAGGACAAAGAACCAAGAACAATTCGAGAACAAGAAAGGGAAAAAGAAAAACAGTTGCAAACAAAAAGGTAGCAGTTAAACAATAAATATACTATGGCTAAATTATCAAAAAAGAAAAATAAAGTAAGAGTAGAAGCGGCTGGTCAAGCGCACATTCAAGCGACTTTTAACAATATCATTATTTCATTAACGAACAATAATGGTCAGGTTATTTCATGGTCTTCTGCTGGTAAGATGGGATTTAGAGGGTCAAAGAAAAATACACCTTATGCAGCTCAAATGGCAGCAGAAGATTGTTCAAAGCCAGCTATGGAAGCAGGACTTAGAAGAGTGAAAGTATTTGTGAAAGGTCCTGGATCAGGAAGAGAGTCAGCAATAAGAGCAATACATAATAGTGGTATTTTGGTTACTGAAATAGTGGATGTTACTCCATTGCCGCATAATGGTTGTCGTCCTCCAAAAAGAAGAAGAGTATAAATATTTAATATAAAGAAAAATGGCAAGATATACAGGTCCTAAATCTAAGATAGCAAGAAAATTCGGAGAACCAATTTTTGGTCCTGACAGGGCTCTGGACAAGAAGAATTATGGTCCGGGGCAACATGGCAATACCAGAAGAAGAGGGAAAAAATCAGAATATGCTGTGCAGTTGCAAGAAAAGCAGAAAGCAAAATATACTTATGGTATCTTAGAAAAACAGTTCTCAAACCTTTTCAAAAAAGCATTAAGAAAAAAAGGTATTACCGGAGAGATCCTATTACAGCTTTGCGAGACTCGTCTTGATAATGTGATTTATCGTTTGGGTATTTCGCCAACAAGAAGAGCGGCAAGACAAATGGTAACGCATAAGCATATTGTTGTAAATGAGAATATTACAAATATACCTTCTTATGCTTTAAAAGTAGGCGATATTATAAGTGTTAGAGAAAAATCAAAATCTTTAGAGATGGTAGGCGCTTCATTAGCAGCTACTATTCATGAATCAGATTGGTTAGAATGGAATTCTGATACTATGACAGGAAAAGTTTTAGCTTTACCTGAGAGAGAACAAATTCCAGAAAATATAAAAGAGCAACTAATTGTTGAACTTTATTCAAAATAAAAAAATAAACTTAAAAAATAAAAATTATGTCAATATTAAATTTTCAAAGACCAGATGAGGTAGTGATGCTTGAATCTGATGAGAATGTAGGAAATTTTGAATTTCGTCCATTAGAACCAGGTTATGGACTTACTGTCGGCAATGCATTAAGACGAGTATTACTTTCTTCTTTAGAGGGCTTTGCTATTACCTCCATAAAGATTGAAGGAGTAGACCATGAATTTTCTACTATTGATGGTGTGATTGAGGATGTAACAGAGATTATTTTGAATCTTAAGAAGATTAGATTTAAACAACAAATTGAAGATGAGAATAGTGAAAAAGCAACGATAAAAGTATCTGATCAAAAAAATATAACAGCAGCTGATGTTGCTAATGGACTCTCTAATTTCCAAGTATTAAATCCTGAACAATTGATTTGTAATGTGGATAAGAAAGTTTCTTTTGAAATGGAGATTCTCATAGAAAAAGGTAGAGGTTATGTGCCTGCTGAAGACAATTCAAAAGAAGATACAGCACTTGGAACTATTGCTGTAGATTCTATTTTTACACCCATTAAGAATGTAAAATATGATGTGGAAAATTATAGAGTAGAGCAAAAAACGGATTTTGAGAAATTGAATATTTATTTGGTAACAGATGGTTCTATTACACCAAAGGATGCTTTAACAGAAGCTTCCAAAATTCTTATTCAACACTTTATGCTTTTCTCTGATGAAAAAATAACTTTTGGAAAAGATTTAGAAGATGATTTTGATGAAGACACTTTGCATATGCGCCAATTACTTAAATCTAAACTTTCAGATTTAGGTTTGTCTGTAAGAGCATTGAATTGTTTGAAAACTGCAGAAGTTCAAACTTTAGGCGAGTTGGTTTCGTTTAATAAATCAGACTTGCTTAAATTCCGAAACTTTGGAAAAAAATCCTTAACTGAACTAGAGGCTTTAGTTGAAGATAAAGGATTAGCATTTGGAT
>CAYZIA010000066.1:0-8930 GCA_964478325.1 uncultured Weeksellaceae bacterium
TTATCAGAATAAATTATGGCTAGGGACTGCTTACAGAACCAATGGTGATATAGGAGTGCTATTGGGTTACTCAATCGGTAATCGTTATCTTATAGGATATTCTTATGATATGATTTCTTCTGGCTTGGGAGATTATACATCTGGTTCACACGAGTTTGTTTTAGGGATCAGGTTTGTTCCAGCTACAGAAGAAGAAATAATGAAATAGATTTTCTTAATAAATATAAAAAATAAAAAACCCCTGCTCCCAGGGGTTTTTTATTTGTTGTACCGTTTAGTTTAGGAAAGAAATAGTACAACCCAAAACAAGTATTACGACTTGGGTACAATATTAAATCAAAAAGAATTATTTTGACGCTGTTGAAAATCTAATTGTCAACATAAAAATGTTAAAAAACGAGGGGGGTCATCTAAAATCTGAAATTGAGAAAAATATAAAAATAATTTTGAATATTTTCACTAGAAATCCGTAATGATTTTACTAAATTCGCAAACTCAAAAATTAGCAAGATAATGGGGATTTTGCAAACAGCAGAAAGAAGTTCAAACCTTGATCCGAGTGAAAATGTAATTTTTCAAAGGCATATGATTGCTTATATAGAAACGGCAAAAATGATTAATGGAAAGGTATTAGAGATTGGTTGTGGAGAAGGGTATGGTTTGGTAGAATTAGCCCCAAAAGCAGAGCAGTATTTAGCAGTAGATAAATATAATACTCCAATAAGCAAGGAGCTTAAAGAGGCGAACAATATTTCTTTTCAACAAATAGAAGTGCCTCCATTGAAAGGGATTGAAGATAATAGCATTGATTTTGTAGTTGCTTTTCAAGTAATAGAGCATATAAATGATGATAAACTTTTTATTTCTGAGATTTTCAGAGTATTAAAGCCAGGTGGGAAGCTGATTCTTACTACTCCAAATAAACTAATGTCTTTAACAAGAAATCCTTGGCATTTTAGAGAATATACCCCTAATGAGATGGAGAAAATTTTACAGACTTCTTTCAGAGAGATTAATATAAAGGGTGTTTTTGGATTAGAAAAAGCAATGGACTATTATGAAAAAAACAAAAAGGCAGTAGAAAAAATTACAAGATGGGACATTTTAAATTTACAACATCTTTTACCTAGATTTTTACTCCAAGTTCCGTATGATATTCTTAACAGAGTAAACCGCCAAAAGCTACAAGAGAATAATGATGATTTGGTAGAAGCAGTAACAATTAATGATTTCTGCATAAAGCCAATGACCGATAAATGTTTTGATTACTTTTGTATTGCTACCAAGTAGCGCTAAAAGCAAACCCTCTTTCTTTTAAGATTTCAATAATTTTAGGTAGTGCAAATTGCAGGTTTTTAAATGATTTTTCATTATCATGTAAAACAATAATAGAACCATTCTCCACATTATTTACTACATTGCTTAGGCACTTTTCTTTTGAAGTTTTTTTATCAAAATCCAAGCCCATTACATCCCACATAATTATTTTGTAGTGATTTCTAAGCTTATTTATTTGCCAAGGATAGATTTTTCCAAAAGGAGGACGAAAAAGAGTTGTTTTCGGAATTAGATTTTGACATTTTTCAACATCTTTCAAATACTTTTTTGTGCAAGTAGTAAGGCCATTTGGATGAGAGAAGGAATGATTTCCAATAATATGGTTTTCTGTTTCTATTCTTTGTGTAATTTCTGGGTATTTTTCTATTTGCTTCCCCAAACAAAAAAAGGTAGCTTTTACATTATTCCTCTGTAGGATATCTAAGATAAAAGGTGTTATTTCTGGGCTTTGGCCATCATCAAAAGTGAGCCATACTTTCTTTTCAGTAGTTGTATTTTTCCAAACAAGAGAAGGAAAAATTGTTTGAAAAAGCTTAGGCGTTTTAGCCCTATAGTTGGAACACCGGGAAAACATAATTATTAGTTTTGCGATTGAGCAGCAAGATAATCCTCCATAAAAGTATTAATAAGATAATCCTCTTTACTTATTTCTTCTTTTTCTTCACCTTTTTCTTTAATATATTTTCCGTCCAATTTAACATATTCATAATTTGTATTTGCTAATTGAAAACTTTGAATCAAACGAGAAATATTTGAAAGTACACTTGCCGAAATTTGAAGATTTCTATTCAAGCCTCCTTTATCTTTTAGCGCATTAATATAATTAAACTCATCCAAAAAAGTCTCTATCATTTGAGCTAAAATTATATTACCCTTTTCTTTTTGATTTAAGCGATAATAAGTATTTACAAGCGGGAAAGCATAAACATTGAATGGAGCAGCAGTATTTGGCATTTCACTAACACATTTATCAAGCACAGCAATCGCATCTTCCTTTCTTTCCAATACAAGGAGAGCTTCTGCTAAGCGCGCATAATTATTTCTGAAATTCATAATCATTCTTGTATTGGTTTCATCCAAATATACATTTGGATTATTTAACCCTCCCCAAGAAAAGTTATTTATCAAATTATCATACATTCTATCTACATTCACCTCACCTGTTTGCCCATCAGGGGATACTGCTTTATAAGGGACTAAACGATAAGAAAGCCCCTCCAATTGGAAATATTTTTCCAACCCCATAAAGTTATCGGAGCCAACGGTTATAGCAAAATAAATTGGTCGTTCCCAATTGTTGTGTGCCAACATATCTAATACCATTAACTGGTTTTTATAAATACCATTTCCTTTTATTTTCCATTTTATTTCAGGAAGAATATCATTAAACTTACCCTCTGGAACAGTGCCGTTTGCTTTCACTTTTTCAATATCAACCGATAGTTTTAGTTTTTTTGCTGGACAGTAATTTCGTTTTCCAGCATTGGTAACAATCTTCGTTTGGTTTTTATCACTTCTAATAAAATCAATAACTTCTTTTACATCTACATAGCCAAGTCCTCTATCACTAATTGGGACATAGTCTCTTGTCCCTGTTCTGTATTGATCATTAGTAAAAGAGGATGGAATTGGAGGAGCATCATAAGTTGCTCTTTTCATTTGATCGATATACCAAGAAGTATTAAATAAACTTAAATTCACAACTTTAATATCTGTTCTTACTCCTTCTACTTCTTGCATATACCAAAGTGGGAAAGTATCATTATCGCCATTAGTAAAAAGGATGGCATTTTTATCGCAAGAGTTGAGGTAATTAGCAGCTACCTCTTTTGCAGTAAACCTGCCTGAACGATCATGGTCATCCCAATTCTCAGAAGCCATAAGTGTGGGCGCTAAAAGTAGTGCAATGGCAGTTGCTAACCCAGCACTTGTAGTGGGATTCAATTTTTTGCTCAAATAATCGTAAATTCCCAAAACACTTAATCCAATCCAAATAGAAAAAGCATAAAAAGATCCTACGTAGGCATAATCTCTTTCTCTTGGTTGGAACGGAGTAATATTAAGATAAATAATAATTAAGACTCCTGTGAAAAGGAAAAATAACAAAACTGCTATAGCATCTTGTTCGTTCTTTTTAAAATGAAACAACATCCCAATGAGCCCTAAAATAAGTGGTAAGAAATAATAATGATTTTTCGCCTTATTATTTTTCAAATAATCAGGTAATTTTACTTTGGAAGGCTGTCCTATACGGGCATTATCGATAAAAGAAATTCCACTCTCCCAATTTCCGTGAAGGGAATTTCCATTCATATTCATAAAATCGTTTTGTCTTCCAGCAAAATTCCACATAAAATACCTAATATAAGACCATCCAATTTGGTACTTAAAAAAGAAGGAAAGATTTTGAGAGAATGTAGGGGTTTTGTCCTTATTTGTTTTGCTAAGCCCCCCCCAAGATCTATATCCATTTGCATGTTTTGACTGCGTATTGCTCCACATTCTAGGGAAGATAGTTTTGTATCTTTTGGAATAATTAGGAATCGTATTCTCCCTTTTATCAATCACTACATATTTCCCCTTTTTTTCATCTTTTGCATAAATAGGATTTCCATCCAAATAAGGTTCTTTATTATCTAATTTTGCATTAAAATAATGGCCATAAACAATAGGCCAACTTCCATATTGTTCTCTTTTCAAATAAGATAAAAGCCCAACAGCATCTTCTGGATTATTTTCATCAATTGGAGGGTTTGAATTGGAGCGAACTACTAAGATAGCAAAAGAAGAATAACCAATAAGTAAAACAGTGAAGCTTAAAATAGCGGTATTCCAAATGGCTTTATTGTTCTTTTTGGTGTATTGCAGGCCAAAAATAATAGAAGCAGTTAAAATAACAAAATAAAGTATTGTCCCAGAATTAAAAGGCAAGCCAACGGTATTCACAAAAAACAGCTCAAAGGAAGAAATTAAGCTAACAGCTCCTGGGATGATAACTCCTTGTACTAATCCTAAAAGTATCATAGAAAGAATAAAAGCTTTAATGGCCCCAATTTTTGAATATTCATAATTCTTATAATAATAAATCATCCCCATTGCAGGAATTGTAAGTAAGGAAAGCAGATGAACTCCAACTGATAATCCAATTAAATAAGCAATCAGAACCAACCATCTACTTGCATGTGGCTGGTCTGCTTCTCTTTCCCACTTCATGATGCACCAAAAAGTTATTGCTGTAAAAAAGGAAGACATGGCATATACCTCACCTTCTACTGCTGAAAACCAGAAAGAATCAGAAAAAGTATAAGCCAATGCTCCTACAATACCACTTCCTAAAATAGCATATATTTTCCCCTGATTATCTTCATCAGTATTTGTAAATATTTTTCTACCAAAAGCTGTAATAGTCCAAAAAAGAAATAAAATGGTAAAGGCACTACAAAGAGCAGACATTATATTTATTGCTATTGCAACTTGAGATGTCCCTGAGTCTGCAAATAAAGTAAAAATTCTTCCGAACAATTGAAATAAAGGAGCTCCTGGAGGATGCCCTACTTCCAATTTGTAAGCAGTTGCAATATATTCTCCACAATCCCAAAAGCTTACCGTTTGCTCGATAGTAGATAGGTATACAAATGAAGCGATTAAAAAAACGCTCCAGCCTAATATGTTATTTAATTTATTGAAGTTATTCATAATGGTTCCTAATTTTTTAGATTGCGAATTTAAGAAATAAAATATGATTCTAATTAAAAACTAAATTATGATAAAATATTTTGTACTTCTTGGTTAATTGTTATTTTTGCCCACTATCTTTAAAACTGCCCGATGGTGTAACTGGCAACACGTCTGTTTTTGGTGCAGAAGAGTCTAGGTTCGAGCCCTAGTCGGGCAACAAACAAAAGATACAGAGGAGAATTCTTTGTATTTTACTTGTAATCCCTAAGGCATTTACATGTTAAAGAATTAGAATAAACTAATTCTTTTGAAAATAAAAGAGTAGTACTGAAATAATAGTTTGCGAGATATGTAAAAAGGTTATATATTTGCCGACAGAAAAATAGAAGAATTGAGGATGGGGCTTAAGGCCCCATCTTTTATACAATTTTTACATAAGAAAATGATAGCAGAAGAAAGAGTACAGAAACTTGCAAGAGAAAAGGTTTTGGAATTGGGAGGATTTTTAGTGTCGGCAAAAGTGAGTGGGAAAAATGTAATAAGTGTATTTGTTGATAAAGCAGTTGGAATTTCGGTTAGGGAGTGCCTGCAAATTAGTCGATATATTGAAAATGAGCTGGATAGAGAGATTGAAGATTTTGATCTTTCAGTTTCTTCTCCAGGGCTTACTAATCCTTTTTTAGTAAAGGAGCAATATCAAAAAAATAAAGGAAAAGATATAATAGTAAAACTAAAGAGCGGGGAAAAAGTAAGAGGAAAATTATTGGCTTTTAATGATGATATTACTTTAGAAACCAGTAAAAAAGTAAAGGGGGAAAAAGAAAAAAAAATAGAGGAAATAATAATTTCTTCCAAAGAGATAAAAGAAACAAAACTAATTATAAAAATATAAATTATCAAAATGGATATAGAGAATTTAATTGAATCGTTTTCCGAGTTTAAGGAAGTAAAAAATATAAACCGAGAAACAATGATGAACATCTTGGAAGATGTTTTTAAATCAGTTTTAGCTAAAAAGTATAATGAAGCAGATAATTTTGATATTATCATCAATGTGGACAAAGGTGATTTGGAAATTTGGCGAAACAGAGAAGTTGTAAAAAATGGTAAGGTAGAAAATCCAACTACTCAAATATCACTTTCTGATGCTTTAAAAATTGAGAATGATTATGAAGTTGGAGAGGAAGTTTCTGAACAAATTGATTTTGATCAGGAATTTGGAAGAAGACATGTTCTTTCTATTCGTCAAAATTTAGCAGCAAGAGTACAAGATTTAAATAGAGATGAGGTTTTAAAGAAATATGAAGAGAGAGTTGGAGAAATTGTCACAGGAGAAGTTTATCAGGTTTGGAGAAATGAAATCTTATTACAAGATGATGAAGGAAATGATTTGATTTTGCCAAAAATAAATCAGATTCCAAGAGATTTTTTCCGAAAAGGGGAAACTGTAAAAGCAGTTGTTCTTTCTGCAGAATTGAAAAATAATAAAGCTTTGATTACTCTTTCCAGAATTGCTCCTGAATTTATAGAACGACTTTTTGAAACCGAAGTCCCAGAAGTATTTGATGGACTTATTACTATTAAGAAAGTAGTTAGAATCCCAGGAGAAAGAGCAAAGGTAGCGGTAGAATCATATGATGACAGAATTGATCCTGTTGGGGCTTGTGTTGGGATGAAGGGTTCTAGAATCCATGGCATTGTTCGAGAGCTAAGAAACGAAAATATTGATGTAATTAATTTCACTGAAAACACAGAATTACTAATTAGCCGATCACTTAGTCCTGCTAAAGTGAGCTCGATAAAAATCAATCAGGATAGCAGTACTGCAGACGTTTATATGCAACCAGATCAAGTTTCTTTGGCTATTGGGAAAGGCGGTTTTAATATCAAATTAGCAGGCCTTCTTACTGGTCATGAAATTGATGTTTATAGAGATGTAGATGAAATGATGGATGATGTAGCGATTGAGGAATTCTCTGACGAAATTGAAAGTTGGATAATTAATGAGTTGAAAGCTATTGGTTGTGATTCAGCAAGAAGTGTTTTGGAATTGGATGCAGAAGATTTGGTAAAAAGAACTGATTTAGAGATTGAAACGGTTGAGAATGTGTTGTCTGTATTGAAAAGCGAATTTGAAACGGAAGAAGAATAAAAAATATGCCTGAAAATAAAAGCATAAGATTAAATAAACTCACTAAAGAGTTAAATGTAGGAATCGACAGAATTATTTCCTTTTTATTAGATAAAGGGTATGATGAACTAAAACCTACATCTAAAGTTGGGGATGATATTTATCAAATGTTAGTTGCTGAATTCCAAGCATCAAAAGAAACTAAGTTAGCAGCAAAAATAGCTGCTAATAAGTTAAGCATGGAAGAGGATATTAAACAAATTGCAGAAGCAGAGAAAATAAAAAAAGAAAAATCAACCTTTGACATCAAGCCAAGTGCAACGGAGGATTTATCAGAAAACAAAACGGAAGAGGAGAAGAAAGAAGGCCCTCTTGAAAAAACAAAAAAGGAAGAAGTAATAAAGGCGAAAGCCCAAACACTATCAAAACTTAAAATAACGGGTGAGAAGATAGATTTAGAAAAAGTAAAAACAAAAAAGAAAACTCCAGTTGCCACCTCCTCAGAAAGCCGAGTGTCTGGAAAGAAAAAAAGAAAACGACTTACTAAAAAAGTAAATCAAGACAGATTTAAATCTGGTAAAATCAAAAAGAAAAAATCTAATGAAATTGAAGTAGATGCAGAAGAAGCTCAAAAAAGAGTCAGAGAAACCTTAGCTAAATTACAAGGTGTTGGGAAGAAAACAAGCGTAAAAAATAGAAGGGAGAAAAGAATAGCACACAAAGAAATAGCCGAACAAGAAACAGCTGCTATAAAAGCGTCTAATAAGATTGTTAAAATTACTGAATTTGCTACTGCTCAAGAGTTAGCTTCTTTGATGGACGTCCCTGTTACAGAAATTATTTCAGCACTTATGACATTAGGGTTTATGGTAACCATGAACCAAAGATTAGAGGCAGATACTATTCAAATAATTGTGGAAGAATTTGGATTTAAAGTAGAATTTGTTGGAGTAGAGGTACAAGAAGCGATTGAAGATATAGATGATGAAGAATCTGATTTACAAAGTAGACCTCCTATTGTTACTATTATGGGGCATGTAGATCATGGAAAAACTTCTTTGATCGATTATATTAGAGAAACTAATGTAATTGCTGGAGAATCTGGAGGAATTACTCAACATATTGGAGCGTATGAGGTAACACTAAAAGATGGAAAACAAATCTCCTTTTTAGATACTCCTGGCCATGAGGCGTTTACTGCAATGCGTGCTAGAGGAGCAAAAATCACCGATATCGTAGTAATCGTAATTGCTGCTGATGACAAAATAATGCCACAAACTAAAGAGGCAATTTCACATGCGCAAGCAGCTGGAGTACCTATGATATTTGCTATAAATAAGATTGATAGAGATATAGCGGATGCTGAAAAAATAAAAGAGGGATTAGCTGAAATGAATTTGCTGGTAGAAGATTGGGGCGGAAAATTTCAAAGCCAAGATGTTTCTGCAAAAACGGGAGTAGGGATCCCTGAACTTTTAGAGAAAGTAATATTGGAAGCAGAATTATTAGAGTTGAAAGCAAACCCAAACAGAAATGCAAAAGGCACAGTAATTGAGGCGTCTTTGGATAAAGGCAAAGGATATTTGACCACTATATTAGTGCAGAATGGCACTTTAAAAATTGGTGATTATGTACTTTCTGGAGGATATAGCGGAAAAGTAAAAGCTCTTTTGGATGAAAGAGGAAATAGTATAGATAAATCTGAGCCTTCCTCACCAGCGGTTTTGTTAGGGTTGAATGGCGCACCTCAAGCAGGAGATGTTTTTAATGTTATGAATGACGA
>CAYZIA010000067.1:0-8216 GCA_964478325.1 uncultured Weeksellaceae bacterium
CCATAAAAAGCTCATCTTCATTTTCATGACTATGCCATACAAAATCATCTTTAAGTTTACAGATTTTTACATGCTGACCATTAAGTTCTCCTATAATTTTAGGAGTCCATTCTTCATTAAATAATGAAAACTTATTCATTATATTAATTGATTCAATTTTATTCATAATGCAAACTTACTCAATAGTTCTCTTAAAAAGTTCTAGATTAGGACCGAGAGGTCCACAAAAAAGAATATTACTGCTAATTTTAAGAAGATAAATTGACAAAACTCTTTTTAAATACAGGAAGAATTATACAGCAAACTCCAATAAATATTCCAATTCCTGAAACAAAAAATCCTTCAAAATAAGGTTCTAATAAGCTAATAACTTGTTGATGATGCAAACCCTGAATAGTATAATAGGATTTTAATATACCTATTACAATTAGATCTAGCCAAAAGATAAGGAAAAAAAGATTCAGAATCCAAAATCCTTTGTTAGAGTATTTCATTCCTCTATATTGTTTTGGAATTTTTTTAGAATCGTGCAAAATATAAAAAATGGATGCTAATAATATCATCGTATTAATACCTATAGTACTTCCCATTGAATGGGCCACTGTTATATGAGTCCCGTGCGTATAAATATTAATTACTGGAATAGATATTAAAATTGCCAATAATAAATTACAAATAATCCAAAAATCTGCTGCAACTAGAAAAAGATAAGACAAATTAAATTCTTCTTTTTTTGATATTTTAACCGTTTTCTTCCATAACCAAATCATTCTCCCAAGAATAAGAAGTTCTGTCATACTAATAGCATATCCTAAATGACGTATCCACTCAGCAGTTGATAAAATATAAATATGATGAGACCATCCAAGTAATAAGTTTGTAAAGGCCAAAAAGAATAAGAAATAAGACATTTTACTCTTTGCACTACTTTCACCACTAATCTTATCCATAACATAAATTGCGGTACCATATACTAACATGTTCCAGGAACCCACCAAAGACCCATATGCTTTCCATTGTACCATAATATCTCTTACAATATTTTCTCTAAAAAATGGTACTAGCCATAAATAGGCCTCTATAAAAGTGAAAAAGAAGAAAAGAATTCCAATTCCCCACATCCAAATATATACTGGAATTTTTATTTTTAGAAAGTCAGAATCTTCTGATATTGATGATTTTATATAATTATAAAATGTTTTGAAAAAATTAATAATTAAAAATACCCATGAGATCAATATTGGAATTGCAAAAACTGGAGGGAAAGCCCAATATTCTCTACCTCCAAAACTTTTTGTAAAATAAGAATATAATATTAGAAGTCCGGTGAACGCAAAAACTCCAAAATGAAGATAAGCAAGTTTACTGCTATAAATCGGTCCATTTACAATTTTTGGGAGGTAATAATAAATACCTGCTAAAGCAGAAAGAAAGATCCAAGCAACTGCCAGTGAAACATGCATAGGTCTCGTCATTTGAAAAGAAAAGATACCTTCTAATAAATCCGGATATACATATTGAAATGCGGCAAAACAACCAAAAACAACAGAAGCCAACAAAGAAAGAAGTGCTAGATTAACAAATAGATGGGCAAAATTATTTTTCATTTTTATTAATTAGAGTTCTATGTCATTAATTCTGAAATATTCAAGAATAGATCTTGTTTCAGCTTCTGTTAAACCTTGATTAACCATTGGAGATGCATATTCCATATGCAATCTTCTTGCTTGTGCATTATTTTTAACCATTTGTTCAGGATTCATTATCATATTCATAATCCATTCTGGTGTTCTTCTTTTTGTAACCCCTATTAATGCCGGTCCTATAAATTTTTGATCTAATTTATGACATGCAGAACATATACTATTGAATATTACTTCTCCCTGATCAGCCATTGATTGATTGATTGTGCCAGTTATATCTACAGCAATTATTGGTCCTACCCCTTTATCTTTCATTGGATCAATTTCTTCTATTGTTTCCATAACCAATTCTGAAGTTTTAGGATCCCCTACACAAGACACTAAAAATATGATTATAAATAATGCAACTGACAGATTATTAATTAGATTATTCATTTCTTTTCAGTTTTTGGAATTATAGTTCCATACCAAGTTGCGCCAAACTCTTTTAGAGGAAATATACCTGAACTATCTGCTGAAGATAAAAATTCAACAAGCGCTTCTATCTCATTATCCGTTACATTTAGATTGGGCATTGTTAGAGTGCCATGTTTAATAATTACTCTAACATAAGGAGCTCCTTTTGCTGAAATTACATTGGTTAAATCAGGGCCTAAATAACCTCCTAATCCGTAAAGCTGATGACATGATATACAATTGTATTTTTGAAAGACTATCTTTCCCTCACATGCTAAAGGTGATATTGTTTGATTTCCATATTTTGATACAGATTCTTGAGTATAAACAAAATAAGTATACACAAAGTAAAATAAAATAAATAGAAGGATAGTTAGTAAACTTTTAAGGATATTCATAAATAGTTACTTTACAAAGTCATCATTAGATTATCTGTAAATACTCTAGTATTTTTATTCACAAACATTTCTTATAAGCAGATAATTATTTTTGAATGCAATTATACGAATAAACTTTTTTTAATTACTATAGATCTAAAAAAGTTCTAAATTAGAATCTTGCAACACTCATAAAAGAAACCACTTTAATAAGTAGTTTTATTTTTTATATTAGCTTTATGAAAATACAAATTAGAGAAGGAGTAAAAAAAGATCTTCCATCAGTTCTAGGATTAATAAAAGAATTAGCTGATTATGAAAATTCTTTGGAAGAAGTAACTATCACATTAGAAAACTTAGAGAATGATGGCTTTGGAGATCATCCTTGGTATTGGTTTTTGATCGCAGAAAATGATAATGAAATTATTGGATTATCTTTTTATTTTATTCGCTATTCAACATGGAAAGGTAAAGTTTTATTTCTTGAGGATTTTGTAATTAAAGGTGAATATAGAGGGCAGGGTGTAGGCTCTAAATTATTTGAAGAAACACTTAATATATGTAAGGAACAAGGCTTAAATGGAATGATATGGCAAGTTCTGGATTGGAATAATTCTGCAATAGAATTTTACAAGCAATATAATGCTAAGATTAGCAAAGAGTGGTTAAACGGAAAGCTCTCAAAGAATCAAATTGATAAGATTTTAATAAGTAAGATTGATTCAAAATAAATCTTCTCAATAAAAAAGAAAACGCTACTTTAACTTCTCAGCTAAAGAATTATCATAAATTTCTTTGTACTCAGCAATATCCCCAAATGAATTATCATCAATACGGATATCACCTTTAGTAACATGTCCTATAAGCATAAAAGGAATCTTTGATTTATTTAATATATCCAATACTTTTTCTTCATTTCTTTCGGTAGTAGTAATCATTACTCTTGATGGAGATTCACCAAAAAGAAAAGAATCTTTTCGAATTTCAGAACAAGTAGTAATATCAAAGCCAAAATTATTTACCATAGCACTTTCAAGAAGTGTAATAAAAGCTCCTCCATCAGAAACATCATGTGCAGACTCAATTATATCTACTCTAATAAGTTTAGTAATAGTTTGTTGCATTTCATATTCTGCATCTAAATCAAAATTAGGTACTGAAGATTCTTTAACACCATGATAAGATTCTAAATATTCAGAAGATGAAATGTCATTCTCGAGCTTTCCAATCATATAAATCAAATCTGATTTACCCTTAAAAGCCAAAGAAGTAATATGTTTCTTGTCTTCTACTATTCCTAACATACCAATCGTTGGTGTTGGGAAAACAGGTACTTCTCTATCTTCCACTGCCGATTGGTTATAGAAACTTACATTTCCACCAGTTACTGGTGTGTTGAATTTCTTACAAGATTTTGTCATCCCTTTAATAGCTCCTACAAATTGCCAATATACTTCCGGGTTGTAAGGGTTTCCAAAGTTCAAACAATTGGTAATTGCAGACGGTACTCCACCGGAACAAACAATATTTCTTGCCGCTTCAGCAACAGCCATAGCACAACCTTCTTCTGGATCAGCATTTACCATTCTTGCATTACAATCTACTGTCATGGCAAGGGCTTTGTCTGTTCCTTTTAAATTAACAATACCTGCGTCTGTAGGATTATTGGTGCTCATATTTACCGTGCCAACCATAGAATCATATTGCTCATATACCCATCTTTTAGATGCAATATTTTGATGTGCCGTAAGAAACTTAGCCACCCCCACTAAATCCTCTGGCTGCTTGACACTTTTAATGTCAAACTTTTTATACTGCTGATAATAAGCTGGCTCAGTATATGCTCTTTCATATACAGGTGCACCTCCTCCTAAAACCAAATCAACACAAGGCACATCGCCTACCAATTCACCATGCATATAATATTTTACCCTATCGCCTGCTGTTACTTCTCCAATTTGCTCACAACTCAAATCCCATTTGTCAAAAATAGCATTTACTATATCTTCTTTTCCCTTTTCTACTACCACCAACATTCTCTCTTGTGATTCAGAAAGTAAAATTTCCCAATCTTTCATATTCTCTTGGCGTGTAGGTACTTTTTCTAAATTAATAATCAAGCCGTGCTCTCCGGCAGCTGACATTTCATTAGAAGAGCAAGTTATTCCAGCAGCACCCATATCTTGCATGCCCACTACTGCATCTGTTTTTCCTAATTCCAAAGTAGCTTCTAATAATAATTTTTCTTGGAAAGGATCTCCAACCTGAACCGCTGGAAGGTCTTCCGCAGAATCTTCTGTAATATCTTTTGATGCAAATGAAGCTCCATGAATACCATCCTTACCTGTACGTGATCCAACGATAAAAACTGGATTACCAACTCCAGAAGAGGTAGCAGAAATCATATCCTCTTTTTTCATTATTCCTGCCGAAAAAGCATTTACAAGCGGATTGGTATTGTAGCAATCATCAAAAAAAACTTCACCACCCACAATTGGAATTCCAAAAGCATTTCCATAATCACCAATACCTTTTACAACCCCTTTCACTAACCATTTTGTTCTTTCTTTCTTTATATTGCCGAAACGCAAAGAATTCAATTGCGCTATTGGGCGAGCGCCCATGGTAAAAATATCTCTATTGATTCCGCCAACCCCAGTAGCTGCACCTTGATAAGGCTCCAAAGCAGAAGGATGATTGTGCGATTCAATTTTAAAGCAACATGCCAATCCATTACCAATGTCTACCAAACCAGCATTCTCTTCACCTGCTTCCACTAGCATATGGGGGCCTTTTTTTGGTAAGGTTTTAAGCCATTTGATGGAGTTTTTGTAAGAACAATGCTCTGACCACATTACGCCAAAAACACTCAGTTCACAAAAATTAGGCGTTCTCCCTAGTATCTCCTTGATTCTATTAAATTCTTCTGGCAGAAGACCCATTTCTTGAGCTTGTTCTACAGTAGCTAAAGTTAGTGTTGCCTGTGATGACATAGTTTATAAATTTAATGGAAGCAAAAATAAAAGATTCAATAAAAATGAATAAAATTAAAGAATTTGTTTTTGCATTCTTTTTAACAAATTACACTAATAAATTTTACTATTATACAATTCAGGGTTTTTTCCAATTACAGTCTCATAAAATTCTTGAATCTTTTGCAAATCTTTTTGTAAATCTCCACTAGGATTTAATATATCAAGATATCCAATCTCTTTCTTTTTATAATCCATATACATAAGTACAATAGGAACATTAGCTTTTTCTGCAATATAATAAAACCCCGTTTTCCACTTTTCTACTCTAGATCGTGTCCCCTCTGGTGCAATTCCTAAGATCAATTTCTCAGTATTTTGAAATCTTTTTACTAATTGATCTACTGTATTTTTAGTTATTTTTCGGTAAACTGGGATTCCACCATTTAATTTAATTAGGATACTTAAAGGCCAAATATAAAGATCACTTTTTATCAGATATCTCGGCTTAATATCCAAAATATAAGCAAAGCATCTGCCAATAAGAAAATCCCAATTGGAAGTATGAGGTGCAGAAATGACAACATATTTTTTTATTTTTGGAATACTTCCAGTTATTTTCCAACCCAAAATTTTAAATACTATTTTGCTAAATAATTTTTTCATGCGTAAAAAATATTTTACAAAGAAAAAACAAATTATTATTTATTCGGTAAAAATTGTAGATTTGCGACT
This sequence comes from uncultured Weeksellaceae bacterium, assembly GCA_964478325.1. Taxonomy (GTDB): domain Bacteria; phylum Bacteroidota; class Bacteroidia; order Flavobacteriales; family BACL11; genus DUAL01. The sequence continues at coordinate 6,184 of CAYZIA010000067.1, forward strand.
TAAAAATTTTAATAAGATGAAAGCCAAACAAATTGCATTAATTCTTATTCCGCTAAATCTTATACTTGCTTATTTCGTTTACAATAGCATAAATAGTGAAGTAGAATTTCAGAAATTAGCCAAAGTGAGAATTGCAGAAAATGTGCAAAAGCTCAAAGATATTAGAGCTGTTCAAATCTCATATAAAAGCAAATACCAAGGATTTTCTGATAATTTTGACAGCTTAATGATCTTTCTACATACTGATTCGGTAGCTGTGATAAAATCAGAGGGAGAAGCTCCTGATTCTTTAACAGAATTACAGGCATTAGAGGCTGGACTCATAAGCAGAGACACCATCTATATTAATGCCAAATCGCATATATTTAATGAAGATTATTTATCTACAAGAAATAAAAAATATTCACTTGATATTATGCAATTAAGATACATCCCTCATACAGAAAATAAATCTTATGAAATTGATGCAGGAATTGTTGAAAAAGGAGAAGTAGTGGTACAAGTTTTTGAAGTATCTGCCACATACAGAGATGTGTTAATAGGATTGGATGCTGAAAATAAAAAATATGATTTGTCCAGCTTTTTAAGAGTTGGCTCCATGTCAGAAGCTTCTTTAAATGGGAACTGGGGCGAATAATATATTGCCAAAAGTAAATCTTAGTCCATACTCACCCAATAATTTATTGACTGAGAAATGTCATCTCTCCGTTGAAATTGGACTCAGTAATTTTAGATTCTGCGTTTTCGATACTTTAACCTTTACTTATATCTTACTCAAAGAATTTGAGTTTAAAACAAAAGGGATCTCTGAGAGCTGTAAGAAAATAGCAGATATTATTGCCTCTGAATCTCTCTTACAAAAAGAGTTTTATTCTAGTTCTCTAGCACTAAATGAATTTCCTTCTACCCTTGTTCCAATACCTTTTTACAAAGAAGAAAAAAATAGGGAGATTCTTGAATTTAACCATACTCTATATGAAGAAATTCTAAGTGATAAGATGCAACAAATGGATGCAATTAATATCTATTCTGTTCCTACAGATCTTTTAAACCTTATTCATCAATCTTTTCCTAACACACAAATAAAATGTAATAGCAGTATTTTTATTGAGCAACTTTTATTGCAAAACAATAGTCTTGAAGCAAAAGTTTATGCCTCAGTAAAGAATAATATTTTAGAAATTGGTATGATTGAAGAAAACAAATTAGAATTACATAATAGTTTTTCAATCGAAACCAAAGAAGATATGCTATATTTCTTGCTTTTTAGCATGGAACAATTAAGATTATCTCCAGAAAAAACAGAATTGATATTGCTTGACGATATTTTAAAATCGGATGAAAAATACAATCTTTTGTATCAGTATATTAGAAATATTAGTTTTGGTAATCGGCCAGAAAATTTGAACTTTTCCAAAGAATTAGAAAGCATAAAATCCCATCAATATTTCTGTCTTTTTTCACAACTTTTGTGCGCATAATCTCAGGAAGAAATAAAGGAAAAAGAATTGTTGCACCAAGAAACTTGCCAGTCCGTCCCACTACCGATATAGCAAAAGAAGCCCTTTTTAATATCTTGGAAAATCGCTACTTCTTAGATAGTAAAAAAATTCTGGATTTATTCTCAGGTACTGGAAATATTGCTTTTGAATTTGCATCAAGAGGTTGTGAAGATGTTATGGTAATTGATCAAAATATTCATTGCTGTAACTTTATTTCAAAGATAGCAGGAGAATTAAATTATAATATACTTGTAAAAAAAATGGATTGCTTAGATTTCTTGCAAGAAACAAAACAGGATTTTGATATTATTTTTGCTGATCCTCCTTATCATTTTGAATATTACAAAGAGATGAAAGACAATATTCTAAAAAACAATCTAATTAGAAGAGATGGATGTTTGATTATTGAACATGACAGCAGTATTAATTTTGGCAAGGAAAATGTAGAGCTCAGAAAATATGGTAGCGTTCATTTTAGTATTTTCGCCAATTAAAACCTCAAATTCATGAATAAGATTGCAGTTTTTCCTG
>CAYZIA010000068.1:0-8188 GCA_964478325.1 uncultured Weeksellaceae bacterium
CTTTTTTGTAGTTTTTTTGACAGCTGCTTTCTTTTTTGTAGTTTTCTTTACAGCTACTTCCTTTTTTGTTTCTTCTTGTTCCTTTGATTTTTCTACTTTTTTTGGTACAAAAGTATTCGTAGCTTTTTTTCTTGGTCTTAATTTCCCATAAGAACCAATTCTGATCTTTCCTTTTTTAGTTTTTCTGTCTCCTTTTCCCATTTAATTAATTTAAGCGCCAAATATAATAATTTCTCAATTTATGAGCTGACTATATCTTGAATAAATCGTTTTTCAATTAACTCTGATTCCTTTATACTATTTCTAAGCCAATTTAACATCACTTCATCTTTTTCTTCTTCAGATAGTTGCCAAGCTATATTATGCTCTCGTATTTTACTAATAATCACCTGCATACATAGTGCTGCTGCTACAGAAATATTGTAACTTTCAGAAAATCCATACATTGGAATTTTTACTTTCTCATCTGCCATCTCTAATGCTAAGCAAGAAAGCCCTTCTTGTTCTGTTCCAAAAAGTAAAGCTACTTTTTCTTTCTTAATATTAATATCATAAATACTTTTTGCTTTATGTGGACTGGTTGCTATAATTTTATACCCATCCTTTTTTAAATTTTTCAAACAATCCTCTGTATTATTTTTTTTCTTATTATAGAAAGTTTCTGTTAACCATTTCCCAGATCCTAAGGATATATTTGGATGTGTATTGTAGTTGTTTTTATTTTCAATAATATGAATATTTTGGACTCCAAAACAATCGGCTGTTCTTAAAACAGCACTTGCGTTCTGAGAATGAAAAATATCCTCTAAAACTATAGCTAGATGATTCGTTCTTTGTTTTAGATTATTATTTAATAATTCAATTCGTTCTTTTGTAATAAAGTCTGAAAGATGTTTAATCAATTGTTTTTTTTTCTTCATATCGATTAACCAATAGTAAAACTATTTTCTATCTGAAAGCCAGCTAAGAAGCTTTTGATATCCATTGCTTTTTTCCCTTCCATTTGTAATCTTAGAACAGAAATAAAACCATCTTTTACTGTAATCTTAAAGTTAGTTTTATTATCAGTAACTATGCTGTAAATTTCTGATGAATGTTCAATTCTTTCAAAATTAGAAAGGAGTAACTTTACTCTAATTTTCTTTTCGTTTTCAACCAAAAGATAAAACCAAGCTGAAGGGCAAATCGCTACATCTTTTAAAATAGTACCATCTTTAAGGCAAGGGGATAGACCTCGTATTAGATTATGTATCTCAGCAGATGATTTATTCCAATCAATTCTTAAAATCTCTTTATTTAATTTTTTTGTAATTTTATCAGAAGATCTAGTTTTCTGAATAATTTCTTTTATTGAATTATTTTTAATACTCTTTATAGTTCTTAAAAGAAGGTTTCCTCCATTTTTCATCATAATATTATGCAAACTTGCAGCTGTAATTTTACTATTTAATTCTATTTTTTCTTGCAATAGAATATTACCCTCATCTATTTTCTCATTAATAAAGAAGGTAGTTATTCCTGTTTGTTTTTCACCATTAATTAGAACCCAATTAATTGGAGCTGCCCCTCTATAATTTGGAAGAAGGGAAGTGTGTAAATTTACAGCTCCAAATTTTGGAATTTTCCAAACAATTTCTGGCAGCATACGGAAAGCTACAACTATAAATAAATCAGAATTTAGATTTTTTAATGCTGTAACGAAATTTTCTTCTTTCAAATTTTCTGGTTGTAAAACTTTAATCTTCAATTCCTCTGCTTTTTGTTTTACAGCTGGAGAATATATTTTTCTACCTCTCCCTTTCTCATTATCTGGCGAACAAACTACAGCTACTACATTAAAATTAATATGAAGTTGCTCTAAAATATAAGCAGAAAATGGAGGGCTACCAAAGAATATTATTTTCATTTGGGCAAATTTAGAATAATTAAACAATCCAAGAATATTTATTTTTAGTGAGTTTCACTTTTTTATTCTCAAATAGTTTACAATACTTTCAATATTTTTCTTTTATTGAATTAGTAATTCAGAATAAATCTTTTTTCTTACTTTCTACACATATATCGCATTTACCACATTTGTAATTATTTTCTTCTCCAAAGTAGCTTAATAATTGTTGTGTTCTGCAAATTGTATTTTCCTCTATATAAGATATAACGGACTCCATCTTTGTAGTTTTTAATTGTTTTCTGTTTTCTAATTTTTCTTCTGAAATTCTCATAGCAGATGACTCTACTCTATTTTTTGAAAAGATTAGTTTTGGTGTATTTGTTCTTGGTATGTATTTAAGTATATCTAACTGCTGTAATTTTTTAAGCATATCTAAAACTTTAGTAGATGTTGAATTATATCTACTTGCTAATGTTTGTTCATTTATTGTAACATAATTCTCAAACAATCCACTATAAGAACGTAATAATAACTTGATGAAAGAATCATAATACATATTTGCAACTTGAAAGCGATAGAGTTCCGCATTATCTACAGTAAAATGTAATTTGGATGGTGAATAAATAGAATCAGTAAGCTTGATAAATTCCTCTTTCTCTAAATATTTTAAAATATTATACGTTTTATATGTCTTAAAATGATATCTCTCACAAAAATTATTAATATCAAATTCAAAACTCTCGCCTTCAGCGGTATCAACTGCAATATGAAAATAATCCGCTATTTTTTGATAACATTCCCTAATTTCTTCTGCGCTTGGTAATTGTGAAAGTATAAATCTGCTTAAATCAATTCTATCATTTTTGTTAGAAATTAAAATAGCATATGCTAATTTTCCTTCACGTCCAGCTCTTCCTGCTTCTTGAAAATAAGCCTCCAAAGAAGTTGGAGTATTCATATGAATTACAACTCTCACATTATCTTTATTAATTCCCATTCCAAAAGCATTAGTTGCTACCATTACCCTAATCTGTCCATTACTCCATTTTTCTTGTTTTTGATTGCGAATCTCTATATCCAAACCTCCATGATAATAATCGGAAGATATGCCATTATTTCTAAGAAGAATAGTTATATCCTTAGTATCTTTCCTACTACTTGCATATACAATTGCACTGCTTTTAAAATGATTTAAAATCTTTAAAAGTTTTGTTTTTTTATCTTCAACATTGATAACCACATAAGAAAGATTTTTCCTAATAAATGAAGATTGTAATAGATGCTTTTCTTTAAAAAGAAGTTTTTCTTGAATATCATTAATAATATCAGAAGTTGCAGTTGCGGTAAGTGCTAAAATAGGAGTATTCGGAATGACCTTTCTAATTCTAGCAATATGTAAATAGGAGGGTCTAAAATCATAACCCCACTCTGCTATGCAATGTGCTTCATCTACTGTAATTAGATTCACATTCATCTGACTAATCCTTCCTTGTACCACTTTACTTTTCAGCCTTTCAGGTGAAAGATATAAGAATTTGTAATTACCATAAATACAATTACCTAGCGCTACATCAACCTCATCTTTAGAAAAACCTGAAGTAATAGCAACTGATTTTATTCCTTTTGACTTTAGATGTTGTACTTGATCTTTCATCAAAGCAATTAAAGGAGAAATTACAATACAAATCCCATCTTGCATTAAAGAAGGTATCTGAAAACAAATAGATTTTCCGCCTCCTGTTGGAAGCAAAGCTAAAGTATCTTTTCCATTCAAAGCTGATTGTATTATTTGCTCTTGAAGTGGTCTGAAATTAGTATGTCCCCAATATTTTATTAGTATTTGTTTTGCATCAAACATTATGCACGAAATTAAGGAAATTATTTCATTAAAACCTAAGCCCTCGGATGAAACGTAATTATAGCTTCTCTAAGATATTCTTTATCGATATGAGTATATATTTCAGTAGTAGTAATGCTTTCGTGTCCAAGCATTTCTTGTACTGCCCTTAAATCAGCACCACCTTGAATTAAATGTGTAGCAAATGAGTGTCTAAAAGTATGTGGACTAATATTCTTTTTCAAACTGATCTTTTCTGCTAATTTCTTAATGATGGTAAAAATCATTACTCTTGTTAGCTGTTTTCCTCTTCTGTTAAGAAAAATAATATCCTCATGCCCTTTTTGAATTTTTTGATGATTTCGAATCTCATTAATATAGATATTAAGGTATTTGAGTGAAGTATTTCCGATAGGAGCAAGCCGTTCCTTATTTCCTTTTCCTACTACCTTTATAAATCCTTCTACAAAACTTACATTTGATAGTTTTAAAGTGATTAGTTCTGTAACACGTAAACCACAACTATATAGCATTTCTAATATAGCACGGTTTCTTTCTCCTTCAGCTTTGCTTAAATCAATTGCTGCAATAAGCCTATCTATTTCTTTAATGGAAAGCGTATCTGGTAATTTCATACCAATTTTAGGAGATTCCAATAATTCAGTAGGATCCATAGTGATATAATCTTCCATTATGAGATATTTATAAAATGCCTTGATTCCTGAGATGATTCTGCTTTGCGAACGAGTCGCTAATCCACTTTTACTAATATTATAAATAAATTCTGATAAATCATTTTTTTTAATTTCCAGCTCTGTCTTTTCTTTTTCTATTGCAAAATCAGCCAGTTTTTTTACATCCCGAATGTATGCATCCACTGAGTTAGTAGATAATGATCTTTCAATAGTCAAATAACTTTTAAAACCTAATATTGTCGATTCCCAACTCATTTTTTTAATTTTGCTAATATATGAGAGTGATTATTATTAACGGACCAAATTTAAACTTATTAGGCAAAAGAGAGAGATCTATTTATGGAGATATTTCTTTTGAGACATATTTTAAAAGATTAAAAGAGGAATTCTGTGCTATTGAATTAGAGTATTACCAAAGTAATGTGGAGGGTGAACTGATAAACAAACTACAAGAAGTTGGTTTTTCTTACGATGCTATTTTACTAAATACAGGAGGCTATACACATACTTCTGTTGCAATTGCTGATACAGTTGCAGCTATTGATACTCCAGTAATTGAAGTGCATATCTCTAACATATATGCTCGTGAAGAATTTAGAAAAAGATCATTATTGTCTCCTAATTGTAAAGCGGTTATTTGTGGTCTGGGATTGGATTCTTATAAAGCGGGTTTATTAACTTTATAAATCAGAAAACTGCTTAATACCTTTAACTTTATTTTTAAAAAGAATACTCCAATTTACTTTGCCAACTAATTTATTCTTCTGTTTAATCTTTTGGCGTTTGACTATGAGTTTTGGAATAGCACAATAAAAATAAAAATGTGCTTTTATAATAGCAAAGAAATGAGAGAAACCATCTTTTTGTTTCAAGAAAGTAATAGAAGCAACTGCATCTAAAAGTAGACGGAAAATAACTACAAAAAACAAACAGGGTAGAGGCAAGTTCTTAAAAAGCATACAAAGGTTATTTCTAAAATTAAGATATGTTTTAAAAGAAGAGCTAGCATTTAACGTTCCACCACCAACATGATAAACTTCTGATTTTGGCTCTACCATAATCTTATATCCTTTATTCCTCAATCGCCAGCAAAGGTCTATCTCTTCTTGGTGCGCAAAGAAATCAGAATCAAAACCACCTACTTCCCAAAAAATATCAGATCTTACAAAAAGGCAAGCGCCAGTTGCCCAAAACACTTCTGCTGTATCATTGTATTGCCCAGCATCCTCTTCCAAAAAATTAAAAATTCTACCTCTGCAAAAAGGATAGCCCAAATTATCTAAAAAACCGCCAGAAGCACCTGCATATTCAAATTTTTTTCTGTTATTAAAATCTAATAATTTTGGCTGACAAGCTGCAATATCTTTATCTTTATCCATCAATCTAATAATAGGTAATAACCAATTATCACTTACTTCCACATCTGAATTGAGCAATACATAATATTCAGCATGAATTCGATCTAAGGCATTATTATAACCTCCTGCAAAACCCAAATTTTCTTTATTATTTATCACTTTAATATTTGGAAAATTCTTAGATAAGAATAATAAAGAATCGTCAGTTGATCCATTATCAGCAATAATAATTTCTGCCATATCGCTATGCTGAATAATAGTTGGCAAGAACTTTTCCAACCAATCTTTGCCATTCCAATTAAGGATTACAATGGCTGTTTTTATTCTTCTTTTTTGTGTTTCCATCTTCTATGTGTCCACAACCAATATTGTGGGTTATTTATTATATCTTCTTCTAATCTTTTTGTAAAATCTTCTGTTATCTTTCCATAAGGCTCTTTGGTAGGATACTCTGTAATTAAAGAGTATTTCACTTCATAATAGCCTCGTTTGGGTTTATTGATACTTATAAATACCACTGGACAATTGTACTCTTTTGAATATTTTTCTACTCCAAAAGCAACAGCAGTATCTTGATGTAAGAACTTTAACCAATGCGCTCTCATAGGATTAGAAGGATTCTGATCTGCTCCAAAAACTATTATTTTTGGATCAGAACTTTCTTCTTCCTGAAATAACTTTTTAGTTTGTTTCATAGAGATTAAGTCTGTTCCGAATTTTGATCTTGATTGGTACATCTTGATATTCATAAAGGCATTGGAAAGAGGCTTATAAATACCCATACATCTATGATTAGAGTAAATCGAAAATGCTTGAGCATACATTTCCCAATTATTATAATGTCCACCTACTAAAATGATATTTTGATTCTTTTTAGCATAATAGTTAGTAAATTCAGGATTCTTAATAGTTAGTCTTTCTTTAAGTTGTTTCTCTGAAATAGTAAATCCCTTAATTCCTTCTAAAAGAAGGTCACAAAAGTGTTTATAAAAATTATGCATAATTTCTTTTAATTCTTTATCTGTTTTATCAGGAAAAGAATTTTTAAGGTTGGCTGATACTATTTTCTTTCTGTATCCAAGGATTATATAAAAAATAAAAAATAAAAAATCAGAGAATAAGTATAATATACGATAAGGAAGGAAGGAGACAGGAATAAGCAAAATATAATAAAATACTTTTGTAATCATATTGGCAAATGTAAGTATTCTATCTTGGGTTGATGTAATTATTTATAAAATCATCACCAAAAGTTGGATTATCTACTTGTTCCAATCGGTCTCTCCATTCCTGATTACTGACCTCACCTTCTACATTTGAATAAGTTAATTTGTAATCCTGAATCCCTAAATGTTCATTCACAAAAACAAATTTACAATCCGATTGTTTTTGTAATTTATAATAATGCCAAATTTCATAAGGTAAATTAGCAGAAGAATTTTCTACTTTATGTCGACTATTTGGAGCACCATATTGCAAATAAACTCTTCCTCTATCTGTTTTGTAACCCGGTAATTTGCCATTTCTAAATTCCTTATTAATGCTTTTAACAACCTTATGGTATTTTTGCCATTCTTGATCAGGAGTAAAATTATTTCTCCCTTTCCAGAAGTTGAGGAAAAACTTCTGCATTAGTAATAAATTATTATACCTTTCCTGATTCTCTGCAAATATATTCTCTAAAATAGTAGAAATAGGGTAGAGGTAGCTAATATACAAGAGTAAACTATCAATACTTGTAATCTGTTCAGCAAAAGTACCTTTAATATCAACACTGCTAATATCATTCATACTTTTTTCATTTTTTAAGCCACTTCTCTGAAAAAAGAACTTTTTTTGCAGAATAGAATTATTTTTTACATCTCTTATATTACATACCAAATTATAGTTTCCTGTAGGCAGTTTCTCAATAGGGAATGAAAATAAATTTATTTCAATCTCTTTTGCTTCCATTCTTTTTGATTTAGTAAAATCAAAGAGAGGTATATTGGTTTCAAAGCTTTCGATATAGGTATTTAGTAAATATCTTTTTTCATTAGTAAAATATTTTTTAGTATTATAAATTTCAAAATAAAAAGATAAAGTATCTTGATTTGGTGGGTAGAAATTAGAAACATAAGGAGTAAGATCAAAACCATTCTTAGAAAGCTTATTTTCTTGTATTGTTTTTTGGTATTTTTCAACCAATGTAATGTCAGAAATAGCTAATTTATCCTTTTGAAAATCCATAATAATATTTTCTTTATGAACTAACATCTCATCATTAGCATGAATATCTTTCACTTTTATCGTTAGTAAATATTCGCCATTTTCAATTGCAATTCTTTGCTGATCAATAAATAAAAGGTTATTAGCAATACTATCTTCAAAATAAGGACTTCTTAAAGTGTAATGATCGTTGAAAATGAAT
>CAYZIA010000069.1:0-8126 GCA_964478325.1 uncultured Weeksellaceae bacterium
ATCAAACATCCGAAGAATTTGATGGGGTGAATTTTAATAAACCTCCTACACTATATCATGATAGTATCATGGGAGAAATTTGGAACCAAATCATCGAAAATAATCTAGCAATTGAAATTCAAAATGAAGAAGCAAATATTATTACACTTTCCTATATTTCTGTTGATGAGAATTTTGCTAAGCAATTTACAGAAACCTTAATTAATGAAATGAGTAAAATGTATATTTCTCATCAAACCAAACAAGCTAGAAATACACTAGATTTTTTGCAAGATCGTGCCGACTCTGTTTTTGTAGAATTAGACAAAGCAGAACAAGAATTTGCTAGAGTAAAAGATATTAATCAAAGAATCATAAAAGCATCTGGAAGGTTAAAAGAATTACAATTGATGCGTGAGGTGGAGGTGCTAAATACTATGTATTTGGAGATTATAAAAAATCTTGAAATATCCAAAATGACTTTACTAAACCAAACCCCAATTATTCAAATAATTGACAAGCCAATTTTACCTTTAGAAGAAGATAGGATCTCAAATATTCTTGCAGGGATATTAGGCGGATTCTTAGGTGGCTTCCTTTCGGTTTTTTTCTTTGTATTTAGGAAATTGTTTAAGGATGCTCTAGGAGAAGATTAAAGTAATTTTACTAACTTCTCAAGTGCAATTCCTCTAGAACCTTTCAAAAGAATTATTTTTTTCTTAATAGGTTTTTCTTTTAAAAACTCTGAGAATCTATCTGTGCTATTGTATGCTTGCTTATGAACTTCAGCAAATTCTTTTCCAATAAAAATACACTCTAATTTTAGTTTATTTACCAAATCAATAATTATTTTATGCTCCTGTGAAGAAGTGCTTCCCATTTCTAACATATCACCCAAAATACATAATTTGTTCTTGTAATTTTGTTTTGCAAAAGACTGCAACATACTAGTCATACTTGAAGGATTTGCATTGTAAGCATCTAAAATAAGTGTATTGTTTTTAGTTTCAATAATCTGAGAACGATTATTGGCTGGAGTATAATTTTCAATTGCTAATTTGATGTTTTCATTAGAAACTCCAAAATATTTCCCTATACAAGACGCAAGCATGATATTATAAAACTGATAGTCGCCAATTAAATTACTTTTTATTATTTTATTATAGAATAAAAGATTAACAAAGGGAGTGGAATTACTTATCTCTCCATAGCAATTTCCTTTCTTGCCATAAGAAATTGTTTCAAGACCATCAGCCAGATTAATAAGTAAGATATCTTCATTATTAACAAAAATAGTTCCTTCATTTTCTTTAATATAGTTATAAAGCTCTGACTTCGCTTTTATAACACCTTCAAAATTTCTAAACCCCTCTAGGTGAGCTTTTCCAACATTGGTAATAACTCCAAAATTTGGTTGTGCTATTTTACAAAGGGTAGTAATTTCACCAATATGATTAGCTCCCATTTCAATAATTGCAATCTCATGATTTTTATTTATCTCCAGAATACTTAATGGTACACCAATATGATTATTTAAATTTCCTTTTGTAGCATAACAATTATTTTTAGATGATAAAACGGCATGTATTAATTCCTTAGAGGTTGTTTTTCCATTAGTTCCTGTTATTCCAATGACAGGAATGTCAACCTGCTTTCTGTGGTATTGAGCAACTAATTGTAAAGTATCCAAAACATTTTCCACCAAGATTATTTTATCATTCTTACAATATTCTTTATCATCAATTATTGCATAAGCACATCCTTTAGAGATGGCTTGTTCTGCAAATTTATTTCCATTAAAGTTATCTCCCTTAAGAGCAAAGAATATACTATTCTCTTTTATTTCTCTAGTATCTGTGCAAATAAAAGGATGGGCTAAAAAAAGTTTGTATAATTTTTGAATTTGCATATTCTTTTATAAAACAAAACCCCAATTTTAGCTGGGGTTTTGTAGTTATATTTTAAAATGAAACTATCTTCTGTTGCTTCCCATTTTCTTTTGACTATAATCAGTGCCTCTTCTTTGGTTTTCTCTCAAATCACTTGATGGAGCTCCCATTCTATCCATAGCACATCTAAAACCAATAGCATCACTAGATTGGTCTTGATCTAAGAATCTTCTAGTTCCAGGTACTAACCAATATGCTCTATCTTTCCAAGAACCACCTTTGTAAACTCTAGTTCTATCGGTAATCAATGAAGTATTTCCGTAATCGTACATCTCACTGCTGTTTCCTGTTCTATTGTCTTTGTATTTTTGGGCATCTTGATTCCATTTATCAATTCTAACACTTGCAGTATCTATTTCAGATTGTTCGTTTAAGAAATTGTTCCAATCAATACCCATTTGAGATTCAATATCACCATCATTATAATTGATGTTATCAGATTTTTTATAATTTCTTCTGTATACATTATCTTCCACATTCACATTTACCATTGTGATTCTTCCCAAACTATCCTTTTCTTCAATAAAACCATCCTCATCTCTTTTTTGGGTTTTGAAAACATTTCCTCTAAATGGTCTATGGTCAGTAGCTGTTGTTTGTTCTATTACAGGGCGATAAACATCCATTACCCACTCAGATACATTACCAGCCATACAATACAATCCATAATCGTTTGGCCAAAAAGAACGAACAGGAGCCGTAATATCAGCATTGTCATTCAAATTACCTGCAACGCCCATATTATCTCCTCTACCTTTTTTGAAGTTTGCCATTATTTCTCCTTGATTTTTCTTATCTCCATTTCTTACTGAGGAACCATTCCAAGGATATAGTTTCCTTTCATCTGTATTCTCCATATTCGTGTTACCTACATATCCTAAAGCTGCAAATTCCCATTCTGCTTCAGTTGGCAGTCGATATCTTGGTAATAAAATACCATCTTCCATTCTTACTAATCTTGTTTCTTCCCCAAGTGACGGATTAAGGTTTTTCAAGTTTCTTTTTATTATTCCTTCATACTGTCCTGCTAAATAAGCATCTGTGCTAAAAGAATTCTCATCAATCTGTTCATTATCTTCTTTCAAGATTCCTTCATCAATAAGTATTCTTTCGTTTACTCTGTCTGTTCTCCAAACACAAAAATTGTTTGCTTGTGACCAACTTACACCAACTACTGGGTAATTTCTGTAGGCAGGATGTCTTAAATAGGATTCTACAAAAGGTTCGTTATAGCCAAGTTTATCTCTCCATACCAAAGTATCTGGAAGCGCTGCTGTATATACTTCAGGATAAGATTGTCCGTAAACTCTCTTTAGCCAATAAAGATATTCTAAATAATCTACATTTCTCACTTCAGTTTCATCAATATAAAAAGAAGAAACAGTAACTGTTTTAGGCACATTATTCCAATCGGCAAATACATCTTGCTCAGTTCTTCCCATAGTAAAAGATCCTCCTACTACAAACATAAGTCCTGGGGCAGTAGCTTGTTCTTTATATTTTGAATTAGTTTCAAATCCACCATTCTTGGAATTATTGTAATCCCAACCAGTGGCGGATGAACTTTTTGAATTTGAAGATTTTTTGCTAGTACTAGAACATGATCCTAGGATAAACAGACAACTTATTGCTAAAATTATTTTGGTTGATTTTATCATTTTTTTATTTTTTTAAAATTAAAAGGATGGACAACTTATTGTATTGAATGATTTACTTTTACTCGTGCATGGCATAAATACGGTAAAGGAAAGTTCGTGTGCACCCAAAGTATTACTATTTTTTAAATTACTTAACGTGATATCATAACTATAACCAAACTTAAAAGCATCTTGAATAAGCCCTACCATCAAGATGAATGAATCTACATTTTTAACACTATGCCTTGCCCAAAGCCCGCCGACCATTGGCCCTCTATTTACATACACTCCATAATTGAATTGTTGGAAATCTTGTTGCTTCTGGTAAAGGAAATTTGGTGAAATTGTAGTTACTGAATTTTTATATCTACTAAGAGGAATATTTCCTCCAATATGAGCTGTAAGTTTTGTTGGTAATTCACTTTCACTAATAAACCCCTGATTAGGCTGTGTTAAATGATGAGCAGAAAGGCCAAAGAATAAATTCTCAGAATAGCCAATGAATCCTGTAGAAAAATCTGGGAAACTAACGTCTGTAGGATTATTTACAATATCTTCATTTGTTGGATAAATAAATCCATATTTAGAATCAATCATATCTCCAAAGGTCAAATCTGTCCAATCTAAATTTATCATTCTATAAGATGCCTCAAAACCAGCTTTTATTGAGAATTTTCTTGTTACTTCTAAATGATATGAATACAAAAGAGATGCATGTGTAGTATTTAAATTTCCAGCTCCACTTCTATCTTGGGCAACAATAATACCTAATCCTCCACCTAATGAGTTAACGTGTTGATCGTAAGCAACAGAATAAGTGACATAGGTTCTTCCTATTCCAGGCCATTGGTCTCTGTAATTCAAAGTCGTTCTTGGGCAACCGCCAGGTGAAGTTCCAGCAAATGCAGGGTTCAAATAAAGGGGGTTAGCATAGAACTGACTAAATGCAGGATCTTGTGCATTTGCAGTGGTTGATAGTATCAATAAAAAGCTGAATGCTGTTAATATTTTTACAATTTGTTTTATCATTTTCCTTTGTTTTTTATCAATTGTTCCGAATTTGAATTTTACAAAGATATAAATTTTATTTGTTATCGTATTTAATCACTAAAAAATTGATGTAATAAATAAGAACAAATGCTCGTTAATAAGTTAGTTATTTTGAAAAAATCATAAATAGATTTTATTTAATACTAAATTTGCCACCATGAAAAGAATTCTTTTTTTTATACTTCTTTTTTGTTTCTCCATATCTAGTAGATCAAATGAGAGAATTAGTTCTGTATTGGCCAGTGGAAATTGGTACAAGATTGCAGTTCAGCAGGATGGAGTGTATAAAATTACTCAGTCCAATTTATCTGATTTGGGTGTAAATACTAGTAATTTATCTTGTAATAAGATACGGATTTTTGGTAGTGGAGGTGGTATGTTGCCTAAACTAAATAATAATTTTAGATATGATGGCTTACAAGAGAATGCAATTTCAGTAGTGGATATAAACAATAATGGTATTTTTGAGAGTGGAGATTACATTCTTTTTTATGGGCAATCACCAGATAGGTGGAGCTATAATGAAACTGATGGAAGATTTCATCATCAGAGGAATTTATTTAGTAGAAAAACTTTTTATTTTATTACCACTGATTTAGGCAACGGAGGTAAAAGAATACAAAGCAAAGAGATTTCTAATTTTAATGTTACTGTTAATTCTTTTGATGATTACGATTTTCATGAAGAGGATTTAGAGAATTTTATAAAATCGGGAGCACAATGGTATGGTGAAAAGTTCGACTTGACAAATTCCTATAGTTTTAATTTTTCATTTCCTAATTTGGTGCAATCTATTCCTGTTTATGTTAAAACTGCAGTTGCAGCACGCTCATTCTCTTCTTCGAACTTTACAATAAAGAAAAATTCCACAATTTTACAAAGCATTTCGGTAGCGCAAGTCGATCCGCATTATACGGCAGATTATGCTAAACTTTCTTCAAATTCCATCACATTTACTGGAAATGCAAATATGGAAATCTCTATTTCTTATAATCAACCTCAAAACACTTCTGTAGGCTGGCTAGATTATTTAGAACTTAATGTAAGAAGGGAACTAAGAATGAGTGGGAATCAAATGCTTTTCAGAGATATACAGTCGATTGCCGATAGCACGAATGCAAAATTTGTAATAAGCAATGCTACTTCTGGTATTAGTGTTTGGGATGTTTCAGAACCTATAAATATTATAGAAAGAAATACAGATTTTTCGTCTAATCAAATAAGTTTTATTGCATCAAGTGATTCTTTAAAAGAGTATTTAGCTTTCAATGGGAATTCTTATTATTCTGCTGAACTTATTGGAAAAATTGGTAATCAGAATTTACATGGAAGTGATGAAGATGTAGAATATGTAATCGTATCACATCCCGATTTTTTATCAGCAGCTAATGATTTAGCCCAGCACCATGAACAAAAAAATGGGATAAAAACTATTGTAGTCACTCCTCAAGAGATTTATAATGAGTTTTCATCTGGGGCACAAGATATTACCGCTATTCGTGATTTTTTAAGAATGTTCTACAAGAATCCTAGTAATAAACTCAAATACCTCTTATTATTTGGAGATGCATCTTATGATCCTCTCAGCAGAATAATGAATAATACCAATTTTGTACCTTCTTATCAGTCAAACAATTCTGTTTCTCCAACACAAAGCTATATTACAGATGATTACTATGGACTTTTAGATGATACGGAAGGACATTTTGCCAATGATCTAGTAGATATTGGTATTGGTCGATTTCCTGTGCAAACTCTCATGCAAGCAAATGACATGGTGCAAAAAGTAAAAGACTATGGTAAT
Organism: uncultured Weeksellaceae bacterium; assembly: GCA_964478325.1. Classification (GTDB taxonomy): domain Bacteria; phylum Bacteroidota; class Bacteroidia; order Flavobacteriales; family BACL11; genus DUAL01. The sequence goes on from CAYZIA010000069.1 coordinate 6,420, forward strand.
AAAATGTCTTTTGGTGATTGGAGAAACAAAGTTACATTTGTAGCAGATGATGGGGATGCAGATGATGGGAATACCCATATGTGGCAAGCTGATAGTTTAGCTAATATAATTGATGATAATTATAAAAATATAAATATCAAGAAAATTTATTTAGATGCATATACTCAGGAGTCAACTCCCGGGGGGCCAAGATCTTTAGACGCGCAAAATGCTATTACTGAAAGTGTAGAAAAGGGAAGTTTTCTGATTAATTATTCTGGGCATGGAGGAGAATTGGGCTGGAGTAAAGAAAGGATCTTGGAGGTTGCGCAAATCAATAAATGGGAAAATGAAAATAATTTACCACTTTTTGTAACAGCAACTTGTGAGTTTTCTCGTTTTGATGATCCAGATAGAGTTTCAGCAGGAGAATATGTGTTGCTCAATAAAAATGGTGGTGCAATAGCACTTCTATCTACAAGCCGATTAGTTTATGCTGCGCCAAATTATTTTCTGAATAAACAATTTGTAAAAGTTCTTTTTGAAAAAGAAAATGGAGAATTACCAAGATTAGGTGATTTGTTCAGGCAAACCAAAGTAAATAGCGGAACGGCACTTAATAATAGAAATTTTACTTTACTTGGTGATCCTGCACTTCGCTTGGCTTATCCTGATTTGAGTGTTAGTACAACAGCAATTTATGATACAATTTCTGCTTTAGGAGAAGTGATAATCTCGGGACAAATTGAGGATGAAAACGGAAATTTAGTAAGTAATTTTAATGGATTGGTTTTTCCCACTGTATTTGATAAAGAGGAGGTATTAAATACTTTAGGACAAGAAAGTAGTACACCAATGCCATATAGAAGTCAGAATAATATTTTATATAAAGGAAGAGCATCAGTAAGTGGTGGGGTTTTTAGCTTTTCTTTTGTGGTTCCAAAGGATATTGCCTACAATTTTGGCAATGGAAAAATTTCCTATTATGCAATTTCAGCAGATAGTTTACTAGATGCAAGTGGATATGATGAAAGTTTTATTATTGGAGGAACAGCTAGTGATATTAGCATAGATTATGATGGGCCAGATATTCAACTCTTTATTAATAACGAGCACTTTATCTCTGGCGGGATGACAAATGAAAACCCTTTGCTTTTTGCTATACTTAATGATTTTAGTGGAATTAATACAGTTGGTAATGGAATTGGACATGATATAGTTGCTGTCTTAGATGAAGAGAGTAATCAATCTATTTCTTTGAATGATTATTATATTGCCGATATTGATAATTATAAAAGTGGCGAACTAACTTATCCCTTTTACGATTTGGAGAAAGGTTACCATACTCTACAACTTAAAGTATGGGATGTTTTTAACAATTCTTCTGAGGAAACTATTAATTTTTATGTTACAAATGTTGAAAATTTTTCTTTGTCTGAACTTTTAAATTATCCCAATCCTTTTAAAGATAATACAGAATTTTATTTTCAACATAATAGAGCTGGGGAATTTTTAGATATAGAATTACAGATCTTTGATTTATCGGGGAAAATAGTTGCTTCTATAAATAAAAATATTTATGATAATGGTTATAGAATAGGTCCAATTAATTGGAATGGAACTACAAATTCTGGAGAGAAATTAGGTGCTGGAGTTTATATTTATCGCTTTAATGTTAAGGCGGAAGATGGTACTTTAGAAAGTAAAGCAGAAAAACTAATAATATTA
>CAYZIA010000070.1:0-7945 GCA_964478325.1 uncultured Weeksellaceae bacterium
TAAAAACCATCAAAACCGGCAACACCACTTCCAGCGGTAGTATCAGTTGGTGATTGAGAGATTGTATTTACTCTTACCTTTCTTCTAATTCCATAATGATAACCAAAACTTCTAGCAATAGATTCTAACATCGCTTTATTATCTGCCATATCGTTATAAGTGTGAAATACCCTTTGTGCAGCAATATAAGAAAGTCCAATAATAGAACCCCACTTATTCATGGCGTCCAATTCCCAAGCTGCTTGTATAACTTTATGAAAAGAAAGTGCGGAAACATCATAGCCCTTTATGTTCCAATCATAATTTTGCTCATAATACTTTTTGCCTTTACGTACATTGATAGACATTCCTATTGAGTGTAGAACAAAATCTATCTTACCACCTAGCTCTTCCATTGCATCTTTATAAAGAGTTTTTAAATCTTCCATTGAAGTAGCATCAGCAGAAATAACTTTTGAACCCGTTTTTTCAGCTAATTCATTGATTGTTCCCATTCTAAGAGCAATTGGTGCATTGGTAAGCACAAATTCTGCTCCTTCCTCATGTGCATGTTCAGCAACTTTCCAAGCAATCGATTTATTATCTAATGCTCCAAAAATAATTCCTCTTTTTCCTTTCAAAATATTGTTTGGCATTTTTCTGTTATTTTATTTGCAAATATATACTTATTGACTTAATAATTCATCTGCATTTTTAATTGCAATTTCTGTTATTTTTTCTCCACTAAGCAGTTTTGCTAACTCATTTACCCTCTCCTCTTTATTTAATTCCTTGATTAATGTATTGCTTTTGCCTGATCTTATTTCTTTGTATATCAAATAATGTTGATTGCCTTTTGCAGCAACCTGTGGTAAATGCGTTATAGCAATTATTTGTTTTTTCGTTCCAATCTTTTTCATCATCTCCCCCATCAAGTTTGCAATTTCCCCACTTACACCACTATCAATTTCGTCAAAAATAAGACATTGCGTATCTTGATATTTTGCAGAAATATATTTAATTGCTAGCATCAATCTAGAAAGTTCTCCACCAGATATAATATTATTTAAATTTTCCATTTTTCTTCCTTTATTTGCAGAAAACAAGAAGACAATTTCATCTATTCCATTTTTACTTAAGGTTTCTAATTCCTTTATCTCAATTCTAAAATTAGCAAATGGCATTCCTAACTATTTCTAAAATAGTATTCCTTCTATTTTTAGAAATCTTTTTAGCAAGTACTTTTACTATTTGTTCTTGTTTTAAAAGCTGATTACTTAATTTCTCAATCTCCAAATCATAATTAGATAATTTTTCTAATTATTTTTTAAATCCTCTTTCAAATCAATTAGTTCTGAAAAAAAGTTCTTTCTGTGTTTTAAAAGTAAGGAGTTAATCATATCAACACGGGTTTTTAATTGGGTTAAACGTTCAGGATTTGCAACAGATTTCTCTCTCAAATAAAAAAGATCAGAACTAATATCTTTTAATTCAATAGCTGTTTTCTCAAGTCGATTATTAATTTCAAGCAAATCTTTATTATAAACAGAAATATCAGAAAAATCTCTAATAATCTCTGATAAAGAATCTAAAACACCACTTTCTTTCTCTAAAAAATCACTTCCTTTTTCTAAAACCAAAGAAACCTGCTCAACATTATTCAATAACGATAACTCCCCTTCAACCTTTTCCATCTCGTCTTCTTGTAAGCCTGCACTTTCTAATTCCTCCAATTGAAAAGTTAAAAACTCTAATTCAGAAATAGAAACCACCCCTTTCTCTTGCAATACTTTAAGATTATTTTTTAATTTAAGAAAACTATTATATTCTTCTTTATATTCTTCTAAAAGAGGATTATGGGCACAAAACTGATCTAGTAAAAGGAGTTGATTATTTTCGTCTTTCAAAGCTAAGGATTGATGTTGAGAATGCACTTCAATAATTCCAATACAAAATAATTTTAAGGTAGATAAAATCACTGGTGTATCATTTATAAATGCTCTGCTTTTCCCCGAAGGAGTAATTTCTCTTCTTAAAATAGTTTCTTTTTCAAAATCAAGATTATTATCCTTAAAAAAAGATTCATGTCGCTTTTTGTCAACTATAAATTTACCTTCAATAATACATTTCTTTTCAGGATTATTTAAAGCAGAAATACCGACTCTTTCTCCTAAAATCAAGGAAAGTCCTCCAAGCATAATAGATTTTCCAGCTCCTGTTTCTCCTGATATTACACTAAAACCATCTTCGAAATTGACAAAAAGTTCATCAATTAGAGCATAGTTTCTTATTAAAAGACTTACCAACATTTATTTACCCTCACTATTTGTAATTATTGTTTGATATTTTGTAGAATTAGCAGGATCAATCTCTGTTAAAAGTTTAATGATTCTTGATTGTTCATTTGGAAATGCCTCTGAATAAATTTTAATAATCTCATCTGCTTTTGCATCAAAGAAAATCTTCAGAATAAAAGCAGAAGGATTATTCTGATAAATACTTCTTAATTCATGAAGTGCCTCCGTTATTTCATATCTTCCATCATCTGTTTTATCTGACATTAGGTCCATTCCTAATCTATGATATCGATAGTAACAATTATGGATATCTTCATATCTTGTATCTAATAAATCATGAACTAGCCAATATCGATTTTTATCACTTTCAAAAGCCTTCCAACCAATCTCTCTTGCATTTTGTGCATTATTCACAATATTTTGTGCTTTAATATAATAAGGAGCGCCTCCATACTCTGAGAAGGTGTCAAAATCAAGTCCTAAAACTATATATACATAATAAGCCAAAACAGAAGTTAGATTTGAGATATGAGCATTTTTGTTAAATTCTAAGGATTGGTATTCTAAATATCTAAAACGGAAATTGTTATCTAAATAATTCAGCATTGTAGATTTGTAGGAAGTACCATAAATTGGTCGAGTACTTTGTACTTGAATCGATGCTTTGTATTCATCATTTGACACTCTTTCCTTGATATTAATTAGAAAAGTACATTCAATCCTTTCTTCATTTTTTATACTTGCTGATGTCCATTTTGTATTATTTACAAACTCATGAATAGCAGTTTGTAGAGTTTGAAATACTTTTCTGTCACTTGTTTGGATTTGAGATGCGCTTACTTGCACTCTACAAAATATTTCTTGCGCATCTGATCCAAGAGAAATATACATCAGAAAAAAAAGCAATGTTTTTCTCATTTTAATTTTTGTATAATTTTATCCATTATATCTTTAGCAACTTCTGACTTATATTTTAACTCAAATTCTTCTACCTTATTATCTTTTTCAATAATAGTAATTTTATTAGTGTCATGGGAAAATCCTGCCCCTTTATCATTTAATGAATTAAGAACAATCAAATCCAGATTCTTCTGTTGTAATTTTGCAGTTGCGTTTTCCATCTCATTTTCTGTTTCTAAAGCAAAACCAACCAATATTTGATTTTTCTTTTTCTTTTGGCTTACTTGCAATAAGATATCATTTGTTTTTTGAAGCGTTATATTCCAATTTTCTCCTGATTTCTTTACTTTCTGAGGCTCTACTTTACTAGTCTTATAATCAGAAACTGCTGCTGAAAAAATAGCAATATCTGAACTCTTAAAATACTTTTGAACTTTGCTTTGCATCTCTTGAGCTGTTTTCACATCAATTTGTAAAATACTAGAATGTATTGCTTTTAAATTGGAAGGCCCCATAATAAGAACTACTTCTGCTCCATTATCAGCAGCTTGCATAGCTAAATGATATCCCATCTTTCCAGAAGAATGATTTCCTATAAAACGAACGGGGTCAATTGGCTCATATGTAGGACCTGCAGTAATCAGTACTTTTTTCTTCGAGAGAGATAAATTTACCATTAAATCTTTTAAAATAAAATCTATAATCGTTTCTGGTTCTGCCATTCTCCCCTCTCCTACCAAGCCACTTGCTAATTCCCCAAATTCAGAAGAAATCAGTTTATTACCAAAACTCTCTAATTTCGCTATATTTTGCTCTGTAGAAGGATGTTTATACATATCTAAATCCATTGCTGGCGCAAAATATACTGGACATTTAGCAGAAAGGTAAGTTGCTAACAAAAGATTATCACATTCTCCCATTACCATTTTTCCCATAGTTTTAGCAGTAACAGGTGCAATAAGCATCAAATCAGCCCAGATACCTAATTCTACATGACTTATCCAATGCTTTGAATCTTCATTAGTCATTTTGGTAAGTACAGGGTTTTCTGATAATACAGAAAGTGTAAGAGGACTTACAAAATCCAAGGAAGCGTCTGTTTGAATTACCTTAACTTTTGCTCCTGCTTTTTTTAATTCCCTAATAATAAAAGCAGATTTATAAGCAGCAATACTAGCAGTAACTCCTAATATTACATTCTTATTTTTAAGCATCTTCTTTAGATTGAACTACAGGATTTTCTTCTTCCTCCTCCTTTTCTGCTTCTCTTACATAAACCTGATCTTCTAAAAGCTCTTTTACAGCAATTGCCCAAGGTTTTGGGAGTCTTTCATAAAACTTTGAAACCTCAATTTGCTCAGTGTTTTCAAATACTTCTTCTAACTCTTCAGAATGGGTTGCAAATTCATTGAGTTTTGCTAGAAGTTCTGTTTTCATTTTTTCATTTATTTGCTCGCTTCTTTTTACCAAAATAGATAAAGATTGATATATATTGCCTGTTTTATCAACAATATCTTTTACATCTCTTGTAATTGTTGTTTGTTCTGCTCCTGTTTTTTTAAATTCCATAATTTTAAGTTTGTTTAATTGTCTCTATTAGTTTTAATGTTTTTTCTTTTATATCCCTTGCTTGTTTTAAAGATTGGCTTTCAGGGTATCTTTCTACAAATTCATGAAAAGCATCTATGGTGTTTTCCAATCGTTCTTTTTTCTTTTCCTTGATACTATTCTTAGCTAGTTGAAAAGAAGATTCTACAATAAGAAAATAAATCTCTTCTTCATATTTACTTCCTGGAAAATCGATAAGTACATTTTGTAGGGCAATAATTGCTGATTTATGATATTCAGTAATTACATATTGTTTAGCATTGAAAAACGCTTTCTTAGCCAGTTTTTCTCTCAGTTCATCTATCAGGTTATTACACTTCTCTACCCTTTCACTTTTAGGATAAAGATTGGTAAAAAGCTGCAATTGATTAATTGCTTTATAAGTATTCTTGCTATCTAGTTTATAAATGGGAGATTCTAAATAAAAACAATATGCAGTTATATATTGGCATTCTTCTGTATGTTTTCCATTAGGATAAGTCTTTGCGTAAGTATCAAATAAATAACTCGCTAACAAATATTCTCCCAATGAATAATGACAATAAGCATAATAATAATTCACTTCTTCTGCTTTTGCAGATCCTCTAAAAGCAGTAGAAAGTTCTTCAAAAAGTGGTAATGCCCTATTGAAATCCTCTTTTTCATAATACATCACTGCTTTCTCAAACTTGAGATTAAGGTCAGTACTTTTAAGTATTTTTTGGTATTTACTACAAGAAACTAAAAACAATAAAATTGTTATAGAAAGAAATATATTTTTCATCATCAAATTTTAGGGCTGTAAAAATAAAACTAATAAATGATCTTTGCAAAATTATTTTTTTGTTGTTTCATTTAGATAATTTATTAGTATATAAAACAAATATTATTTAATATTATTGCAATATGGATATATTCGAAAAAATTAGGAAAAATAGAGGTCCTTTAGGCCAATATGCTAAAGAGGCGGAAGGATATTTTGCCTTCCCAAAGCTTGAAGGAGAAATATCTAATAGAATGATGTTCAAAGGAAAAGAAGTTTTAGTATGGAGTGTAAACAACTATATTGGACTTTGCAATCATCCCGAAGTGAGAAAAGTAGATGCTGAAAGTACAAAAGAATGGGGTATGGGGTCGCCTATGGGCGCTAGGATGATGTCTGGAAATACAGATATTCATGAAGATTTTGAAAATCAAATCTCAAATTTTATGCAAAAAGAAAGCACTGTTTTATTAAATTTTGGATATCAAGGTATGCTTTCCGCTATTGACGCATTGGTTGATAGGCAAGATGTTATTATCTATGATTCTGAGTGTCATGCTTGTATCTTAGATGGAGTTCGTCTTCATTCGGGAAAAAGATTTGTTTTTCAGCATAATAATATGAAAGGATTTGAAAAACAATTACAAAGAGCAAAAAACCTTACTGATAAAGGTGGCGGAGGAATTCTAGTAATTACGGAAGGTGTTTTTGGTATGTCAGGTGATCTGGGGAAATTAAAAGAAATAACAACTCTTAAAAAGAAATATGATTTTCGTCTTTTTGTAGATGATGCTCATGGATTTGGCACAATAGGAAAAAAAGGAATAGGATCAGGAGAATATTTGGATTGTCAAAAAGAAATTGATGTATTGTTTTGCACTTTTGCAAAATCAATGGCCAGTATTGGTGCTTTTATTTGCTCCACTGCTGATGTAATTGAGTTTTTAAAATACAATATGCGCTCTCAAGTTTTTGCAAAATCCTTACCTATGCCAATAGTATTAGGTGCTATAAAAAGATTAGAATTACTTATAAAAGAACCAAGTCTCAGAGAAAAGCTTTGGAAGATTGCAAATACACTTCAAAAAGGGCTGAAAGATGCTGGATTTAATCTAGGTAATACAGAGTCAGTAGTTACGCCAATTTATTTAAATGGTGATGTAGCTGAGGGGACAAACTTAAGTTATGATTTAAGGGAAAATTACAATATCTTCTGTTCAGTTGTTACTTATCCTGTAGTGGAAAAAGGAACAATTCTATTGCGGCTAATTCCCACAACAATGCACTCTTTAGAAGATGTAGAGATTACAATAAATGCCTTTAAATCAGTAAAAAACAAACTAATTAGAGGAGAGTATGTGTCAGCAAACTTAATAGACTCTAATCTTCTATAAATCTTTTTAATTTTTTATAAACCATATTGGAAACCGGAACAAGTGGAGGTCTTAGCAAGTTTTTGCAAAGTCCTAGTATATTTAAAGTTGCTTTAATCCCTGCTGGATTTCCATCTTGGTAAAGTGGGGAATAAATCGGATTTAACTCTTCGTGTAATTGATTTGCTTTTACAAAATCTCCTGCAAGTCCAGTATTTACCATTTTAGAAAATTCTTTGGGATGCGATTGTCCAATTACAGCAATTACACCATCTCCTCCTATTTCTATTATTTTTGAGGTTAAGCCATCATCCCCTGATAAAACTAAAAAACTATTTGGCCTGTCATTAATAATCTTTTCAATCTGGAACAAATCTCCAGAGGCTTCTTTTATTGCTACTATATTTTTAAAATCATTTGCTAAACGTAAAGTAGTTTTTGCCGAAATATTAGAGGATGTTCTCCCAGGAACATTATATAAAATAATAGGTAAGGGAGAAACTTCCGCAATCATCTTATAATGTAAATAAATTCCATCTTGTGTTGGTTTATTGTAATAAGGGGAAACAGATAAAATAGCATCGATACCTTTAAAATCGATAGATTTTATTTCTTCTATCAAAGCAAAAGTATTATTTCCGCCAATTCCTAAAACAATAGGTAATCTGCAATTGTTTATCTTTTTGCAAAAAGTTATAACTTCCTTTTTCTCTTGATTAGAAAGTGTTACGCTTTCTCCTGTAGTCCCCATAACAACTAAAAAATCTATTCCTCCATTAATTTGATAATTAATTAGTTTTTCCAAACTATCATAATCAATACTAAAATCTTCATTAAATGGAGTTATTAATGCAACTCCTGTTCCTTTAATTTTATCCATCCTATTTATTTATCAGATTTAAATAATGCTTAATTTCTTCCATCAAGCGTTCTTTTCCTTTTTCTTTGTCTAATTTTATCATTAAATCATAAATCTCGTATCCTTCTTCAAATTGTCCAATCTTAAAATGTGCTAAAGAACTCGCAACCAAATACTTAATAGGAAT
>CAYZIA010000071.1:0-7775 GCA_964478325.1 uncultured Weeksellaceae bacterium
GCCGAATCACTTATTTTTATCATCTTATTTTTATTTAATCTAAATGAATGCAAAGCTACAAAATTCTTCTGATTTAATAACTACCTTTGTCGCATGAGTTTATTTGAAGAAAAAGATATAAAAACTACCCCAATTTCAGAGTTAGGGGAATTTGCATTGATTGAGCACTTAACAAAGAATGTCAAAATTAAAAACGATAATATCATAAAAGGGATAGGAGATGATTCCGCTGTTATTGATATAGGCGATAAATATCAGTTAGTAAGTACAGACCTATTAGTCGAAGGGGTTCATTTTGATTTAGCTTATACTCCGCTGAAACATTTAGGGTATAAAGCAATTGCAGTAAATATATCAGATATTTGCGCTATGAATGGAGAAGTGAAACAAATTACTATTGGGTTAGCACTTTCTAATCGTTTTTCTGTTGAGGCCTTGGAAGAATTATATATAGGAATAAATTTAGCCTGTAAGAAATATGGCGTAGATTTAGTAGGAGGAGACACCACCTCATCAACTTCAGGATTAATGATAAGTATTACCGCAATTGGAGAAGTAGAAAAAGACGGCGTTACTTATAGAAGTGGTGCAAAAGTGAATGATTTGCTTGTTGTAAGCGGAGATTTGGGAGCAGCTTATTTGGGACTTCAACTTTTAAAAAGAGAAAAAGAAATATTTGTTGAAAACCCAAAAATGCAACCAGATTTAGGAGGAAATGATTATGTGCTTAAAAGGCAATTAAGGCCAGAAGCAAGGGTAGATGTTATTAAAAAATTAAAAGAACTTAATGTTTCTCCCACTTCGATGATTGATGTTTCTGATGGGCTATCTTCTGATGGGCTACACATTTCCAAATTATCCAAAGTTAGTGTTCAGATTTATGAAGATAAAATACCATTAGATATTTCAGCTATTAATCTGGCGGAAGAATTAAATCTCAACCCTATGCTTTGCGCATTAAATGGCGGAGAAGATTATGAGTTGCTTTTAACAATTAAACAACAAGATTATAAAAAGTTAAAATCAGATGTAGATTTTACAATTATTGGTCATATTTCAGATAAATCAGAAGGAAATAATTTTATTGCAAAAGATGGGAGCTCTCACCCTTTAACCGCACAAGGTTGGGATGCTGCAAAAATAGGATGAACGCATAATAATTAAGTAGTTGATGTTTTAGGGCGAGAAACAAAAGGAACTAAAAACGAACCATTATTCTATATCTATGATGATGGAACAGTAGAGAAACGAATTATTATTGAGTAAAAAACAGAAATAAATTTTACAACTTTGAGCTAAGCCAAGTATTATAATTTATCACATCTATATCATCAGCTATATCATCATCAATTTTTGAGATAAGGGTATTTATTTTACTCAGCAGTTTTTTATCTTGTTGCAAATTATTGCAATAGATTAGTTTTGAAATAATTTCAATCAACTGCTTATCTCTACTAAAATCTTCACTCGCCAAAATTTTGTTATAAATTTGTTGAATGTATTTTAATCTACTTTCAATGGTATCAAAATCTCCCAATTCAAAGCGGATAATAAGTGAGGCAATATAAATTTTGAGCTGAAAAGATTTGCCGATATCTATAAAATCGTTATGTAATAAAAGTCTAGATAAATTTTTAATGGACATTCTATACTTTCCTTGGTCAAAATAAACAAGAGCCGTATTTAAATAAATAAAAACAGTATAAGTTGGCAACTGTTTTATAATAGAGTTGTTTCTTGCTTCTTGTAAGATTCTTAAAGCTTCTTTTTTATCTAAAACAGAATAATTGATAATCAATGCATTGTAATAGTAAAAGAGGAATTTATCATGTAAAAAGCCGCCATATTCATTCATCTCTTTTTTTAAAATTTCAGCAAATTCTAAAGAATTTTTTAATTTATGTGTTTTGTAAAAGCAATTGGTGAGATAAATAAGCATCATCAATTTATGTTCATGATTGGTTTTGTTAAAAAGCTTATCTTTTGAAAATTCTTTATAAGTATATAATAAATACTCTTCTAATGCTGCAAAATCGTGTTTTTGCAATAGAATTCGACTAATAGTTAAGTATACTTTAAACCTAAATTTTGGACTTTTTGGGATGTCCTTATTTTTTGCAAAATCTGTTACCGCTTTCTCCAACACATTTAGGACAGCATCATTTTTCCCAGAAAAATTTTGCGCCGTTTTTATCCTATAACTTGCTGCAGCTAAAATTTGATCAATTTCTTGTATTTGGTCTAACTTTGCTTTATTTTCTTTTTGTTTCGTAATATATTTCTCTACATCAATAGAAACCATATCATAAGAAGATTTAATGATTTCCGAATAAATAATAGAGAGCAATTCAAAAGCTTCAATTTCTAGTGCTCTATCTTCCGCTTTTTTTAAATAATAAAAAGATAATTCCATATCTCCTTTTCTTTTATATACTCTAGACAACAATACTGTTTGCAGTATGTAAATGTCTTTTTCTTTTGGTAGATGCTGCAACATCATACTTTTATTTAAATCCTTAAAAAGTCGATTTTTCAGTTGATAGAATGCATTTTTATTATCTTTATATAACTTTTTGGAAATATAGCTTTCGTCATAGTTTTCATTATGCCGTTTTATATAATCGAAAAGTAAAACATCTTTTCGTTCTTTATTACTATTGGTTCTGGAAGCAAAAAGTTTATAAAACCTACTTTCTTCTTTGTTTAATGTGGCTATTATTTTTTGTAGAATATTCATAAAAGAAGAAGTTGAACGGCTAAGATATATATAATTTTATTTATAAAATCATGACTTTTGGTTAATTTGTTCGTAAACTTGTAATGTGAAAGCAAAAGCACTCATATTATTTTTTAGTACTTTTCTTTTTGCCTTTAATTCAAATTCGCAGAATAGTGCAATAAGTATATCTTTTGGGCAAAATGGAATAAGTATCCCCGATACAGTCACAATGGGAGATAGTATCTGGTTTTCCTGTTGGGTAGTAAATAGTGGAGGAGATGTTTTAGCAGAAAACATTTTGTTAAAAGCTGCTAGGCAGGATGCTAATTTAGGGCTTGTAAATACTAGAACTATTGGAGGGCAAGGGCCAAACTTTATGTTCCCTGATGACAGCATTCAGTTTGTTCCTGGGTTTTTATTTGAAGTTGTAACAAATCAAAATTATTTGGTAGGAGATAATATTGTGGTTATATGGCCAAAGGCAGATGTGCCTAATACTATTAGCCAAACGAATCAATATATTTATACTAATGTGCATGTGCTATCCAGCTCTATTTTGTCTATTTCTGAGGGGACTAGTAGTAAAGCACATTATTTCTATCCTCAACCAGCTAAGGATAAAATTTACTTTAATTCTTCTTCGGATTTAATAACAGCTGTAAAAATATTTAATATTTTAGGCAAGGAAGTATCATTTCATAATATTTCAGCCTCGCCCATTCTTTCTATCTCTCATCTTCCGCAAGGACTTTATGTACTAAAAATTCAGACAGAGAAAGGAGAAGAAAAGATCCAAAAACTAATAATAAAGCGATAATTCGTATTTTTAGAAGAGACGTTAAACACATAAGAATTATTCATTCATTAATTCCTCAATTTCATCTACTTCAATGGGAATATTTTTCATTAAATCATTTGGGCCATTTGTTGTAATTAGAATATCATTCTCCAAACGAATTCCTAGTTCCTCTTCTAAAATATAGATTCCAGGCTCGCAAGTAAATATCATCCCATCTTTCATAGGTGTTTCAAAACTACCAACATCATGTACGTCCAAGCCGATAGAATGGGAAGTTCCGTGCATAAAATATTTTTTAAAAAGAGGGTTTTTAGGATCTTGCTTCTTAACATCATGTTTGTCTAGTAGTTCTAATTTTATTAATTCCGCTTCCATAATTCTACCAACTTCTTTGTTGTAATCTTTAAAATTTGTTCCTGGAACAAGCATTTTTTTTGCTTCTTTCATCACATGTAAAACAGAATTATAAACTGCTTTTTGTCTTGCAGAGAATTTTCCATTTACAGGGATAGTTCTAGTTAAATCGGAAGCGTAATTAGCATATTCTGCTCCAAAATCCATAAGCAAAATATCTCCATTTTTGCATGGTTTATTATTATCAATGTAATGCAAAACACATGAATTAATACCAGAAGCAATAATAGGCTGATAGGCAAACCCTGCAGAACGATTAATTAAAAATTCATGTATTAATTCTGCTTCAATTTCATATTCCATCACACCTGCTTTTATAAAAGGTAAAATTCGTTTTAGTCCCTTTTCAGTTATATTGCAAGCTGTTTGCATTAGTGCAATTTCAATTTTAGATTTTATATACCTGAGATCGTGCATAATTGGGGCGACTTCTATTATATTCTTCGATGGAAACTTCTCTTTAATCATTATTCTAAATCTATCATCTCTTGTTTGAACTTCAGAGGTAGAGCGAGAGTGCATATTTTTATTAAGGTAAATTTCATTGGCTTTTGCAATTAATTCAGCAAGTTTATTCTCCAATTCACTAAGCCAAAAAACGGTTTGTATTCCTGAAGTGTTGTATGCTTCTTCTTTGGTAAGTTTTGCTCCCTCCCAAATGGCAATTTCTTTATTAGTTTCTTTCAAAAATAAAATTTCACGTAGATTTTTATCTGGATGATCTGGGAAAATAACCAAAACAGTCTCTTCTTGATCTACTCCACAAAGCCAAAATAAATCATTGTTTTGCCTGAAAGGGACTGTGCCGTCTGCATTAGTTGGCATAATATCATTAGCATTGAAAATTGCTAAAGTATTTTCTTTTAGTTTTATAGAGAATAACTTCCTATTTTCAACAAATAATTTTTTGTCTATTTGCTCGTATTTCATTTGTTTTTAAAATATTTTTCAAAGATAGAAATAAGTTATTGTCCTATTGAAATTAATGAGATTTTATTTCCTTAAAGATTGAAAAATAAAGATAAACCTATTACATTTGTCCGAAATTTAAATTTATGTTAAACCCTATTGGAAGAGAGCGGAAATTGCTTAGTAATTTAAGAGAAGACAATTGGTGGATTTCTCCAATGCTGGTGTTACTTGGACTTCTTAGTTTTATTTTTTATTCTACTTGGGCTGCTTGGCAAGGTGAATATTTTTGGTGGAGTGGAGTTGTAAATTCGGAGGGATTTGGCGGTTATTTATCTCCTTTTTATTCCCCGCCAATTTTTATAAAAGAAGGTATGGCAGGCATTCCGCCCACAAGCCATGCATTGCTTGGGAGTTGGCCAAAATGGCTCAATTGGCTTCCAGGATATTCGCCTGCTTGGCTTATTTTGGTGTTCCCACTTTCCTTTCGATTCACTTGTTATTACTATCGCAAAGCATATTATAGAGCATTTACTTTTACCCCACCAGCATGTGCTGTTGGGGGAATTCCACAAAAAGATTACAAAGGAGAAACAGGGGTTTTATTATTTCAAAATCTACACAGATACGCATTATATTTTGCCATTATTTTCATTTTCATACTTTCTTATGATGCAGTGATGTCTTTTTTTAGAAATGGAGAATTTGGAATTGGAGTTGGGAGCATTGTTTTACTGATCAACCCTCTTTTGTTGGGGGCCTATACTTTTGGCTGCCATTCTTTTCGTCATTTAGTTGGAGGAAGAATGGATTGTTTTTCCTGTTCACATGGAGCAGAACACGCACATAGTAGATGGAAAATTGTAACTTTCCTTAACAGACGACATCAAATGTTTGCGTGGCTTTCTTTAGTATGGGTTGGCTTTTCGGATGTATATGTACGTTTGGTTTCTATGGGAGTGATTACAGATTTTAATACTTGGGGATAAAAAAATAACTATGTTAGATATTTCAGAAATAAGACAGATAGAATTTGATGTGCTTGTAATAGGAGCAGGAGGAGCGGGACTTTGTGCTGCAATAACGGCCGCCAAAGAATCAGATAAAGTTGGATTGATATGTAAATCTTTATTAGGGAAGGCGCATACAGTAATGGCTGAAGGAGGCATGGCTGCTGCACTTGGAAATGTGGACAATCGAGACCATTGGAAAATTCATTTTCGTGATACAATGCGCGGAGGGAAAATGCTAAATGTTTGGAGAATGGCAGAATTGCATGCTAAAAATGCGCCTGATAGAGTGAGAGAATTAGAACAATGGGGTGCTGTATTTGATAGAACAAAAGAAGGACTAATTAATCAAAGAAATTTTAGGGGACATAGATATCCCCGGCTAGCCCATGTAGGTGATAGAACTGGACTGGAAATGATTAGGACTCTTCAAGATTATGGAATTCACAAAGGGATTGACATACATATGGAGTGCACTGCGTTAGATATTTTGAAAGATGAAAATGGAAAAGTTGCTGGAGTGGTTTGCATGTATCGTGAGACGGGAGAATTTATTATTTTTAGAACAAAATCTTTAATTCTTGCAACAGGAGGTGGAGGGAAGGCATGGGAAATAACTTCAAATAGTTGGGAATATACAGGAGATGGCTATGCTATGGCTTATGAGGCAGGAGCAGAATTAATGGATTTAGAATTCAATCAATTCCATCCAACTGGCATGGTTTGGCCACCATCAGTTAGGGGAATATTGGTAACAGAAGGAGTAAGAGGGGAAGGAGGAATTTTAAAAAATAGTGAAGGCACACGATTTATGTTTGACTATATTCCTGAAAAGTTTAAAAACGAAACAGCTGATACAGAAGAAGAGGCTGCCAGGTGGTTGGCTGGTGACAAAGACGCAAGAAGGCCGCCAGAACTTCTTACAAGAGATGTTGTTGCTAGAGCAATTAATGCTGAGGTAAAAGCGGGTAGAGGATCTAAACACGGAGGGGCATATTTGGATATTGCAAGCGAAAGAAATGCAGAAGATATCAAAAAGAAACTACCTTCCATGTATCATCAGTTTAAGGTATTAGCTGAATTAGATATTACTAAAGAGCCAATGGAAGTTGGTCCAACTTGTCATTATTTTATGGGAGGAATTCGAGTAGAAGCTGATACAACTATGTCTACAGTTGATGGACTTTTTGCTTGTGGAGAGTGTGCAGCAGGGATGCATGGAGCCAATCGACTAGGAGGAAATTCTTTGTCTGATTTACTAGTATTTGGAAGTTTGGCTGGAAAGGGAGCTTCAAATTATGCTAAAGAACTAAATAGTGTCCCAAAATTTAAAGAGGATGACGCAAAGAGAATAATCAGAGATGCAACAAGTATTTTAAATAGAGAAGAGGGAGAGAATCCTTATTTGATGCATGAATCTTTACAAAATAATATGCAGAATAATGTAGGGATTATCCGAACAGATTCTGAATTACAAGAAGGCATCCAAAATATTGAAAACTTAAAAGAAAAATATAAAAATGTAAAAGCAAATGGGTCTTCTCAGTTTAATCCTGGTTGGCATGAAGCGCTTGCTATGCGAAATCTTTTAATTACTGCTGAGGCAGTTGCAAGAGCAGCTCACATGAGAGAAGAAAGTAGAGGAGCACATACAAGAGATGATTTTGCTACAGAAAGTGAGGAGTGGTATCAGTATAATATCATTAGTAAAAAAGGGGAGGATGGGAATATGAATGTAATAAAGGAAAAAAGAGAAGAACCAAACGTGGAACTTTTTAGAATTGCTAATGCAAAATTAGAAGATTTAGAAACAGAAGTTGCAGCAGAAAGAAAGTCATAATTATGGGAAATCGTAAATTTAAAATATACAGAGGAGATAATACTAAAGGAGAGATAGTGGATTATAATTGTGATGTAGCAGAAG
>CAYZIA010000072.1:0-7558 GCA_964478325.1 uncultured Weeksellaceae bacterium
CCTAAAAAATTATTCTGCAACTCTACTTCTGATAATACAGGCAAGAATGATGAGTTATTTGTTTTTATTCTATAACCATAATAAAGAGAAGAAAAAGTATTTTGAGAAAGTAAATTAGTAGAGAGAAAAAGAGTCAGGAATATGCTAATATGCTTTTTCATCTCCCTTAATTACATTCCAAACTGTTAACGCCACAAGATTAATATCTAAAGCCAAGGACCAATTCTCAATATACCAAACATCTGCCCTTACTCTTCCTTCCATATCTTTTAATTCTTTGGTTTCTCCTCTATAACCCTGTACTTGTGCCGCACCAGTAATTCCTGGTTTTACTAGCTGACGAACCATATATTTCCCAATAAGTGCTGAATATTCTTCAGTATGTTTTAACATATGTGGCCTTGGCCCCACCACTGACATATCACCTATTAAGACATTGATAAATTGGGGCATTTCATCCAAAGATGATTTGCGTAAAAAAGAGCCGATTTTGGTAATTCTTGTATCTCCTTTTGTTACTTGCAAAGCATCAGCATCCTTATTTTGAGCCATAGACCTAAACTTAAGACACATAAACTCTTCATTGTTTAAGCCCGAACGAACTTGCTTAAAAAGCACTGGCCCATTGGAAGAGAATTTGATTAAAAGCGCTATAAGTGGATAAAGCCAAGAGAGCAAAAGTATAATAACCAAAAAAGAAAAAGCTATATCAAATGCTCGTTTTAGCATCTGATTTACAATATCAGTAAGTGGTTCTTGCCGAAAAGTAATTACTGGCACATCCTCAAAAAAATCAATATTTACTCTTTTATAAGGGAAACTCCTAAAATCAGGAATAATCTTGAAACGAATCATATTTTTATCAGCAAAAGAAATGAACTCTTTTATTTTAGCGGTATAAGTTAGTGGCAGAGTATAGTAAATTTCATCTACATCATTTTTAATTGCAAAGCCCTCTATATCCTCAAAGCCTCCTCTCTTAATCCCTTTCTGCACCTCAAAACTAATATCATTCTCAGAGAATATTCCTAGCAAACGGATTCCGAAAACATCTTTTTTATGAATATAATTGTAAATTTGTTTTGCCACATTTCCTCCTCCAATCAAGATAACTCTTTTATAATTAAATCCCGATTTTCTAAAAAAATAAATAAGTCGTAAAGCCAAGATTCTCCAAATTAAGACTGCTCCAAAAGAAAAAGCATAAGTAGCATACAGATGCTCACGAGAAAAAGTAGAAGCTTTTAGAGAAAATAAGATTCCTGATAATGCTACTCCGTTTATCACTGCTGCTTTAAAAAGATTAAAAAGTACTCTATCTAACCTTCTGATCATTTTTATATCATAAAGTTTAAGTAAGAAAGCTGTAAGAGTCCAGATAAAATTGAAAATAAGTAAAAGAAATTTATACTTATCAGAAAAAAGGAATGTTTCAAATTTGATATAATACGTAACAACAAAAGCAATATTGATAAAAAGTAAATCACCTGCAAAATGTACTGCCCAAAAATATCTTGAATAACCTTTCATACTATCGCAAAATTAATATTAACTTAAGAATATCTTGTTGTAAAATTTTAAAAGATTCTTTTTCTCTATATTCCAATTGAGGTCATTAATTATTCTATTATAGCCAAACTCTCCCATCTCTTTTCTTAAATCTTCATCGTCCGCTAGTTTAATAATCTTCTCTGAAAAATCAAAAACATTATTAGCATATAATGAGGCTTTTTGTGCAGAAAACTTTCCCTCTTTTAAATCAAACTGTACAATAGGCTTCTTTAATGACATATACTCCATTATCTTGTTCATAGTTGAAAGATTATTCATTTCTGTAGGCTTGTCTGGGTTCACACAAATATCAGCAGTATTTAAAATATCTACAAGTTTCTCATCTGATACTCTACCATAGAAATCAACAAAATCATCAAGATCCAGTTCTCTTGAAAGATCTTTTATTCT
Organism: uncultured Weeksellaceae bacterium; assembly: GCA_964478325.1. Taxonomy (GTDB): domain Bacteria; phylum Bacteroidota; class Bacteroidia; order Flavobacteriales; family BACL11; genus DUAL01. The sequence continues at coordinate 1,963 of CAYZIA010000072.1, forward strand.
TTGTAAATCTGTACCATCACCAATAATAGCAAATTGCATATCATCTCTTTTTTTGGCTCTCACTATTTGCACAATTGATTCTAGTAATAAATCTAAACCTTCTTGCTCACCAATTACTCCTACAAATCCAACTAATAATTTTCTTCCTTTTTTATATATAATATTTCCTGTTGTTAATCTTAATCGGCTTAAATCTGGACCACTTCGTACTATAGCAACCCTATCAGGATGCATCTTGCCTCGATTTAATGCAATCTCTTTATAAGACTCGTTAGTAGCAATACTATAATCAGATACTTTAAATGTCACTTTCTCAAAAAGAATCATTAGAAAATAAAAAAAACCTTTCTTGTTATATTTTGAAACAAATAGTTCTGGATTAATATCATGATGGTCAAATACAAACTTTACACCAAGAAGCTTAAAGGGAAGAGCTGTAATAAACATTAAATCTGGAGGATTACATGCGTGAATAATGTGAAATCGTCGTCTCAGAAAGATCCTCCAGCTTAAAAAGAATTGAAAGAAAAGGGCAGTTCCATATTCTTGCAAGTAACCTAAGGGACCTGCTCCCTCTACTGGTAATGGGTGCCTGTAAATATCAATTCCATCTATACATTCATAAGATTTGGTGTAGCCTTTCATTTTAGGGCAGATAATTGTAATATGCGCTCCATTATCATTTAAAGTAGATGCTTCCTGCCATACTCTCCTGTCAAAAGGAGCAGGTAAGTTCTCAATAATAACTAGTATATGCTTACCAGCAAATTCCTTCATAGTTCTCTCCTGATTCTTTTTTGTCATCAATTCGAACTAAATCAATTACAATCTGACTAGGCTTGAGAAACCCATTAATTAATTCTTTATCAAAAGATTTATTACCAATCACAATAACATCAGCGTGATTAAATACATCCGATATTTCTTCTTTTAACAATAAAGATATATGTGGAATATGATTATTGATATATTCTTTGTTCTTTCCTAAAAGTTTTGACATTAATACATTATTATCAAACAAACTAAGATCAAACCCTTTCCCTATTAGTGTTTCAATTAATTCAACTATTGGGCTTTCCCTTAAATCATCAGTTCCTGCCTTAAAAGCAAATCCTAGGAATCCTATCTTTTTCTTGTTAGTCTTATATATAAGATCTAAACCCCTTTCTATCTGATATTTATTACTATCTATTAAGCTGGATAATAAAGGAGTCTTAAGATTTAATTTAGTAGCGGTATAGTTCATTCCTCTAACATCCTTAGGTAGACAAGAGCCTCCAAAAGCAAAACCTGGCTTCAAATAATATGGAGATAAATTAAGTTTCTTATCTTGACAAACGATATCCATTACTACATGAGAATCTACACCTAACTCTTTACAAATATTACCAATCTCATTAGCAAAAGTTATTTTCATCGCATGAAAATTATTATTCGTGTATTTTATCATCTCTGATTCTTCCGGTTTCAAACAAAAGATCGGAGCATTAATATTTTTGTATAACTCTCTTAATGCCATTTCTGTTTTCTCAGAAAGAGTCCCGAATATTGTGTAAGGAGGATTCAGAAAATCATAAATTGCTGTTCCTTCTCTTAAAAACTCTGGATTTGAAGCTACACCAAAATCCTTTTTATGTATTTTTCCAGAAATTTCTTCAATTATTCTAATACATTGTTGGATGGTACCAGGAATTACTGTACTCCTTATAACAATAGAATGAAATGTTTTTTTATTCTTAATAATCTTAGCAATATCAGAGCATACTTGATGTACATACTGAAGATTTAGATTGCCATTAGCTTCACTTGGAGTGCCTACACAAATAATAGATAGTTCCGATTCAAGTATTGCTGGTTCCAAATTAATAGATGCTTTTATCAATTCTTTCTTGACTCCTTGTTTTATATATTTCTCTAAGTCTTTCTCAATAATGGGGGAAGTCCCTGAATTAATTAAATCAACCTTTGATGAGCTAATATCAACACCTATAACTTTATGCCCCTCTCTTGCAAAACAAGCACAAGATACTGCTCCAACATAACCTAAACCAAAAATACTTATATCCATGTCTCTAACTATAAAACGGGTTATTAAGAAATCTTACAAACATATATCTTATTCTGCTAGATAGCTTATTTTTCTTTTTTACTATATTTATTTTATTTTTAACTCTTATCCTATTGCCATCAAAAAGATGTCCAACCATTAATATATGTTCTCCTTCTATTTTTTTAATTAAATGCTCTAAATTAAGCTCCAAAGATAATTCTATTTTTTTTAAAACATCTACGGGGCTGTTAATTAAATCTTCATACTTCACTTTTACAAATTTTATTTTCTTTTTTAATAAGAGTAAAGTAAGACTACAAAGTAAATTGACAACAAAATAATAAATAGTTGCTATTAACCAATGTTTGCTCGGTTGCTCAAGATTCTTTTTCTCAAAAGATTGAACAACCATAGAAGGTTCTCGAATAAGATAAATTACCTTAACATGAAATCCTAACCTTACTAATTGATAAAGCCTTCCTGGGTATTTAGAAGAGTCAATAATAGTTTCTGCATCAATCATAGAAAATAGCGTGTTGAAAAAAATATCAATATACCTCTTATAAATAGCGTATTCTTTTTTATTTCTATAAAATAAAGACTTAAGATATCCAATGTGATACTCAAACTTATCAGATACAACAGCATATTCTTTGTACTTATTAGCTTTAAAGCTTGTCTCTGACTCTCTTTTTTCTGTCAAAACACTAAGAAGCTTATTCTTAAATTCGTCCCAAAAGAGCTTACGTTTACCCTTTATTAAAGGTGGTACTCCTTGTCGTACTGGAAATCTATTGAGTTCCCCACAACTAAAAAACCCTATTTGATTACCAAGAATAATATCAGCAATAGTAGTGCCACTACGACCCGCTCCCATCACATATAAAATCTGCTTTTTTCTCATTTACACAACATAAAACAAATAGGTTAATATTTCTTTAGAGTATTCCAATACCAAGAAATAGCCTCAGACAATCCTTCTTTAATAGAGTAATTAGGCTTGTAATGTAATAATCTCTTAGCTTTATCGATTGACGCAAGTGAATGTGGAATATCTCCTTCTCGAATTGGACCATAAATAACCTCAATATCATTTATAGACTTATCAAACTCTGATAGACTTTCTTTAAGAAACTCAACTAATTGATTCAATGTTGTTCTTCCCCCAAATGCAGCATTATAAACCTGATTGATAGATTCTTTATTAGTTGAATCCAAACACATCATATTGAGTTGTATTATATTATCAATATAGGTGAAATCTCTTGAATATTCACCATCACCATTTATTACAGGAGATTGATGATGAATCAGTTGCATAATAAACTTCGGTATAACTGCTGCATAAGCACCATTTGGATCTTGCTTTTGCCCAAATACATTAAAATATCTTAAACCGATTGTCTCCATAGAATATAGAGATGAAAATATGTCTGCATAAAGTTCATTTACATATTTTGTAATGGCATAAGGTGAAAGTGGGCTCCCTATTTCTCCTTCTAGCTTAGGTAACCCCTTAGAATCTCCATAAGTAGAAGAACTCGCTGCATAAATAAATCGTTTTATTTTTTTGTCTCTTCCAGCAATTAGCATGTTTAAGAAACCGGAAAGGTTAACCTCGTTTGTAGTTCTTGGATCCTCAATAGACCTGGGAACAGAGCCCAGAGCAGCTTGATGAAAAACGAAATCAATACCGTCACAGGCCCTATTACAAATCTCTAGATTTCTTATATCTCCTTCTATTAATTCAAAATTATCCTTCTCTAGAAAAGGAAAGATGTTTTGCTTATAGCCTGTAGAGAAATTATCTAAAACTCGTACTTTCTTTGCTTTATATTTTAATAAATATTCTACTAAATTGGAGCCAATAAACCCTGCGCCTCCCGTTACTAAGAAATTATATCTTGATAGATCTATTTTATGATACTTTTCAGCATACATAGCTATAATCTTTTATCAATATCTTTTTTATTTAAAACACCCTTTATATCATAAACTATGGAGCTTGGCTTTTTAAGTTTTGATAAATCCATTTCTAGAAACTCATTATGTGCAACTGCTAAGATTATTGCATCATATTTTTTGTCTTCCAAATTATTCATTAGAGTAATCCCAAATTCTTCTTTCACTTCTCTATTATCTGCCCAAGAGTCAAAAACCTCAACATCTGCATTTAACAATCTTAGAGATTTGTAAATGTCAATCACTTTTGTGTTTCTAATATCTGGACAATTCTCTTTAAATGTAATTCCAAGCAAAAGAACATTTGCTCCTTTTAATTGAATCTCTTTCTTTTGCATCTCTTTAGCAACATCTGAAGCAATATAATCTCCCATAGAATCATTCATCTTTCTTCCTGATAAAATTATCTCAGGATAATAACCGGCTTCTTGAGCCTTCTGTGCAAGATAAAAAGGGTCAACTCCTATACAATGTCCTCCAACAATTCCTGGTTTGAAAGGTAAGAAATTCCATTTACTACCTGCAGCGGCTAACACATCATGTGTGTCAATGTCCAGTAAATTAAATATCTTAGCCAATTCATTCACAAAAGCTATATTGATGTCTCTTTGGGAATTCTCAATTACTTTTGCCGCTTCAGCTACTCTTATAGATGTTGCTTTGTGTGTTCCTGCTTCAATGATTGAGCCGTACAAATCATCAACAAACTGAGCAGTTTCGTTATTAGAGCCAGAAGTTACTTTTCTAATTCTTGTAAGAGTATGTTGTTTATCTCCAGGATTAATCCGCTCAGGAGAATAGCCACAAAAAAAATCTGAATTGAAATTTAAACCACTTTCTTTTTCCAAAATAGGAACACAATCATCTTCTGTACACCCTGGATAAACAGTAGATTCATAGATAACAATATCTCCTTCTTTCAAAATACTACCAACTATTTCCGAAGCTTTAATTAAAGGAGTAAGTATCGGTTTATTATTCTCATCAACCGGAGTAGGGACCGTAATAATAAATATATTAGAAGAAGAAATATCATCTATATCTGTAGTTGGAAACAATCCATTTGAGTCAGTGTTAGCCAGTACCGTTAATAAATCTTTATTCTCAACCTCTAATGTGCTATCTATTCCTTTTCTCAGATCGTCTATCCTTTTTTGATTAATATCAAATCCAAAAACAGTATATTTTTTTGCAAACTCTACTGCAAGAGGTAATCCAACGTAACCAAGACCAATAACCGTTATTTTTATATCCCTAAAATTCATTTATCAAAAGTTTGATGGCAAAAATAAGCTAAAATGTTCTTTTGTTATTCATATTTCTGATTTTGCTTTAATAAAAGTTCTTCTAAATCATACTTGCAATATAACTCATACATAAGATATAATATTATTACTAAATTAAATGGCCAACTCACAATTATATTGGCGAAGAAAAGTGGACACATTAATATTATTAAAATATCAAGCTTCTTGAGAATAAAATATACTCTTGCTAGTAGAGCAAACAATAGTGTTAATCCTAAAAACCCAAACTCTACTAACACTTTCAAATAATCATTGTGAGGATCAGTATACATAAAAG
>CAYZIA010000073.1:0-7347 GCA_964478325.1 uncultured Weeksellaceae bacterium
GCCGAGAAAGCAAAGATTGAACTTTCTTCTTCTTCTAAAACAGAAATAAATTTACCTTATGTAACAGCTACTTCTTCTGGTCCAAAGCACCTTGTTAGAACTTTAACTAAAGCACAATTTGAGCAGTTGGCTGACAGATTAATCCAAGCAACCTTAAAACCATGTAAATTAGCAATGAAGGATGCAGGTATGAAACCATCTGATATTGATGAAGTTATTTTAGTTGGAGGATCAACTAGGATACCATCAATTCAAAAAATTGTAAAAGATTATTTTGGAAAAAATCCATCAAAAGGAGTAAATCCTGATGAAGTGGTTGCACTGGGTGCAGCTATACAAGGAGGTGTGCTTACAGGAGATGTAAAAGATGTGTTACTATTGGATGTTACACCTTTATCATTAGGTATTGAAACTATGGGCGGAGTGATGACAAAATTGATTGAAGCAAACACTACAATTCCTACAAAGAAATCAGAAGTTTTTTCTACTGCAGCTGATAATCAACCTGCTGTTGATATTCATGTTTTACAGGGAGAGAGACCAATGTCTACTGATAATAAGTCAATTGGAAGGTTTCAATTAGCTGATATTCCACCAGCACCTAGAGGAATACCTCAGATTGAGGTAACTTTTGATATTGATGCAAATGGAATCTTAAATGTAACAGCTAAAGATAAAGCAACTGGAAAGGAGCAAAACATCAAGATTGAGGCATCTTCTGGTTTATCAGATGAGGAAATTGAAAAGATGAAAAAAGAAGCTGAAGCAAATGCAGAGGCTGATAGTAAAGTAAAAGAAACAGCTGATAAAATAAATACTGCTGATGGTATGATTTTTCAAACTGAAAAGCAATTGAAAGAATTTGGCGAAAAATTATCGAAGGATAAAAAGAAACCAATTGAGGATGCTTTATCTGATCTGAAGAAAGCACATGAAAGTAAAGATTTAGGTGCTATTGATGCAGCAATGGAAACTATTAATACTGCTTGGAGTGCAGCTTCTGAGGAGATGTATAAAGCCTCACAGGAAGCAGGTACAAATCCGGAAGGAACAGAATCTTCTGAAAATAATACTTCTGATGATGTAACAGATGTAGAGTTTGAAGAAGTAAAAGATGACGATAAATAATATTTGTTGTTTATAATACAATGTTGAAGGAACCTCACTTTTTGTGGGGTTTCTTTTTTATCTTTGCTTTTCCAAAAAAAAGATGAGAACAACTGCAGAATATATAGCATTAGAAGATAAGTATGGTGCGCATAATTACCATCCGCTTCCAGTAGTACTTGCAAAAGGAGAAGGAGTTTTTGTGTGGGATACAGATGGTAAAAAGTATTATGATTTTTTATCTGCTTATTCTGCAGTTAATCAAGGACATTGTCATCCAAAAATTGTAGATGCACTAAAACAGCAGGCACATATTTTAACTCTAACTTCGCGTGCTTTTTTTAATGATACTTTAGGAGAGTATGAAAAGTATGTAACCGATTATTTTGATTTTGATAAGGTACTCCCAATGAATACGGGTGCTGAGGCAGTTGAAACAGCACTTAAGCTTTGTAGAAAGTGGAGTTATCAGAAAAAAGGATTAGTAGCTGAAACTGCAAAGATTATTGTTTGTAATGGTAATTTTCATGGGAGAACTACAACTATTATCTCATTTAGTAATGATCCAGAAGCAAGGGATGAGTTTGGTCCTTATACTCCTGGTTTTATCAATATCCCTTATAATGATTTGAATGCATTAAAGGAGGCTTTAAAAGATAAAGATGTTACAGGGTTTATGGTAGAGCCAATTCAAGGAGAGGCGGGAGTTATTGTTCCTGATGAGGGATATTTGAAAGGAGCTTATGATTTATGTAAAGAGGCAGGTATTTTATTTATTGCAGATGAGGTGCAAACAGGAATTGCTAGAACAGGAAAACTATTGGCTTGCGATTATGAGAATGTAAAACCAGATATTTTGATTCTAGGAAAAGCAATTTCAGGAGGAGTATTTCCTGTTTCTGCAGTGTTGTCAAATAATGAAGTAATGATGTGTATCCGTCCAGGAGAACATGGTTCTACTTTTGGTGGAAATCCTTTAGCTAATAAAGTTGCTATTGCTGCACTTGAAGTAATTAAATCTGAGAAACTAGCTGGAAATTCAGAAAGATTAGGGAAAATACTCAGAAGAGGGTTAGAGAAAATTGACACTGATATGATTACTTTAGTAAGAGGAAAAGGCCTTTTAAATGCAATTGTAATAAAACCAAAGAATGGAAAAGATGCATGGGATGTGTGTTTAAAGTTAAAAGATAATGGATTACTTGCAAAACCGACTCATGGTGATATTATCCGTTTTGCACCTCCTCTTATAATAACTGAAGAGCAGCTTTTGGAGTGTATTTTAATAATTAAGAAAACTATCCTGTCTTTTTAACATCTTTTAAAAAGAACTATACAAAATGTCAAAACAATTTTTTTTCAAGATTAGATTTATTATAAGGCACTATACTAGTATATTTAAAAAAGATGGGTTGAAAGGTGTTTTGAAAGAAGGAGGATGGAAAGTATTGTTTTACTTTTTTATGTTTTACTTGATAAGAGATACGATTTTGTATATTATCATTCCGTATCTTCTTATAAAAGGAATAATTGTGGAATAGAAAATAAATAATAACTAAGAAAAATGAATAAATTATTTGCAGTATTATTAGTATCTATATTAATCTCTTCATGTGCTATTGGACAAATTACAAATGATATAGACATTGATGAATTTAGGAAGAAAATGGCTTCTCAGAACTATATACTTGTAGATGTAAGAACAGAAAAAGAGTTTGATGACGGACATATTGAAAATGCATTAAATATTGATTATTTTAGTACTACATTCTCCGATGAAATAAGTAATATAGGTTTAGAAAGGCCAGTTTTAGTGTATTGCCGTTCAGGAAATAGAAGTGGTAAGTCAATGAGAATTATGTCTGATTTAGGATTTAAAGAAGTGTATAATCTAATTGGAGGCATCAAAGGATGGAAAGCAAAAAATAACAGATTAATAAAAGAATAAATGAATTTAGTAGAATTAATAAACGATAGTAAAACTACCATTGTGGATGTTAGAACAACAGAAGAGTTTTTACAAGCAAATCTAAAGGGATCTATCAATATTCCATTAGATGAAATAGTAAATAGAGTGGAGGAATTAAAAAGAATACAACCCTTAGTATTATGTTGCCTTTCAGGAGGAAGAAGTGGAAAAGCTACTGCTTATTTACAAGCCCAAGGGTGTACAAAAGTGTATAATGGAGGTGGTTGGGAGGAAGTTCTTGCGAAAAAAACAAAGCAATAAGAATTTAATACTTACTAAGCTTCTGAGAATCAAATAATTTGAATCAATATAATATTGTATCTTTGTAGACGAAATGAAAAATATTTTTAGAAATATTTCCTTTTTGCTGATGGCGACTATTGTACTATGTTTGTCTATTGGAATACATATTTCAAAAATGAAATGTGCTGTAGATGGTCAATTGTACTTAGGAACAACGGTACCTTCCTGCAGTATTGATACAAAGGTGATGTGTATGGATGAGCAAGAAGAAATTTCTTGTTGCATGAGAGAGATAGAAAAGTCTTGTTGCCCAGAAACCAAAGATGAAACGTGTGCAAGCGAAACAGAAAATATTCATTTCAATTTTGAAACATTAGTAAGTAAGCAGATATTTTCTTTTACTGAAATTTTAATAGATTTATCACTATTTTATTCTAGCTGTATTGCTCAAACCAATCAACTAGTTAATAATTATCAAAGTGGGATACCACCACCTAAACCTAAACAACCTATTCTTTCTCAAATACAATCCTTCTTATTATAGGATTCACTCAGTTTGGCTCACCTGAGTATTAATTTAAATAAATAAAAATGAGAATTTTAATTGTTTTCGCAATTATGCTTTTTGCGACTATAAATTTAAAAGCACAAGAGCAAATAAAAGGCAAAGTATTAGAGATATCCAATAATGGGGAAATCATCCCAATCATTGGAGCCAATGTATATTGGGAGGGGACAACCATTGGAACTGCTACAGATTTAAGCGGTAGGTATTCCATACAAGAAGCTCCTTCTTTTCCAGCTACACTAAGTGTTAGTTTTGTAGGATATACTTTAGATGGTAAAGAAATAATCGATAATGAGTATGTGTTTTATATGAAGCCTTCTATTGAGCTTAAAGAAGTAAAGGTAAAAGGTAATGTAAGCACAACAAAGATTTCTACAATAAATCCTATAAATACACAGATAATTTCAACTGGAGAGATTCAAAAAGCAGCATGTTGCAATCTTTCAGAGTGTTTTGAAACAAATAATACTGTTGATGTTAGTTATTCAGATGGTGTTTCTGGAATTAAAAAGATTCAGATGCTTGGCCTAGACGGGAAATACATTCAAATAACTAGTGAGCTTATACCTCTAATTAGAGGTATGCAAAGATCTTATGGTTTAAGTTATACTCCTGGAAGTTGGATAGAATCTATTCAAATTATTCCAGGATCTGGATCTGTAGTAAATGGTTTTGAATCTTTTACTGGTCAAATTAACTTAGAGTATTTTAAACCTGAAGGATCAGATAAATTAAATCTTAATATATATGCTAATTCTGAAGGTAAACTTGAAAATAATTTAATATTAACTAAGAAAAATGGTAATTGGAGAAGTAACCTATTTACACATATTTCATATTTTGATAGAGAAATAGATTATCATGGATCTTATCATGACCATTCAGATCATTCAAATAAAACAGGTGATAAATTTCTTGATATGCCAAGAATCAAGCAGTTTGCTTTATTAAATAGATGGAAATACTATGGTTCAGAGAAATACAGGTTCCAAATTAATCTTAGAGCTATTTTAGAAGAAAGAATAGCTGGGCAAATTACAACTGATGAAAACATAATAACCCCATATACTGTTAATATTGACAATCAAATAATACAGCTATACACCAAGTTTGGAAAGATTCAGAGTGATCAAAAAAGTATTGGTAGTCAAACAAGTTTCACATTACATAATCAAGAAGCAAAATTTGGAAATAATATATATACTGGTATACAAGAGAGTTTTTCGATTAATATTATTGAACAAAATCAATTTAAGGATAAGCATGTCTTAAAATATGGTGCTAGTTATTTTGCTGATAGATTTACAGAAAGTTTTGATGGTAATATCGAGAAACCATATCATCTTAAAAAACGTGTAGATTTAGTTACAGGAATATTTTCAGAATATCAGTTTAATAATCAAAAATTTAATGTTGTAAGTGGTTTAAGAGCTGACTATTACAATATTCAAAACAAGATTTATTATCTTCCTAGAATAAATATGAAATATAATCCTGGAGAAAGGACAGCCATTCGTTTTTCTAGCGGAAGAGCATTTCGTATAAGTAATGTTTTTTCAGAAAATATGAGTTTTTTAGCATCTTCAAGAAGTATAATTATTGGAGATGATCTTAGACCAGAGGTTGGATGGAATTATGGGATAAATCTTTCTCATTGTTTTTATCTTCTTAATAAGGAAGGAACTCTTAATCTTGATATTTATAAAACTATATTTGAAGATCAGATTGTGATCAATATTGAGGATCAAGACGAACTATCATTTACTAATTTGAATGGTAAATCTTTTGCAAATATTATTCAGATAGGTTTAGATTATAACATTACTAAGAATCTTCAGATGCGTTTAGGCTATAAGAAAAATAAGTCCATTTCTACTTTTAATAGAGTAGAAAAACAACTGCCATTACAGCCAGAAGAACGAGCTATAATAAATTTCTCGTACAAAACTATATCTGATAAATGGCATTTTGATATTACAGCTAACTATATTGGAAGAAGTCGTATACCAGAGATTAATACTGTTGCTGATAATTTTTCTCCTCCATTTTACTTGTTTAATTCGCAAATCACGAGAAAGTGGGACAATCTTGATGTGTATATAGGAGGTGAAAATCTTGCCAATTATACACAACCAAACCCTATTATAGATGTTGAAAATCCTTTAGGAGATGATTTTGATGCTTCTTTAATTTGGGGTCCGGTAATGGGAAGAAATATTTATGTAGGAATAAGGTACAAGATAAAGTAAAGAATGTTATTGCTTAAGATTTTAATGGGAATTATGGCTATCTTCCTTATGATGACCGTAATTTATTTTCTAGACAGATGGGATAATAAAAAATAAATCAAATTGGCATTTAATTATTAGTTTTACAAAAATTTAAATTATGAGAAAAAGCATAGGTGTTTCTATATTTCTAATTACAATAGGGGTTGTTTTTCTTTTGGATAATCTAGAAGTGATCGATATTTCTGTTTCTGAACTTATTAGGATTTATTGGCCAGTTATTCTGATCTGGATGGGAGTAGAAAAGCTAATTAGAGACTTTAAGAATTAAAAAATTTGCCTTGCCAAGAATCTCTTTCTTGCAAACGCTTTTCTATTTTGTGCACTAACTCAAAGTTTTTAAGTTTGTATTTTGGGGCAATAAGTAAGTGTTCAGGTGACTCACTAAAGAATCTTTCTACTATTATTTTGGGGTTTAATATTTCTAAAAAATCAATTACCAGATTTATATACTCATCTAAAGTGAAAAAACTAAATTGTGAAGCATTTTGTTTGTATTGAAAAGCCATCATAGTATGTTTTACAACTTGTAAGTGATGAATCTTTAGCGTATCGACAGGGAGATTATTAATTGCTAAGACATTGTTTAGCATCTCTTCTTTACTTTCTTTAGGAAGTCCCAAGATAATATGTGCCCCTAATAGAATATTTCTATTTTTTGCCATATCAAATGCTTTTATGGCATCCTCATGAGTTTGACATCTATTTATAAGCTTAAGTGTTTTGTTATTTGTCGATTCTAAGCCAAATTCTAATTTGATAAAATTACCATCTTTTACTAACTGCTCTAAATAATCCAATATTTCAGTAGTGATACAATCTGGTCGAGTAGCAATTACTAGCCCGATTACATCTTGATGTTGTAGCGCCTGTTCATATTTCCTTTTTAGCTCCGTTAATGGTGCGTAAGTATTGGTAAAAGCTTGAAAATAGGCCAAATATTTTTGCACTTTATATATCTTTGAGAAAAATGCAATTCCTTCTCTAATTTGCTTAGATACTGGCTTTATTGGTTTGCAATATTCTGGATTAAAAGTATTGTTGTTACAATAAGTGCAACCACCATATCCTTTATTTCCATCAATATTTGGGCAAGTAAATCCTGCATTTACAGATACTTTCTCAACACGTGAGCCAAACTTATTTTTTACATAAGAGGAGTAATCAGTATA
>CAYZIA010000074.1:0-7141 GCA_964478325.1 uncultured Weeksellaceae bacterium
TTTATCACGACACATTGACACGACACAATACGAAAGTAATTTTCAATTTAGAAAAAATATAAATTGTTTTGTGGGAAATAATGGCTCTGGAAAAACTAATATTCTAGATGCTATTCATTATTTATCCCTTAGTAAAAGTTATTTTAACAAGGTAGATGTACAAAACATCAAATTTGAAGAAGATTTTTTTATTCTAAAAGGTCTTTTTATTAAAGAAAAAGAGCAATCTGATATTCAATGTAGTTTGCAAAAAGGAGAACAAAAGATCCTAAAATGTAATGGTAAAAAATACAAACGATTCTCAGACCACATTGGAAATTTTCCAATAGTAATTATTTCACCAACTGACAGTAATATAATTTTAGATGGATCAGAAATTAGAAGGAGATATATTGATAGTAGTATTGCACAATATAACACGCAATATCTTAAAAATCTTATCAGTTACAACAAAGCACTAAAACAAAGAAATGTACTTTTAAAAAGCTTTACAGAAAAACAATATTTTGATAAACTTTCTTTAGAAATATTTGATAATCAACTCATTAAATTTGGAACAGCTATCTTTAAAGAAAGAACATATTTCCTTGAACGATTAATAGATATATTTAAGAAATATTATAGAAATATTGCAAGCAATAATGAGAAAGTAAATATTAAATATCAATCACAACTAAGTCAAAAAGATTTTTCAGATTTATTACATGAATCTTTAGAGAAAGATAGAGTAAGTCAATACACAAATGTAGGCATTCACAAAGATGAAATTATTTTTGAGATGGATGAGTATCCAATTAAAAAAACTGGCTCTCAAGGACAGCAGAAGTCCTTTCTGATAGCGATGAAATTAGCACAATTTGATTTTATGCAAAAGCAAATAAATTTTAAACCTATTTTACTTTTAGATGATATTTTTGATAAATTGGATGATAAAAGAGTGCAAAGAATTATTGCTTTTGCTAATAATGGTTTGTTTGGACAAGTATTCATTACTGACACACACAAACAAAGGACAGAAGAAATTTTAAATACATTAAAGATGGAATATAATCTGTTTGAGATTAAAAATGGGAAGTTTATAAAATGAGAAAATCAAACCAACAATCTATAGGAATAGTTATCAAAAGATTACTAAAGAATCAGAAACTAGAAGGTCGATTAAAAGAGTTAGATGCACTAGAATTAAGTGAAGAATTGCTAGGGAAAAACCTAATGAAATACATAAATGATTTATCTGTTAAAAATGGAACGCTAATTATAAAGGTAAGATCTGCAGCTGTACGTAATGAACTCTCTTATCAAAAAAGTGAAATAATAAAAAAGATAAACAAGCAGGTTGGTAATAATATACTACAAGAAATTATACTAAAATAATTCGTTTGAACTAAAATGAAAATTAGATTCAATTTGTGCATTCTCATCTGAATCAGAACCATGTATTGCATTTTTAGATTTGCTTTCAGCAAATAGCTTTCTTATAGTACCGTCATCAGCTTCTGTTGGATCGGTTGAGCCAATTAGATTCCTAAAATGAGCAACTGCATTTTCCTTTTCTAATATTGCTGCTACAATTGGTCCGGAACTCATATACTCTACCAATTCATCATAAAATGCTCTTTCTTTATGTACTTCATAAAATATTCCCGCTCTTTCTATATTTAATCGTACTTTTTTCAAAGCAATAATTCTAAAACCATTTTCTTCTATTATTTTTAAAATTGCTCCCGTATTTCCTGCCTGAACTGCTTCTGGCTTTATCATTGTGAATGTCCTGTTTCCCATTTCTATCTTTTAAAAAATTATTAAACGGTTGCAAAACTATGAAAATTAACATTCGTAGGATATTTTTTATTCTTATTTTTGCTCGCCTATGCAAAAAAAAATAAACGAATTAAAACAACTTCTTTTAGAAAAGAAAGATATTGTAATTACAGTTCATAGAGGTCCAGATGGAGATGCTATGGGTTCTGCTTTAGGTCTATATAATATTCTTATTCTACAAGGATATAATGTAAATATAATTACACCTAATGATTATGCAAGTTTTTTGCATTGGCTTCCTGGAAATGAGAATGTTATTGTTTTTACAGAAGAAGAAAAAAAAGCAACTGAGATTACAGAAAACGCTGATTTAATCTTCTTACTTGATTTTGGAGAGATTGCTAGATTAGATACTTATGCAAACATAGTTCAAACTACAATTGCAAAAAAAGTAATGATTGATCACCATCAAGAGCCAGACAAAAATATATCTGATATTTTGTTTTCTGATGTTACTTCCCCTGCTACTGCACAAATTATTTTTGAAATAATAGATGCTTTAGATTGGAAGCATTTAATCAATAAAGATATTGCCGAATGCCTTTATACTGGAATCATGACCGATACAGGATCTTTCAAATTTTCTTCCACTACTGAAAAAACACATAATATTATTGCTAATCTTATAGAAAAAGGAGCGAATAATACTAAAATACATGATTTAGTTTATGATAACTTTTCAGAAAATAGAGTAAAATTATTGGGTTATTGTTTGAATAAGAAATTAATGATCTTTAAAGAGAATAAATCAGCAATCATTTCGTTAACTGCAGAAGAATTAGGACGCTTTAACTTCAAAAAAGGAGATACAGAAGGAATTGTAAATTACGCTTTATCGATAGAAGATATTGTTTTTGCTGTTTTCATTGCAGAAAAAGAAGGAAAAGTAAAGCTATCGTTACGTTCTAAAGGTGATTTTAAAGTGAATGAAATAGCAAAGAAATATTTTAATGGTGGGGGACATAAAAATGCAGCAGGAGGAATATCTGATATTTCAGTAAATGAAACAATAGAAACTTTAAAAGAAATCTTTAATCAATATAATGCTCAATTAATCAAAACAAAACTTTAAAAAATGAAGAAAATACTTTTAACACTTGTAATCTTAGCAGGGCTAACACTAACAATTAAATCACAAACAACTAATGGTATGTATGCAAAAATCAAAACAACAAAAGGAGAAATTCTAATACAATTAGAATTTGAAAAAGCACCACTAACTGTAGCCAATTTTGTTGGCTTAGTAGAAGGAAAAATTGAAAACAAAGCAAAAGAAAAAGGAACACCTTATTATGACGGATTGAAATTTCATAGAGTCATTGCTGATTTTATGATTCAAGGAGGTTGCCCAGATGGAAATGGAATGGGTGGTCCCGGCTATAAATTTCCTGATGAGTTTCATGCAGATTTAAAACATTCTGGCCCAGGAATTTTATCTATGGCAAACTCAGGTCCTGCAACAAATGGTAGTCAGTTTTTTATTACACACAAAGAAACACCTTGGCTTGATGGTAAACATTCTGTTTTTGGTCATGTAACTAAAGGAATGGATGTGGTAAATTCCATTACGCAAGATGATGTAATGCAGTCAGTTACTATTATCCGAAAAGGAAGTGATGCAAAAAAATTTGATGCTACAAACATTTTTAATACTACTCTAAAAAAGATTGAAAAAGAAGAATTAGACAAGAAAGCAGAACAAGTTCAAAAAATGAAAGCACTAACTAGTGGAGCTACTGTAACAGAAAGCGGATTAGCTTATAAAGTAATTAATAAAGGAAGTGGAACAACTCATCCGACAGCAGAGAGTACAGTAACAGTTCATTACATAGGAAAATTGCTAGATGGTACTACTTTTGATAGTTCTGTCGATAGGGGAGAGCCAACTACCTTTCCTTTAAACAGGGTAATCCCTGGCTGGACAGAAGGAGTGCAATTAATGGTAGTTGGAGATAAATGGACTTTCATCATCCCTTCTAATTTAGCTTATGGAGAAAGAGGAGTTCCACAGGCTGGGATTACTCCAAATGCTACATTAATTTTTGAGGTAGAATTATTAGAAATAAAATAGGTTTAAGATAATATCTTTAGAAAAAGTCACTTTAGAGTGGCTTTTTTTATTTTACAAGAAGTAGAAAAATACTTGGCTGTTTATGAATCTCAATCTTTGAGTATTTCCACTCTTCTATACTTTTAGTTTGAATAAGTTCATTGCTTAATGTAAGGTTTGTGGCAATACAAAGGTAAGTTTTATTACTGCTATTCTTGATAATGGACTCAAAGAGGGCTTGATTTCTATAAGGTGTTTCCATAAAAATTTGAGTCTGATTTAGTCGCTTTGAATCATTTTCCATTTGCTTTATTTTTCTTTCTCTTTCTTTTTTTGCAATAGGCAAATAGCCATGAAAAATAAAATTTTGTCCATTAAATCCTGAAGCCATTAATGCCAAAAAAATAGAAGAAGGACCAACTAAAGGTACGACTTCAACCTGTAAATTATGTGCATATTCTACAATCTTTGAGCCAGGATCTGCAATACAAGGAAGTCCAGCCTCTGAGATAATTCCAACATTCTCCCCATTTAAGATATGAGGAAGAAAATCTTCTTCTAGATTTAATTTATCGTTTTTTCCATAAGCATAAAAGATAGTATTATCAATATCTTTTTCTGCATACACTTTTTTGATAAATCTCCTAGCCGAACGTACATTCTCTACAATAAAAATATTAATCTCTTGAATATGATTTCTAATAATATCTGGCAATGAAGTTCTTGTGTCACTATCTCCAAGCAAAGAGGGAATTAAATATAATTTAGCTTTTTTCAAGATTTTGTACAATTATATCACATGCCTCATCTAACATCTCATACACATTTTGGAAACCATTATCACCTCCATAATAAGGGTCTGGAACAGATTGGAATGATCTTGGATTGATTTCATTTAAGATTAGATCTACTTTATCCCTATCTTTTTCATTTCTTGCCAAAGAAATAATATTAGAATAATTGCTTGTGTCCATAGCGTAGATTATATCAAATTCATCAAAATCGTTAACAGAAAATTGTCTAGCTCTTTGACTCGTTAAATCAATACCATATTTATTTGCAATCTCAATAGATCGAACATCTGGTCTTTCGCCAATATGATAAGCAGCAGTTCCAGCCGAATCAACTAGGATATCTAAATGAGTTATTTTTGATCTTAAGATTCCTTCCGCCAAAGGTGAGCGACAAATATTTCCTAAGCAAACCATCAGAATCTTGCCCATTACAAAGTATTAAGCTAAAGAAAGTTTCTTTTCAATATCAGAAATATAACCCTTGAATTGCTTGTCGGTATCAGCCAAATTATTAACTGTTTTACAAGCGTGAAGAACAGTAGCATGATCTTTATTTCCACAATGTTTCCCAATCATAGCTAAAGAATTTTTAGTCATTTGTTTGGAAAAATACATCGCTAATTGTCGACATTGGACAATCTCTCTTTTTCTAGTTTTTGATTTCATAATATCAATTGGGATATCAAAATAATCACAAACCACTTTTTGAATATAGTCAATAGAAACCTCTCTAACCGTATTTCTTACAAATTTATCAAGCATGTTTTTCGCCAGATTAATTGTAATCTCTTTTTTGTTAAGAGAGGATTGAGCTAAAAGAGAAATAAGAGCGCCCTCTAATTCTCGAACATTTGTTGTAATAGAATAAGCAATATACTCTATTACTTCATAAGGCATTTCTATTCCATCATTATGAATCTTCTTTTTCAAAATTGCTAAACGAGTTTCTAGATCTGGTGCTTGTAAATCAGCCGAAAGACCCCATTTAAATCGAGAAAGAAGTCTTTGTTCCATATCTACCATATCTACTGGTGGTTTATCAGAAGTTAAGATTAATTGTTTTCCATTTTGATGCAAATGATTGAAGATGTGAAAAAACACATCTTGTGTTTTTTCTTTTCCACACAAAAACTGAACATCATCAATAATAAGAATATCTATAGATTGATAGAAATGTACAAAATCATTCTTTTTATTATCCATTATAGCATCTACAAACTGAGTCTGGAACTTATCAGCAGAAACATAAAGAACTGTTTTTTGAGGAAATCGCTTTTTTATCTCAATACCACTAGCATTAGCTAAATGTGTTTTTCCTAATCCTCCTTGTCCATAAATAAGCAAAGGGTTAAAAGAAGTTCCAGATGGTTTTTGCGACACAGCATAAGCCGCAGAACGAGCTAAACGATTACATTCTCCTTCAACAAAAGAATCAAGTGTATAATATGGATTGAGTTGTGGATCAATTTCAATTTTTTGTAAACCTGGAATTATAAAGGGATTCCGAATAGAGGTTTCATTCAGATTAATAGGCATATTCACAGGATTGTTTGTAAGTGGCTTACTATTACTTGAGGGCACTTTTGTGATATAGGGTTTTGTTCCAGTTGAATTATCAATAATTATATGATACTCTAACTTTCCTTCCTTTCCTAATTCCTTTTTAATTGTTTTTTTAATTAGGGTAATATAATGTTGCTCTAACCATTCATAAAAAAACTTGCTTGGAACTTGAATAGTAAGGATATTCCCTTTTACTGCAATAGGAACAATAGGTTTAAACCACATCTTAAAATTTTGATAACTAACATTGTCTTGTATTACTGTCAAGCATTTTTCCCAAATTTCCTCACAAGACCTTTTTGTCATTTTTATAGTGGTTTTAGGTTTTTTTGTTTTGAGTTTTTTGTTAAGTCGTAAAATAAGCCTCATGGCAAATTATGCAAGCAAATATTAAAACATTTTTTTTATTAAAAAAGTTTTTTTGCAATTGACTTTTATTTTTTTTTATATCTCAAAAATTATCAGTTTAGAGTTGTAAAAAAAAAAATTATTTTATTCTATTTTTAATACTAAATGAGCCTCCAACAAAGTTATTTATAGTCTTTTTATGACTAAAAAAATAGTCAATTTTGCCGATTTTGATTCCCGCCCAACCAACTTGTGTAATTAATACTTCTTTTTTTTGTTTATTAATTTTTGATATTGGCTGATTCAAAAAAGTATGGGTATGTCCTCCAATAATTAGATCAATATTATTTGTGCTCTCTGCTAGGGTAATATCATCTATTTTTCTTTCTTTATATTTAAAACCTAAATGTGAAAGACAAATAATTAAATCACAACCAAGCTCGTTTCTTAAATAATTAGCATAATAGTTGCTTTTCTTAATTGGATCTTGATAAATTGTATTGCCATATAATGATTTAGGAACCAGTCCATTAAGTTCAATTCCTATCCCAAACACCCCAATTTT
>CAYZIA010000075.1:0-6995 GCA_964478325.1 uncultured Weeksellaceae bacterium
CTTTAACTTTGAGTGGAGGAACAGGAACTTTAACTGCCGACTGGGGAACAGCAAATCCAAATGCTTTATCGATTGGGTCTTATTCTTTTACTATTACTGACTCAAATAGTTGTACTTATACAGATAGTATTACTATAACAGAACCGACTGCTATTTCTGCAATTCCTAATATTACGAATGTAAGCTGTAATGGGGGAAGTGATGGAACAGTAACTTTAACTTTGAGTGGAGGAACAGGAACTTTAACTGCCGACTGGGGAACAGCAAATCCAAATGCTTTATCGATTGGGTCTTATTCTTTTACTGTTACTGACTCAAATAGTTGTACTTATACAGATAGTGTTACAATTACTCAGCCAGCTGCAATTATTGTATCTGCAACAACTACCAATGTAAGTTGTAATGGAGGAAATGATGGAACTGCCACACTTATTTTGAGTGGTGGTACTGGAACATTAACTGTAGATTGGGGAACAGTAATGCCCAATGCACTAACTGCTGGGACACATACTTTCAGTATTACAGATTCTAATAATTGTAATTTAATAGATAGCATTTCTATTTCAGAGCCAACTCTACTTTCTGTTTCTTATTTAATTGAAGGAGTAAGTTGTTACGGAAGTTCGGATGGAAGTGTAATGGCAACTATTGTGGGCGGTATTCTTCCTTATAATTATATTTGGTCAAGCGGAGGGACTACTAGTATGGAGGATTCTCTTTCAGCTGGCACTTATATTTTAATAGTAACGGATTCCAATAATTGTAGTATTACTGATACAATGTTTATAACACAACCTGCTGTATTAAACTCTTCTTTTTTGCAAAACAATGTGTCAGCTTGTGGATTATACGATGGGAGTATTGATGCTACATTTTCTGGAGGGACACAGCCCTACACTTTTGATTGGAGTAATGGAGATACAACTGAAGATATAAGTAACCTAGGTGCTGGACAATACACGCTTATAGTTGCAGATTCTAATAATTGCAGCATATTTGATACCATA
Organism: uncultured Weeksellaceae bacterium; assembly: GCA_964478325.1. GTDB lineage: Bacteria > Bacteroidota > Bacteroidia > Flavobacteriales > BACL11 > DUAL01. The sequence continues at coordinate 1,008 of CAYZIA010000075.1, forward strand.
ACTATTACTCAAACATCTTATAATCTTTTAGCAAGTGCTACAACTTCCAATTATAATAATTATCAAATCAGTTGTAATGGAGGGACCGATAGTGTTACGGCTATTGTTAGTGGAGGAAGCCCTGGTTATTCTTATCTTTGGTCTGATGGACAAACTACTCCAATTGCTAACAATTTAGTAGCAGGTAATTACACTCTTATTGTTACAGATTCAAATAGTTGTAACTATACTATTTTTATTACTTTGAATGAGCCACCTCTACTTCTTAATACTATAGTCAGTACTAATGCGCTTTGTAACGGATCTTCTGATGGAAGTATAAGTGTAAATGTAAGTGGAGGCGTACCAAACTACAATATTAATTGGGGTAGCATAAACAATCCGAATACATTGTCTGCTGGTAATTATATTATTACAACAACTGATTCTAATGCTTGTGTAGCTATTGATTCAGTTGAAATAATGCAACCAAATCTATTGAGCGGTTCTATAATGGTTACTTCGAATTATAATGGAGAAAATGTAAGTTGTTATGGAAGCTCGGATGGAAGTGTAATGGCGACTATTTTGGGTGGTATTCTTCCTTATAATTATATTTGGTCAAGTGGAGGAACTACTAGTATGGAGGATTCTCTTTCAGCTGGTACTTATAGTTTAATAGTAACGGATTCCAATAATTGTGTTACAACATTAAACTCTACTTTAACTGAGCCAACTGCATTACAAATTACAATGACCTCAACTAATGTGAGCTGTAATGGAGATTGTAATGGTAGTAGTAGTGCCAATGTTTCCGGAGGGACACCCAACTATTCTTATAACTGGTCTAATAATGATCATACACTTTTTGCCGATAGTTTATGTGCAGGGATTCACAATGTAGTTGTTATAGATGCAAATGGTTGTATGGATTTTGATACAGTAAATATTTCTGAGCCAAATCCTTTAAGTATTAGCGTAACTACTGATAGTGCATTATGTTATGGCGGAGTAGGATTAGGCACTGTTTATCCAAGTGGAGGAACACCATCCTATTCTTATTTGTGGAGTTCAGGTGATAGCAATCAAACCGCCTTTTTGTCTGCAGGAAATCATATCGTTTTAGTTACCGATTCAAACAATTGTTTTATAAGTGATTCCCTTACAATTTTGCAAGCTGATTCTATGCAAATTAGTAGTAGTTCAATAGATGCAACTTGCTTTGGATTAAATAATGGTTCCATTACCCTGAATATTCTATCAGGAGGGCAATCTCCTTTTACTTATTCAAATGATAATGGCATAACTTTTCAAACTACCAACACCTTCTTTAATTTGGGATCTGGAACTTATTCTATGGTGATGATGGATAGTAACAATTGTATTTCTTCAAAGCAAGTTACAATTAGTCAGCCATTCGAATTAACTTTTACAATTACTGCAACTGATGCAACTTGTTATGGTTATTGTGATGGAACAGCGATTTTAAATATTTCTGGAGGAACTCCTTTCTATATTGAAAACTGGGGTGGATTGAATCAGATGGCATTGTGTGATGGATTGATCAATGTAAGTGTAACAGATTCTAACGGATGTATTGCAACAAGTTCTGTTACGATAAATGAACCTGCTCCACTTATTGTAAATATTTCTCAGAATGGAAATGTATTGGATGCAGGACCTGGTTTTTCTTCTTACCAATGGCTAGATGATAATCTGAACCCTATTAGTGGTGCTACTTCTCAACAATTCACACCAACAATAACTGGAGAATATTCTGTAATGGTAACAGATGCTGAAGGATGTTCTGCTACTTCATTCCCTATAATATTTATTACAAATGGTATTTCTGAAATAACTACTCATTTACAAATCTATCCAAATCCAACTAAAGATATATTAAATGTTCATTATCAAGGATTTAATATCAATTATATTGTTATTTTAGATATGAGTGGGAATATTGTATTGCAAAAAAATAATATAAAATCAAATGAAAGTAATTTTCAACTTAGCTTAAATCAGCTTCCAAAAGGAATATATGTGTTACAATTAATTGGTGAAGAAAAAATAATAAATCATAGCGTAATTTTACAATAAGCACAAGTTTGATAAAAATTCCGTAAATTGCAAGCCGAAAAAAGAAAAGATATGTACAAAAAAATATGTTTAAGTTTAGTATTTAGTTTGGTGATTTCTGTATTTCCAAACCAGAAAATGCTAAAAGCTGCAACTGTAGATAGTACTATTTCTGAGCAATACACTCCTTTCCATTGGGAAGTAATTTCTGATGTGGATAAGGTAATGCAATATGAAAAAGTAAAAGATTTAAACAAAAGAGCAATTGACCAATCTAAAATTGGCAACGACCATTATAAAGCGGCCATTAAAAAAATGACCAATAAAGATTATATGTCGGCCATTGCTGAGTTTAAAAACGCAATGAAACGATATAAAAGAGCAAAATTAGGCCCCGATGCTTATAATTATATTCATACTAATATGGCTTTGTGTTATGTAAGTACGGGGAAAACAAAAGACAAAGTAGTGGCTAAACGCCTTGTAAATTTGCTTACCAAAACTATCTTTAAGGAAAAACATTGGGTTTATAATATTGCTATTATTCATTATAATCTGAACAACCAGGATGAAGCCGCTTCTATGCTTGCTTCGTGTATCAAAATGGATGAGTTCAATTATCAAGCATATGAAACTTTGAAAGCCATTTATAATGAATCAGGAAATACAAAAAGTGCAAATAAGGTACATGAACAAATGCAATCTGCTCAGGCAAAAAAGCTAAAAGAATCTCAAAAAAGTAAAGCAGAAAAAAGAGGTGTAAAAAAGAAAAAAGGGAAAGTAGTAATTACTGCTTCTTCTGGAGAAAAACCAGATATAAATAATATCAGAATTGTAAGAAAAGATGATCATCTTCAATTTAATAAAATTGATAAGATTGATGAAAGAAGTATGGATCAAGTACAACAAGGTGTTGGAGCGTATAATTCTGGAATTAAAGCTTTAAGAAATAAACAATACTCTAAAGCAATTGATGATTTGAAGGAATCAGAGAAACGACTTAAAAGAGGAGGAATAACAGAAGATGGTCTGAACTTTGTTAGAGGGAATTTGGCCATTGCATACCTTAGTAAAGGAGACAAAAGAGGTTTAGGGCAAGCAAAAAGATATTTGAAATATTTGACAAAAAGCATCTATAAGACAAGAGATTGGACTTATAATCTAGCGGTCGCCTATTATGCTTTTGGTGATAAAGAAAAAGCGCTTTCTTTATTTAAATTAGCTACAAAACAAGATCGACTTTATCTAACTCCTTATCAAAATATGATTTACGTTTATAATGAAATGGAAGAAGGTAAAAAAGCATTGTCTGTTCAAAAATCATATGACAAAAGCAGAAACGATTTGATTCGTTCTTTCAGCAAACAGGATCAAAATAAATATAACGTAACAGATCCTTATGTGTTTAGAGTAAATTTAGGTACTTATGGTGAATACAACACTCCTGCTGAAATCTATGAGGAGGGAAATCTGATTTCCATTCCGATTGATGACAAAACAACTTCTTATGTAGCAGGGATGTTTTTTAATATGAATGAGGCTATAAGTTATCAGAAGAAAATGCGTAAAAGAGGTTATTCTAATTGTTTTGTAGTAGCATTTAAAGATGGCGAAAAAACAGAATTCTAAAAACTTAAAATAAAATAAAAAAGCCCCTTCTGGGGCTTTTTTATTGTCTTAATCTAAAAATAATACGATTTGGAATATAAAAACTTTATACATTAAGTATTTATACTAATTTTGAAGAAAATTGAATTTCTATTAATAAACAAAAGCACATGAAAAAAATAAAACTATGTATAATCGCAATTATATTCTTAGGTTCAAATACATTTGCGCAAATTACTGTAACGGATGCTGACCTTATTGGTGTTGGTGACATTATTTACCAAGGTTGGGATACAACCGGTATTCCTTCCGTAATTAATGTAGGAAATGCTGGCGCTAATCAAACATGGGATTTTTCTTCTTTACAAGCATCTGATTGGGACACAACTGAATTTATCTCTCCAACTGGTACTCCTTATGCAAATATGTATCCTAATGCCAACCTTTGCTTCAAAGATGATTTTGAATATTATTATCTTAACAAAAGTACAAGTGGTGTGGAATTAGTAGGGGTTGATAATTTGCCTGTCAATATGCTTTTCCTCCCGCTTCCGCTTACTTACGGCCTTACTTATTTGGATGGCCCAAATACTATTATGGATTCATCCATGGAAAATATGTTTATCCCAGATTCTTTAGCTCCATTTATCAGTTTGAGTCCATTACTTGATAAAATTGATTCACTAAATATTAAAATTACACTTACCAATAGTTTTAATGTAGATGCTTGGGGGGATGTAACTATTCCAATAGGGACTTATGCTTCTTTAAGGATAAATGCAGAAGAAACAACTGCAACCTCTTGGAGCGCTTATTGTTCTAATTCAGGAGGGCTCGGAGGAGGATGGTATGCTGTACCTCAACAACTTCTCCCAGGAGAAACAGAAATCGTTAATCATTATCAGTGGTGGACCAATGATGCTTCTGTAAAATTTATAGTTGCAGATTTAGAAGTGGATTCTGCTGGAAATGTTATAGCTGCTTCTTTTTTAACTATTCCACAAACTTCTGCTGTTACTGAATTGCCTGAAGACGCGATAACTATCTTCCCTGTTCCAACTATCTATCAATTAAACATTGAAGCTAATTTTACTGGCTTAGTAACTTACAAAATGTATAATATTAATGGAGATTTGATATTAGAGAATACTTTTACTAAAAAAACAAAAGTAGACTTAAATAATATAGCAAAGGGCACTTATTTGCTAGACATCTCAACTAAAGTAGGAAGAATTACAAAAAAAATAATTGTAGAATAGATAGCTAATAATTCAAAGAGAAAAAGCTCCCCATTTAGGACTTTTTTTATTTAAAAATCGAAATAAGAATTGTGTAAATTAGTTTTAATCCCTACAAAGAAATATAAATGATTTATATCTTGTAATTCTGATGAAATTTGTCTTGCAATTATTTGTCCAAACAAATAAATATTGCTTTCCTCTCTTATTCTCCTACTAATTGTTGCAGTAATGTAATCTTGTGTTGTTTTTATTCCTTGACCATTAAAGTTTCCATATGAATATTGTTGCCCTTGTTTTTCTGCTTCAAAATCTGACAAGAAAATATTTTTTCCAAAATGTGTTCCTATACTATCCTCCCCATAAATAGCATAATTCCATTTTACTTCCAAATTCCATTTTTTATAATCATAGTTTAAAATCCCAATCACTTCCTTAAAATTTGCTCCAAGAGGGTGTGCTAATGCTTGATTAAGATGTGTATAATTTTGCATTGGTATTTTATGAGCATAAGTATAAGGTTGTACTTGATTGTATTCTAATAGTGCAAACAAATCTTTTAAATTAAATAACCAATTGGTTTTGATTCCAATTTGATAAGCAAACTTATTTTGAAAGAAGCCACCAGAATAATCTTCATCTCTATCCTTTTGGCGCGAAATATTCAAGTCATCCAAAAGAATCTGACCATATATTTTATATTGTTGGAGTGAAAAGTTCATATTAACTCCCATCAAAGCATTGCCTTTCTTAGATCCCATGGAAAACTCAACAGGACGATAAAAAATGATTGGATTTAAATAAGCTAATTCATATCCCCTATTATATCCTTCAACTTTTGCTTGCCAAATAATACTTTCAAAAATTCCTAAAGATAAATTGTCCAAAAGTTTGATGTCCAAATAATGGAAAGCAGCATATTTTTTCTTTTGATTTGGAAACACCCAAATATCTGAAAAAGTAGTATAAAGGTTAGTGTATTTTACTTTCCAAAAGCTAGTTGAAAGCTTTAAAAAAGGATAATTACTGCTATTATCCGATAGTAAAAGGGATCGATAACCACTTCCTATAAAATGTTTGCTTT
>CAYZIA010000076.1:0-6983 GCA_964478325.1 uncultured Weeksellaceae bacterium
CCAAAAGCAGAAGAGACAGCAGAGGAACCAAAAGCAGAAGAGATAGCAGAGGAACCAAAAGCAGAAGAGACAACAGAGGAACCAAAAGCAGAAGAAAAAGATAATTCAGATCAGCAAAAAAAAGATGAATAAATTTATTGTTTTACTAAAAAAGAAAAAGGATAAAGCTTTATGTGCTTTGTCCTTTTTTTTTAATTTTATCTCCGAATCTTTAACTAAATAATGAAATATAAAAAACAAAACAATGCAATTGTCCTTTTAGAAGATGGAATGATTTTTCATGGAAAATCTACAGGAATTGAAGGTGTTGCAACTGGAGAAATTTGCTTTAATACTGGTATGACGGGTTATCAGGAAGTGTTTACGGATCCATCTTATTACGGACAATTAATGATTACCACTAATGCACATATTGGAAATTATGGTGTACATTCTGACGAGGTGGAATCTGATTCTATGAAAATTGCAGGGCTTATTTGCAAGAATCTTAACAAAGGCTTCTCTCGTGAAGCAGCAGATGGAGATTTATATGAGTATTTTCAAAACCAAAAGAAAATTGTTGTTTCTGATGTAGATACTAGGGCTCTTGTAAGGTATATTCGAGATAAAGGAGCAATGAATGCCATTATTTCTACTGGAATCACTGATATTAATACCTTGCAAGAGAAATTAGAAAAAGTGCCTTCTATGGAAGGATTGGAACTTTCCTCAAAGGTTTCTACTGAGAAACCCTATTTTTTAGGAAATGAGAGAGCAAGATACAAAGTTGCTGTTTTAGATTTAGGTGTAAAACAAAATATTTTAAGATGTCTTTTGGAGAGAGACTGTTATTTACAAGTTTTCCCAATGCATACTTCATATAAAGAAATGAGAAGATGGAATCCGGATGGGTTCCTTTTGTCTAATGGACCGGGAGACCCTTCTGCTATGCCTGATGTTATTAAGGAAGTCAAACAAATTACTAATGATGGAAGGACTGTATTTGGTATTTGTTTAGGACATCAAGCTTTGGCACTTTCTGAAGGAATCTCTACATATAAAATGCATAATGGACATAGAGGAATTAATCATCCTGTGCAGAATTTAACTAATGGGAAAGCAGAAGTAACTTCTCAAAATCATGGATTTGGTATTTCAAAGGAAGATATACAAAACAACCCTAATATTGAAATTACTCACATAAATCTTAATGATGATACTATTGAAGGAATAAGACTTTTAAACAAGAATTGTTTTTCTGTTCAATATCATCCTGAATCTTCCCCAGGTCCTCATGATTCTAGATACTTATTTGACCAGTTTATACAAAATATTAAAAATAATAATGAGTAAGATAAAAGAGGTTCATGCTAGACAAATTCTAGATTCAAGAGGTAATCCAACAGTTGAGGCAGAAGTAACAACTGCACATGGAATTATGGGTAGGGCTGCTGTTCCTTCTGGCGCTTCAACTGGAAAGTATGAGGCGGTTGAGCTTAGAGATCGAGATAAGAGTGTATATTTAGGAAAAGGAGTTTTGTATGCTGTAAATAATATTAAAACGGAGATTCGTAATTTAATTGTTGGTACTGAGGTAAGTGAACAAGCGTTGATTGATAAAAAAATGATTGAGTTAGATGGCACCCCCAACAAAGCTATTTTGGGTGCAAATGCCATTTTAGCTGTATCCATGGCTTGTGCAAAAGCAGCTTCTAGAGAGCAGAACAAAAGTGTATTTGCTTATATAGGTGGAGATGATGCATATACTCTACCCATTCCTATGATGAATATCCTAAATGGTGGTTCCCATGCTGATAATAGTATTGACTTTCAGGAATTTATGGTAATGCCAATTGGAGCATCTTCTTTCACGGAAGGATTAAAGATGGGAACTGAAGTTTTTCATAATCTAAAAGCAGAACTTAAAAATCAAAATTATTCTACTAATGTTGGTGATGAAGGAGGTTTTGCACCTAATTTAGGATCTAATGAGGAGGCAATTGAAGTGGTATTGAGAGCTATTGAGATTTCTGGTTATCGTCCTGGAGAAGATATGTATATTGCTATGGATTCAGCAGCATCAGAGTTTTATAATTCTGAAGAGAAGGTATATCATTTTCATCAATCTAATGGAGATAAATTAACTTCTTCTGAGATGGTGGACTATTGGATTGATTGGACGAAAAAATATCCAATTATTTCCATTGAAGATGGATTGGATGAGGATGATTGGGATGCTTGGAAAGATTTAACAGATAAGATTGGCGATAAAGTGCAATTGGTTGGGGATGATTTATTTGTAACTAATGTGGAAAGATTAAATAAAGGAATTGAGAATGGAATTGCTAATTCTATTTTAATAAAAGCAAATCAGATAGGAACCCTTACAGAAACTATTAGTGCTGTAGAAATGGCACAAAAAAATAATTATACTTCTGTAATGAGTCATCGTTCAGGAGAAACAGAAGATACCATTATTGCTGATTTGGCTGTAGCGCTTAATTGTGGGCAAATAAAAACAGGTTCAGTATCTCGTTCTGATAGGGTGGCAAAATACAATCAGCTTCTAAGAATTGCAGAATTTTTAGGAAATGATGCGGTTTATCCGGGGAAAAGTTTTATATTCGGCTAATTAAAATTCAATACAAGATATGCCCAAAAAGATAGAGTTACATTACAATGGTAAGAAATATAACCTTCCAATTGTTAAAGGTACAGAAGATGAAGTTGCAGTTGATATTAGTAAATTGCGCCAAGAAGCAGGAATAATTACTTTAGATAAAGGATTTAAGAATACGGGGTCTACAGAAAGTGCTATTACTTTTTTAGATGGTGAAAAAGGAATCTTACGTTATAGAGGCTATGCCATTGAAGAATTAGCAGAAAAATCAACTTTTTTGGAAGTCGCATTCTTACTGATATATGGAAACTTGCCAACTACTGAGGAATTAGAAAAATTTAAAGATGATATATCATCACATACTTTAGTACATGAAGATGTAAAAGCTATTTTAGATGGTTTTCCATCTAAGTCACATCCAATGGGCGTTCTTTCTTCCCTTGTTTCTTCTCTTACTGCATTTTACCCAAAATCATTAGATCCAAATCGTTCTGCAGAGGAAGTAAATGGAACAATAATTCGTTCTATTGCAAAATTACCAACTTTAGCAGCTTGGAGTTTTAAAAACAGAATGCGTCAGCCAGTAATTTATCCAGATAATACTTTGGACTATTGTGAGAACTTTATACGAATGATGTTTTCTCTTCCAACAATTGATTTTGAAGTAAGTCCTGTAATTTCTTCAGCTCTAAACAAACTTTTAATTTTACATGCTGATCATGAACAGAATTGTTCCGCATCAACAGTTAGAATTGTTGGTTCTTCTCATGCTAGTTTGTACGCGTCCATTTCTGCAGGAATTGCAGCACTCTGGGGCCCATTACATGGAGGAGCAAATCAAGCAGTAATTGAGATGCTTGAACAAATAAAAGAGGATGATGGTGATATAAATAAATATGTAGAAAAAGCAAAAGACAAATCAGATTCTTTCCGTTTGATGGGTTTCGGACATAGAGTTTATAAGAATTTTGATCCAAGAGCAAAGATTATTAAAAAGGCAGCTGATGATGTTTTAGAACAATTAGGGGTCGAAGATCCTATTTTAGAAATTGCATTGAGATTAGAAAAGGTTGCCCTTAAAGATGAGTATTTTAAAGCAAGAGGACTATATCCTAATGTTGATTTTTACTCTGGAATTATTTATAGAGCACTTGGGATTCCTACAGATATGTTTACTGTAATGTTTGCTCTTGGAAGACTTCCTGGGTGGATTGCACAATGGAAAGAAATGAGAGAGAATCATGAACCAATTGGAAGACCTAGACAAGTTTATATAGGTGAAAATAAAAGAAAATATGTTCCCATAAAAAATAGGTAAGAAGATTTAATTCTAATAAAAAGGGAGTCAATTGACTCCCTTTTTTTATTTTTGGACTATGACTTACAAATCTTTACATAAATGCATCTCTGATTTAGAAAAGAAAGGTGAGATTAGGAATGTGTATGAGGAGATGAATCCTGATTTAGATATGGCAACTATGCACTTAGATGAGTTTGCTAATGGAGGGAAAGCAATTCTTTTTGAAAATATAAAAGGAAGTAAATATAAAGCAGTTTCTAATTTGTTTGGAACATTAGAGAGGAGCAAATTTATGTTTCGTGATAGTTTACAAATTGTAAAAGAATTGATTAATATAAAAACTAATCCTATTTCTGCATTTAAGAATCCTGTTAAAGCAATTTCTACTATCTTAAACGGAATATATGCTCTTCCAAAGAAAGTAAGGTTTAAAGGCTTTAAAGAAATAAAGATTGATGAGATCCCTCAAATAAAATGTTGGAAAGATGATGGTGGAGCTTTTATTACTTTACCTCAGGTTTATTCTGAAGATCCAGATAATCCTAGTGTAATGAATTCTAATCTGGGAATGTATAGAATTCAACTTTCAGGAAATGATTATATAATAAATAAAGAACTTGGTATGCATTATCAAATTCATAGGGGGATTGGTATTCATCAGAAAAAAGCAAATGAAAAAGGAATCCCTTTAAAGGTTTCCGTTTTTGTTGGGGGGCCTCCTGCTCATATGTTTGCTGCGGTAATGCCATTACCTGAAGGAATGTCGGAACTTTCTTTTGCAGGGGTATTGGGAAAAAGAAGATTCAGATATGCAAAAAAAGATGGATACACTATTTCTGCAGATGCTGATTTTGTAATTTGTGGTGAGATACATCCTGATGAAAAAAAGCCTGAAGGCCCTTTTGGAGATCATTTAGGTTACTACAGTTTGAAACATGATTTTCCAGTTTTGAAGATTCATAGAGTGTATGCTAAAGAAGATGCTATTTGGCCTTTTACAGTTGTGGGTCGCCCTCCACAAGAGGACTCTCAGTTTGGTGCGCTTATCCATGAGATTAGCGCGAAGGCAATTGAGAAAGAGATTCCAGGATTGAAAGCCGTAAATGCTGTAGATGTAGCAGGTGTTCATCCACTTTTATTAGCTGTCGGAAGTGAAAGATACACACCTTATAATCCTACTAAAGCACCACAAGAATTATTAACAATTGCAAATCATTTTTTAGGGACTGGACATATGTCTTTAGCGAAATATATATTTATCTGCGATGAGGTGAATTCTCCGAATGTAAATAATGAGAAGGAATATTTTACACACTTTTTAGAAAGAGTAGATTGGAAAAGAGATTTGCATTTTCAGACAAAAACTACTATTGATACTTTGGACTATAGTGGAAATGGATTAAATCAAGGCTCGAAAGTAGTAATAGCTGCTGCAGGAGAGATAAAACAAACTTTATCTAAAAAAATAAATGAAATAGATTTACCAGATGATTTCTTAAATCCTACATTAGTAAGTAAAGGAAACTTAGTTATTGAAGGGAAGGGTGAAATTAATGAACTTGTTTTATCTTTAGAAAATCAGAGGTTAGACGGAATAGGACTCATTACATTAGTAGATGATTCTTCTTTTGTTTGTGAGAATTTCTCTAATTGGCTTTGGGTAACTTTTACTCGTTCTAATCCTGCAAACGATATTTATGGATTAAATGCTAAAACGAATAACAAACATTTCTCTTGTTCTATACCTATAATTGATGCCAGGATGAAACCTCATCATGCTCCCATTTTGGAGAGATGAACACAGTATCTTTTCTCGTCATCTCTTATTTTTCTTAAAATTCCTCCACTTTTTCTTTTTTTTATTTTTGGATTGAATTTTATATTCAGGGCCTCTCTCAAATCCTTTTGGTAAATCCAATTTAGGAACTTCTTTCTCAATTAACTTTTCAATATCCATAAAATTATGGACTTGTTTAAGATTGATAAAAGTAATAGCCTCCCCAGTTCTTTCAGCGCGAGCAGTTCTACCAATTCTATGAACATAATCCTCTGCATCATGAGGGACTTCATAATTAATAACTAATTCAATCTCTTGGATGTCAATTCCTCTTGATAAAATATCAGTAGCAACTAAGATTCTAATTTTCTTGCTTTTAAAATCACGAATCGTTTCCTCCCGTTCATTCTGGTCCAATCCAGAATGCATCTCAGAAGCTTTCATTCCAGCTCTGTTAAGTGTTCTTTTTATTTCTCGAACACTTTTTATGCTAGATGCAAAAATTAGTACATGACTTAGATCCTTCCCTTTTGCTCTTAAAATTTCTCTTACCAAACTCACTTTCTGATTGTCGTTGCACATATAAGCAGATTGAGTAATTCCCTCAGCAGGTTTTGAAATTGCTAAGCTAATACTTTCAGGGTTGTCAAGTAATTTTGTAGCTAGTGTTCTAATCTTTGGAGGCATAGTTGCCGAAAACAACAAGTTTTGTCTCTTCTCAGGTAAAGATTTTGCAATTTTCATGATATCATCATAAAATCCCATGTCAAGCATTCTGTCTGCTTCATCCAAAATAAAATGTTTTACCCCTGAAGTGTCAAAATAATTAAAATCTAAATGAGCTAATAATCTACCAGGAGTACAAATAATCATATCAGCTCCCTTTTTTAGAGCCTGTTTTTGATTGTCAAACTCAACTCCTGTTCCTCCACCATAAATCGGGTAAGAAGAGGAATTAGTAAAATAAGAGAATCCTTCAATTTGCATATCTATTTGTTTAGCAAGCTCTCTGGTTGGGGCAATAATTATAGTGTTTACTTTATTGCTTTGATGAGTCTTTGTAAGCTTATCTAATATAGGCAAAACAAATGCCGCTGTTTTACCAGTTCCAGTTTGTGCACAGGCAATTAAATCTTTACCTGCTTGTATTATGGGTATTGCTTGTTCTTGTATAGGAGTCGCCTTCTCAAATCCCATCATATCTAACCCCTCTTGTAGTTTTTTTCCGAACTTAAATGTTGTAAAATTCATTCGGCAAATATACTAAAAGCAATATGTGTTCTCTTCAATTAATTTAGCAGCTACGT
>CAYZIA010000077.1:0-6734 GCA_964478325.1 uncultured Weeksellaceae bacterium
CTTTTTTCTTTTTAAATAATTCCTTAATCTTATCAAATATTCCCATAATTTAGTATGTTTTAGTAAATAAAAAAAGCTCCTTTCAAAAATAGAAAGAAGCTTTTAATTTAAACTAAAAAATGATTATTTTTTAGCTAAGTAGTCGTTTACCTTTTCTTTGGGTAATATTTCAGATTTAAATGAATAAGTTCCTTTCTCATTCTTTACCATTTTTATAGCTTTTGTAAATGCTTTTGCTCCTTTTTTCTGTAAGGATGCTACTGTTTTCTTAGCCATTTTCTTTTATTTTATTTCTTTATGAATAGTCATTTTCCTCAAAATAGGATTAAATTTCTTCAATTCTATTCTGTCAGGAGTGTTCTTTTTATTTTTTGTTGTAATATATCTAGATGTTCCTGGCTTTCCGCTAGCTTTATGCTCAGTACACTCTAATATTACTTGAACTCTGTTTCCTTTCTTTGCCATTTATTTTAAAACTTATTTGGGCTGCGAAAATAAGCAAAATATCCTAAAGACAAATACTATTTTATCTTTTTAACTTTAATTAAAAATAATTCTTCAACAACCATGAAATCATCTATATCCATTTTTCCTAAACTTTGTTCTTTCCAATCAGAATCTGGATAAATCCAAAAGTTATTTTTCCCTGTATTAACCAAAATTGGCATATCAAAATTTACAATAGCTTCCCATCTATACATTAATGTTACATCTCTTCCTTGCTTTATCAATTTATATTGAAATTCAGGCAAATCTTTATTTTTGAGATACTGATTAAAAAACACTGAAAAATCTTTTCCACTTTTTTTATTGATATAGTCCAATATATATTGTCCATCAATGGTTTGATATTGAAACTCCTTTGCAATCCCTTTAATTATTTTAAACCATAATTTATCATCCTCAATGAGTGTTCTGAGCGTATGCAACATAAGGGATGATTTTTGATACATATCTCCACTCCCTTCTTTATTGACATGATAAGGTCCAATGATTGGCTTATCATTTCTTATTCGGCTTTTCTGGTTATTTACATACTTTAACATACTTTCATATCCGTGCATACATTCTACATAAAGTACTTCTGAATAAGTGCAAAATCCTTCTTGCACCCACATATCTGCAATATCATTTGTTGTGATGGAATTACCCCACCATTCATGCCCACTTTCGTGAATAATAATATAGTCAAAATCAAGTCCTGCAATAAAGTTTGTGTTGCCATGATATCCAGCTAAATAATCATTCCCATAAGCAATTGCGGATTGATGCTCCATTCCTAAATAAGGGGTTTCAACAAGAGCGTATCCATCACTCCAAAAAGGATATTTCCCAAAATAATTCTCAAAACATTGAATCATAGGTTTTACTTGCTTAAAATGTTTTTTTGCTTTCTCCTTATTGTAGGAAAGAACATAATAACTCAAATCTAAACTATCATCCCCACTAACATATACATCCGAGAAATGTATATAATCACCAATATTAATACTCACATCATAATTGTTAATTGGATAGGAAACGAACCATTCACTTTGATTAAGCCAACAATTCAAATAATTACTCCAAATGGCGGTATCTTTTCTTAAATTTCCATTAGCAATAATCTTATTAGGGTTTTTTGCTGAGCAAGTAATTCGCATGCTATCTGGTTCATCCGACTGATGGTCTTTACAAGGCCACCATGTACTTGCTCCTAATCCTTGACAAGAAACGCCAATCCAATCTTTCTCATTATCATCTTTCTCCCAAGAAAAACCTCCATCCCAAGGAGGATTAACAGCTTGTTTTGGATAGCCACCATACCAGACTTTAATTTTTGCTTGCTCACCTCTTTCTATGATTCTAGGAAAATGAACAAAGACTGCATCAAACTCTCTATCAAATTCTAATCTTTCTCCTTCAAATTCAATAAGAATTATATCCATATTGCTGGCCATATCAATTTGAAAGTGATTAAAATCAGAGGTAGCCTTAAAATAGATTTCATTATAAGACATCACAATAGATTTTTCTGGTATATCAATAATCAGAAATAAATCATAAAAAGTGACATCATAACAACTTCTAATTGATGTTAAATTACCTCTTAAAGAGTCTTTTCGACTAAATGAGTGCTGCCCTATAGATGAAAGGGTGTTACAAAGAATAATAATAAATACAATGAACTTCCTCATTAAGACAGTATATGAACCCTATCTACTAAGTATAATATAGCAAGAGGTAGATTGAGAGCCAAGAATTGGAATTTCAAACGAATAAGTAAGATCCATATATCCTGCATCTTCAGATTCTATTTTTCCATTCCCTGAAACTTGTACATCAGTTGGGATTCCTAAACCAATATCAACTTGAACCGTTTGTTCATTAGCAATAATATTTCCATCATTATCAATATCTCCTATCACTTGTGTGCCATCAATATCAATAAATAAGGTATTATTTCCAGCTCCCTGTACTTCTATAGATTCAGGTAATATATCATCTAACGATACCCCTGGTATAGGTAAATCATCACAATCAGGATCAATATTCCAATTACCTAGAGCAACATCATAAGCATAAATACAGCTACCATTATTAGATGTTGCATTAACATTGTAATTCATAGCAGAAGAATCCGTACATCCTTCTATTGTTTCTCCCTCTTTAGTACAAGAAGAAAAGATAAAAACAAAAAAGACGATTAATACAGTTAAGATTTTTGAATAATTATTCATTTTGTTTGGCTTTAAGTTATTAAATAAAAAAGTTGCCACCAAAGATAGCAACTTTTTATAATAAATCTATTTTACAAAAAATTATATGAGTGTATTGCCGTTTGCCTTTGCCTCAGATAATACAGATGTAATTCCTTTTTTATTGATAGTCCTTAGTGCATTTGCAGAAACTTTTAGTGTAATCCATTTATCATCTTCTGGAATATAAAACTTCTTTGTTTGAAGATTAGGATAAAACTTTCTTTTGGTTCTATTTTTAGCATGGGAAACATTATTTCCGCTCATCACCTTTTTACCTGTTATTTGACAAACTCTTGACATTTATATTGATTTTTGGGTTGCAAATATACTATAACTTAACCTTGTAAGAAAGCTTTTTTATTTTTTTATTTCTGTATTTAAAAGAGTTAATGCTTCAATGGCTGCCTGAGTTACAATTTTCCTCCTTTCCCCTCGAAAGAAGCATTCTTTTACAATGGTTCTTTTACTGGATGAGAAGGCAATAAAAACTTGACCTACTTTCTCTCCTTCTGGGCCAGCATATCCTGTTGTTGCAATTGCATAATCTACTAGAAATTGATTTTTGACTCCTTCCGCCATTTGCATTGCTACTTTTTCACTTACTGCAGAATATTTTTCTAAATCCGTTTTTTTTACCCTTAATTGATCAATCTTTACTTGATTAGAATAAGCAATAATTCCTCCTTTAAAGAAATCAGAACTTCCAAAAATAGAAGTAATAATAGAGGAAATCTTTCCGCCAGTACAACTCTCGGCTACCGAAAGTGTTTTGTTTTGAAAGATTATTAATTCAGCAATCTCTTGTGCCAAAAATTGCCCTTTTTCTATTGCTGACATTAAAGTAAATTTAGTAGGTAAATGGAGAGGGGACATCTTCTCTATTATGAGGTTTAATACTCATTACAGGAATTTCAGATTGATAGATGATCTCTCTAGCCGAAGCACCTAATTTATTGGAGAAGATATCTTCTTGCCTAGTCATAATCAAAATTAAATCTGACTCAAATTCTTTCTCATAATCTAGAATATTAGAAGCCAAGCTTTTTCCTTTTTCTCCTTCTAAAAGTTCAGCAGAACAAGCTATATCAGCATCTGAAATAAACTTTTCTACCTGATTCAAATTACGAACTAATTGATTTTTAATTTCTTGTTTATTTCTTAATAAAACGGAAACAACACGAATAGTTGATTTCCAATATCTAGCATATTCAATAGCTAAAGTTACTTTTTCTTTAGTTTGTTTTTCTAAATCGAGTGGAAGAATAATATTCTTACAATCATTCTTATGTTCTTTTCCTTTTATAGTAATCACAGGACAATGTGCCAAACGAACAACCCTTTCAGCATTTGAGCCAATTACTTTATTTATCACTCCTTTTGGTGTTCCATTTGTCCCCATGACAATTAAATGCGCATTCACCATTTCCGCAACATCAATTATTTTTTCATAAACCCTTCCTTTTGCTACCATAGTCTCCACATGAATATCATATCTCTCGGCATATTCCTTTCCAACTTCTACTAATTTATCATTTACCTTTTTCTGTAATTCGTGTGTTCTATCATCTAAAAAGAGGGATTCTATTATATTTGGTTCTTCAATTACTGAAAGTAAAATAATCTCAGCCTTTTTAATCTTTGCTAAATTAAAAGCCTGCCCTAGGGCAATCATTGATTGATCGGAGAATCCAATAGGAATTAAAATACGACTAGTTACTATTGACATAATTTCTTATTTTTGATTTTGCAAATTTACTACATTATTATATGAAAGCAATAAAAGATACAGAATTAATACTGACAGCTGAAAGAAAGGTTTATCATCTTAATCTTACTGAAAATGAAATTGCAGACACTATTATTATTGTTGGTGATAAAGCAAGAGTGAAACAAGTATCTAAACATTTTAGCAAAATAGATTTTAAAATTGATAATAGAGAATTTTTAACTCATACTGGAGAGTTTAGTGGGAAAAGAATTTCTGTACTTTCAACTGGAATTGGCACTGATAATATTGATATTGTATTAAATGAATTGGATGCAGTTAAAAATATTGATTTGGAAAAAAAAACTATAAAAGAGAAAAAAAAATCACTTAATATTATTAGATTGGGGACTTCTGGTTCTTTACAAAAAGACATTAAAATAGACACTTTTTTAATGGCAACTCACGGACTTGGATTTGATGGCCTTGCGCATTTTTACCAATCAAAAAATATAATAGATGAAAAAATGAGTAATGCATTTTCAGAACATAGTAATTGGCCAAATAATTTAGCTACTCCTTATATTGTAGAAGCAAGTAAAGAATTATTAGAAAAGTTTGATTGTTTTACATCTGGGATTACAGCTACTGCTCCCGGATTCTACGCTCCACAAGGTAGAGAACTTAGAATAAAACCAGCAATTTATAATTTACATGAAAAGATGAATACATTTAGCTTTGAAGAAAATAGAATCACAAATTTTGAAATGGAAACTTCTGCACTTTATTTTCTTGGTAAGGCATTAGGACATAATACCCTTACTATTTGTGCTATTATTGGAAATAGAATTTCAAAAACACAAAGTAAAGATTATAAAAAAACAATAGATAGATTAATTCTTTCTGTATTAGAAAAAATATAAACGTTTTTATTTAGCATAACTAATAGCTCTTGTTTCCCTAATAACCGTAACTTTCACTTGACCTGGGTAAGTCATTTCATTCTGAATTTTTTCAGAAATCTCAAAAGATAGTTTATTTGCATCTGCATCCGTTACTTTTTCACTTTCCACAACAACTCTTAGTTCTCTTCCAGCTTGTATCGCATAAGATTTTAGCACACCAGGATACCCTAACGCTGTATCCTCCAACTCTTTTATTCTACTTATATAAGAATCCAATTGCTGCCTTCTTGCACCCGGTCTTGCTCCCGAAACTGCATCACAAACTTGAATAATTGGAGAGAGTAAAGAAGTCATCTCAATCTCATCATGGTGTGCACCAATAGCATTACAAACTTCTGGCTTTTCTCCATGCTTCTCGGCCAATTGCATACCTAAAATAGCATGAGGAGTTTCTGCATTATCCTCAGGTACTTTACCAATATCATGCAAAAGTCCAGCCCTTTTTGCCATTTTTACATTTAGCCCTAACTCTGCTGCCATAGTAGCACAAAGATTAGCTGTTTCTCTAGAATGTTGTAAAAGATTTTGTCCGTAAGAAGAACGATATCGCATTCTGCCAACCATTCTAATAAGCTCAGGGTGTAGACCATGAATTCCTAAATCAATGGTTGTTTTTTTACCAATCTCAATAATCTCCTGATTTATTTCTTTTTCCGTTTTTCTGACAACCTCCTCAATTCTTGCAGGGTGAATTCTACCATCAGTTACTAACTTATGTAAGGAAAGTCGAGCAACTTCTCTTCTAACAGAGTCAAAACAAGAAATAATAATTGCCTCAGGCGTATCGTCTACTACAATATCTACCCCCGTTGCCGCTTCAATAGCTCGAATATTTCTTCCTTCCCTTCCAATAATCCTACCCTTTATATCATCACTCTCAATATTGAAAATAGAAACAGCATTCTCTATCGCTTGTTCAGTAGCAGTTCTTTGAATACTCTGAATTACAATCTTTTTTGCTTCTTGATTAGCGGTAAGCTTTGCCTCTTCAATTGTTTCTTGAATAATTTCCAATGCCTTTGTTTTTGCCTCATCTTTCAATGCTTCCACCAACTGTTCTTTTGCCTCTTCAGCTGAAAGTTTGGAAATAGCTTCTAATTGTTCTACTTGCTTTTTATGTGATTTTGCTAACTCCTCTTGCTTTTTTTGCAGCGCATCTTTTTGCTGAGAGATAGTAGATCTCTCTTGTTCTAATTCTTTATTCTTTTTATTTGTTTCTTCTAACTTTTTCGACAAAGAACTCTCCTTATCCTTTATTCTATTTTCAATTTTATTAATCTCATTATTCTTATTATTAATTACCTTCTCATGCTCAGATTTTAA
>CAYZIA010000078.1:0-6565 GCA_964478325.1 uncultured Weeksellaceae bacterium
TGGATGGACCATTTTTCACAAGACCTAATAGAAGCGTTGAAAGAAGTAGACGTGCTCACAATAAATGATGAAGAAGCAAGGCAACTTTCTGGCGAATACTCCTTAGTAAAAGCAGCCAAGAAAATACAACAAATGGGACCAAAATATTTAGTTATAAAAAAAGGAGAACACGGAGCGCTTTTATTTAATGAAGAAGAAGTTTTTTTTGCACCAGCACTTCCTTTAGAGGAGGTCTTTGACCCAACAGGAGCTGGAGATAGTTTTGCCGGAGGATTTATTGGCTACTTAGAAAAAACACAAAACACATCTTTTGAAAATATGAAAAGAGCGGTGATTTATGGCTCTGCGATGGCGTCATTTTGTGTCGAAAAATTTGGGACAGAAAGATTAAAAGAATTAAAAATAAAAGATGTTGAAGCCCGGCTTCAAGAGTTTGTTAGTTTGGCACAGTTTGATATTCCCTTAACAAACAACTAAAAAAGCTCATTTTTATCAGCTACATTATTCTCATACCAAACATCAATTTTTAGGCTACTTCCTTCTGACGCTCTTACCGCCAAGAAATCACACCTTTCATTTTCTTTATTGTCAGCATGTCCTTTTATCCAAATAAAATTTACCACATGTTTTCGGTAAATTTTTAAAAAACGGATCCATAAATCAGGATTTTTCTTTTTCCCAAAATTCTTTTTTTCCCAAAAAAACACCCATTTTTTTTCCACCGCATCCACCACATATTTAGAGTCTGAATAAACAGTGACAGCTGTTTTTTCTTTTTTTAACGCTTCTAGTCCAACAATTACACTTAGAAGCTCCATTCGGTTATTTGTTGTTAGTCGATAACCAACAGAAAGCTCTTTTCTGTGTGAACCACTTAAAAGAACCAAGCCATAACCACCTTTCCCTGGATTTCCTTTTGCTGAGCCGTCCGTAAAAAGCGTCACCATTTTAATGTTTTTTTTATTACCCCTTCAATTATTTTCGGGAAAAACTTTCGTTCTAATTTCTGTATTTTCCTACCTAAACTTTCAATAGAATCATTCTTTTCCACCCTGCATTTTGTTTGAAAAATAATTTCACCATCATCATATTTGCTGTTTACAAAATGAATTGTAATTCCTGATTCTGTTTCTTTTTTTTCTAAAACAGCTTTATGAACATTATTGCCATACATCCCCTTTCCGCCATATTTTGGTAATAATGCGGGATGTATATTTATGACTTTATTTGGATAGTTTTTCAATAGTTTTTTTGGTATTTTGAGCAAAAAACCAGCTAAAATGATAAAGTCAATTCTATTTTTTTTTAATATGTTTTTTAATTTAAAAAAATTTTCAAGCCCTTTTTTAGTGAATAGAAAAAGTGGAATATCTAATTTTTTTGCTATTTTAACAACATAAGCATTTTTATTATTGCTACATATCAAAACAACATTAATATCAGATGATTTTTTAAAAAAACAGCAAATATTTTCAGCATTTGAACCATTGCCAGAAGCAAATATTGCGAGATTTTTAGTCATTTAAAAAGTTTGTCAAAAATAGTATAAACAAGCAGATGTTAAAATAGAAAATACTAAAGTTTGCAAATTCTTTAATTAATGTATTTCTTTGCAGCATATTAATTTAAATTTTTTTGACATGTCAGACGCAACTACAAAAGTAAAAGCAATAATTGTTGACAAGCTTGGGGTTGACGAAAGTGAAGTAACCAATGACGCAAGTTTTACTAATGATCTCGGCGCCGATTCATTAGACACAGTTGAGCTTATAATGGAACTTGAAAAAGAATTCGACATTCAAATACCAGATGATGAAGCAGAGGGTATTGTAACCGTTGGGGACGCTATTTCCTTTGTGGAAAAAGTAGTATAGGAAATAAAATCTTATGGAAGCAAGAAGAGTGGTCGTGACCGGAATAGGCGCACTTACGCCTATTGGAAATAATCTACAAACTTATTGGGAAGGGCTAACTAGTGGAAAAAGTGGAGCCGGGCCTATTACTCTTTTTGATGCAAGCAATTTCAAAACGACTTTTGCTTGTGAAGTAAAAGATTTTGATCCAATGGAATTTTTAGACAGAAAAGAATCAAGAAAATTAGATAGATTTTGCCAATTTGCAATGGTTGTTTCTGACGAAGCATTTGTTGATTCAAAAATTAATTTGGAAGACATTGACCCTGATAGAGCAGGGGTTATTTGGGGGTCAGGAATAGGAGGTATGCACACATTTTATACGGAATGTGTTAATTTTGGTATAGGAAACGGAATACCAAGGTTTAACCCGTTCTTTATTCCAAAACTAATTTCAGACATTCCGGCCGGACATATTTCTATAAAATATGGATTTAGAGGGCCAAATTTCACAACCGTTTCTGCTTGTGCTTCTTCTACCAATGCTCTGCTTGACGCTTTTAACTATATCAAATGGAATAAAGCAGACATCTTTATTGCTGGCGGATCAGAAGCCTGTGTATTTGAGCCAGGAATTGGGGGTTTTAATGCTATGATGGCACTTTCTACTAGGAATGAAGATCCTAAAACAGCATCAAGACCATTTGATAAAGAGAGAGATGGCTTTGTAATGGGAGAAGGATCTGGCGCTCTTTTTTTGGAAGAATATGAGCATGCTAAAAAAAGAGGGGCAACTATATACGCCGAAGTTGTTGGAGGAGGATTAACAGCTGATGCACATCATATAACTGCACCACACCCTGATGGTCTTGGAGCTTGTAATGTAATGCGACTAGCCATTGAAGATGCGGACGTAAAAGTGAGCGATATTGACTATATTAATGTGCACGGAACATCCACTCCGCTTGGAGATATTGCAGAAACAAAAGCAATTAAATCTTTATTTGGAAAACATGCTTATAATTTGAATATCAGCTCTACAAAATCTATGACAGGGCATTTGTTAGGGGCAGCAGGAATAATTGAGGCTATTGCTTGTATTATGGCTGTGAAAGAAAATATTGTTCCTCCAACAATTAACCACAAAACAGATGATCCTGAGATAGATAATAAGTTAAATCTTACGCTGAATAAAGCAGAAAAAAGAACGGTAAATTATGCTATTAGTAATACTTTCGGATTTGGAGGCCATAACGCGTCTGTAGTGTTCAAAAAAATATAGCAACGCTAATAATTAGCTATTGGCTTTTTTATGAAACCATTAACATTAGAATATTTAGACGAGGTTGATTTTTTTGTTTTGGCCATCAATAGTCATGCAAAAGGATATAAACTTTGTTGGGAAATAAACAACAAATTGAGTTTAGACTTCATAAAAAACGAATATCATAAACCAGAAGAAAGTAAAGGAGTAGAATTCAGTAGATTTACCTCCGAAAATAAGGATTTGGAAATACAATATGATTTGATCTCTAACTACTCAAAAGGAGGATATTTGTTTCCAAAATTCAAGAATATCGAATACTTTTTAAAAATTCAAAATCCGTTTTGGGAAAAAGAAAAAAAAGAATTTATTGGAAAATTATGTGAATTAGCAGAAATTTTGTTGATTTTTGAATTTGATTTAAATAAAATTAACTCATTAAAACCATTTATATTTAGTGATAAGAAAAACTAAGATAGTAGCAACAATAGGAACAAGATCCTCATCAAAAAAAGTTTTGATGAAAATGATAAGCAGAGGAGTAAATGTTTGTCGGCTTAATTTTTCTCATCTTTCACATGAAAAAGCGAAAGAAATAATTAGCAATATAAAAGAGATTAATCAAGAATTACATGTGCACACAGCAATTTTAGCCGATTTACAGGGCCCAAAAATAAGGGTGGGAGAACTCGAAGCTCCTATAAAACTTTTAAAAGGAAAAGAAATCTCCTTCAGCACAAGCAAAAAAAATAAAAAAGCTATTTTCCTTAATTATTCTAACTTAGCAAAAGATGTGAAAAAAGGAGATAGAATTTTGTTGGATGACGGCAAAATAACCTTAAAAGTTTTAAGCACGAACAATAAAGATACTATTAATACTAATGTAGTATTTGGCGGCCTGCTTCATTCTAAAAAAGGTGTAAATCTTCCTGATACAAAGATTAAATTACCAAGCATAAGCAGAAAAGACAAAAAAGATTTAGCATTTATTCTGAATGAGAAAATAGAGTGGATTGGCCTTTCATTTGTTCGTTCAGCAGAGGATATAATTAAATTGAAAAGAGCAATAAAAAAATCAAAATCATCAAGCGCTTTAGTAATTGCAAAAATTGAAAAACCAGAAGCCATAAAAAATATTGACGAAATAATAAAAGCAACTGACGGCGTAATGGTTGCTAGAGGAGATTTAGGAGTGGAAGTCCCCCCTCACAAAGTTCCGGTTTATCAAAAAATGATAGTAAATAAATGCATAGCACAATCTAAACCGGTGGTAATAGCCACTCAAATGCTAGAAAGTATGACAAAAAATATTTCTGCAACAAGAGCAGAGGTCAACGATGTTGCTAATTCTGTAATTGACGGAGCAGACGCCATGATGTTAAGTGGTGAAACCTCTATTGGAAAGCATCCAGCAAAAGTGGTAGACATAATGAGAAAAATTATTAGAGATGTAGAAGGGAGTGAACACAACATTTCCAAACAAGAAAACACAAAAGAGCCATCAAAAAAAGAGCGATTTTTATCTTCAGCTATTTGCTCTTCTGCTTGTCAAATAGCAGATAAAACTAGGGCTAAAGCAATTATTACGATTACTTATTCCGGCTTTAACACAATCAAAACTTCAAGTTACAGGCCAAACGCTTTTATATATGCTTTTACCAATAATCATTCTATTTTGAACACCTTAAGCTTAGTTTGGGGCGTACAAGGATTTTATTATGATAGAGGAACAACCACTGACCAAACCATTCGAGAAACTAAAGAAATTTTGAAGAAAAATAAACTGATTAGAAAAGGAGATTTAGTAATCAATATTGCGAGTATGCCAGCTAATGAAAAGGGAATGACTAATATGATGAAAATAAGCAAAGCATAACAGATGGGAAAAAAAATAAATATAAAGCTACTTGCAGAAATTTGTGAAGTAGCTGGAGCGCCAGGTCACGAACAAAGAGTAAGAAAAATAATACAAAGAGAAATTAAATCTCTTGTAGACGAGATAAAAATTGACAATATGGGCAATATTGTTGCTATTAAAAAAGGTAAGAAAAATAAAAAAGTGATGATAGCTGCACATATGGATGAGATAGGGTTTATAGTAACACATATTGACGACAAAGGATTTATATATTTTCATACGCTTGGCGGATTTGACCCAAAGACTTTAACAGCACAGCGAGTTATTATTCATGGTAAAGAAGATGTAATAGGGGTAATGGGAAGTAAACCGATTCATTTAATGAATGCAGCTGATAGAGCTAAAGTACCAACAATTAAGGATTACTTTATAGATACTGGAAGATCAAAAAAAGAATTAGATAAAGTGATATCAGTAGGAGACACTATAACTAGAGAAAGGGAAATGATAGAAATGGGAGATTGCTTGAATTGTAAATCACTAGATAATAGAGTTTCTGTTTTTATTTTAATTGAGATGTTACGTGAGATGAAAAAGAAGCCTCCGTATGATGTTTATGCTGTTTTTACAGTCCAAGAAGAAATAGGAATTAGGGGAGCAAATGTTTCATCAATGGATATAAATCCAGATTTTGGTTTTGGTCTTGACACGACTATTGCTTGGGATACGCCAGGAAGTACTAAACAAGAACAGGTTTCAGCTCTTGGAGATGGCGCTTGTATTAAAGTGATGGACTCTTCCACTGTTTGTGATTATAGAATGGTTGCATATATGAAGGAAGTTTCTAAAAAGAACAAGATAAAGACTCAATTAGAGATATTACCAGCAGGAGGAACAGATACATCAGGTATTCAAAGAATGAATCCAGGAGGAAGTATTGCGGGGGCGGTTTCTATACCAACAAGGCATATTCACCAAGTAATAGAAATGGTACATAAAAAAGACGTAAGAGCAGCAATAGATTTATTAAAATCAAGTGTAGAAAATTTGGACGCTTATAATTGGAGTTTTAAATAAAAAACATAATATTGACATCTCAAAAATTCCTGCAGGTAAATACCTTGTAACAATCGTTAATGGAAAAACCTATACTACTCCACAAAAACTTATAATTCTATAAATGTAGTTTATATAGATGAGAATTGTTTTAAGAAACGGATATCATTTTCAAAAAAGAGGCGCAAATCTTTTATTCCATATTTTAACATAGCAATTCGTTCAATTCCCATTCCAAAAGCAAATCCAGTGTATTTTTTAGAGTCGATGCTACAATTTTCTAATACATTTGGGTCAACCATTCCACATCCTAAGATTTCCAAATAACCAGTGTATTTGCATACAGCACAACCTTTACTATTACAAATATTACAACTTACATCGACTTCAGCAGACGGTTCTGTAAAAGGGAAATAAGAAGGCCGTAATCGTATTTTTGTTTTTTCTCCAAACATTTCTTTTGCAAAATAAAGAAGTGTTTGTTTTAAATCAGCAAAACTTACATTTTTATCAATATACAGTCCTTCTACTTGA
>CAYZIA010000079.1:0-6551 GCA_964478325.1 uncultured Weeksellaceae bacterium
AAATCCAGAGAATAATGCTCCTAAAACAAAGTATGGAGGGAAAATAGTAGTATGCCATCCAGGAATAATCGAAGTAGCAAAATCCATGGAAACAATAGAGTGAACGGAAAAAACAAGTGGGGTTGCTAGTCCAGCAAGCACTAATGAAACTTCCTCAAATCTTTGCCAATGCTTAGCTTTCCCACTCCAACCAAAGGAAAGGAATGAGTATAATTGTTTTTTCATTGGAGAGATTGTTGCATTCATTCTGTCTCTTATCATTGCAAAATCAGGAATTAAGCCAATATACCAAAATACTACAGAAATAGAAAGATATGTGGAAATTGCAAACACATCCCAAAGAAGAGGGGAGTTAAAATTTACCCATAAAGATCCAAATTGGTTGGGAATTGGGAAAACATAATAAGCAAGCCATGGTCTTCCCATATGTATCAATGGGAATAGTGCAGCTTGCAATACTCCAAAAATTGTCATTGCTTCTGCAGAACGGTTAATTGCCATTCTCCATTTTTGACGAAATAATAAAAGTACTGCTGAAATTAATGTTCCTGCATGCCCAATGCCAATCCACCATACAAAATTAGTAATATCCCAAGCCCAATTTACTGTTCTATTAAGTCCCCAAGCGCCAATTCCTGTTCCTATTGTATAGGCCATACATGCAACACCCCAAAGGAATAATCCAAATGATAGTGAAAATAGTATCCACCAATATTTATTAGCCTTCCCTTCAACAGGTCGTGCTACATCTTTTGAAATATCATGATAGGTTTTATTCCCTAAAATTAATGGATCTCTAATTTCTGATTCTTTATGCATGATTATTTATGCTTTATTTCTAATTTTCGTTTGATAGAACACGGATGGATCAGTATTTAGGTGTTCTAATAATTTATATGCTCTTGCATCTTTTTTCATTTCTTGTATTTGATGTGTGTCATCATTTACGTCTCCAAATATAATCGCATTAGTAGGACAAACTGATGAACAAGCAGTTTGGGCATCTGCATCTCTTACTCTTTTTCCAGATTTTTTAGCATCCAATTTAATCTCTTGAATCTTTTGAATACACATACTACATTTTTCAATTACTCCCCTTGAGCGAACAACAACATCAGGATTCAATACCATCTTCCCATAATCATCATTCATATTGAAATCAAACTTATCGTTCTCAGAATATTGGAACCAGTTGAATCTTCTTACTTTATAAGGGCAGTTATTTGCACAATATCTTGTCCCCACACATCTATTATAAGCCATGTGATTTTGCCCTTCAGCACCATGTGAAGTTGCTGCTACAGGACAAACTGTTTCGCAAGGTGCTTGATTACAATGTTGACACATAACAGGTTGGAAAGCAACCTCAGGATTTTCTGATGGTTCTTCCATTTCAGCATACATATCAATAGCAGAAACTTTTTCTTCTACTGATAATTCTTTTGTCATGTCAGAAGAAAAATAACGGTCGATTCTTAGCCAATGCATATCTCTTGATTTTCTCACTTCTTCTTTCCCTACAACCGGAACATTATTTTCAGCATGACAAGAAACCACGCAAGCAGCACAACCAATACAAGAAGTTAAGTCAATTGACATATTCCAAAAATGACCAGTTGAATGATCATGCGCATCCCAAAGCGTAACCTTATCTGCTGGTTGTTGGCCATTATGAGTAGCATAAGTTACTTGATGATTTCCTGAATGAGGATCTTTGATGAAATCGGTAAGAGTTGTTTCTTTTATAATATCTCTTCCCATCATTGTATGATGCAATTGAGTAGCAGCAAATTCATATTCTCCACCTACAACTTCAATAATTGCATCTCCATTCCCTAATGCAAAAGCATTAAACCCTATTCCATCACCACATTTTCCTGAAGCAGTTCTCCCATAACCAACAGCCATAGCAACACTGCCATCAGCTTGTCCTGGTTGAATCATAACTGGTACATTATTATAGGTAGTTCCATTAACAGTCATATTTACCATATTACCATTTAAGGCTCCATTGGAAACATTCCAATTTTTAATTCCTAAATCACGAGCAGTTGCTGCCGACATAGTTAAGTAATTATCCCAACACGCTCTTGAAAGTGGATCAGGGAATTCTTGAAGCCAAGGATTGTTTGCCTGACTGCCGTCTCCCATTGAAATTTTCTCATACATTTCAAACTCAATGCCTTCTGCTTTTGATAAACTAAAGGAAGGAACTTTAGCTGTAAAAGAACTTAGATTCTTTACAGATTGTTTTTTTGTAAAGTATCCATCATGTACTGATTGATTCCAATCAATATTTGAATAGAAATCTTTTAAATAAGAATGGTAATCTGATTTCCCCATCCAAGACATCATGCTTTCTTGAAATTGTCTTCCGTTAAACAATGGAGCAATAGTAGGCTGCATTAAAGTATAAATTCCATTTGATGGGTTTGCATCTCCCCAACTTTCTAAGTTATGATTATCTGGACAAACATAATCCATATTTGTTGTCGTTTCATCATTATATAATGATGTTGCAATTGTTAATCCTACTTTTTTACATCCTGTATTGTAAGCATCAGCATCCTGCAACGAATAAGAAGGATTTGTGTTATAAGTAATTAAAGCAGCAATATTTCCAGCATTCATTTCTTTAATAAGTGCTGTGACATCTAAATCGTTTCCTTGCTTTAAATAAGAGGGGTTTGATAACGACATTGTATTTCCATAGTTACCTAATTTGTTGTTAATCGCATTTACCAAAGTTTGCACCTCAGAATCATTACTATTACAAACAACAATAGATTTTTCTGAATTATTAGCAAGATCATTTACTATTTTAGCAATTCTACTATCGGCTTGCCCCCCGTTTAAAGCATTATATAAGTTAGATAATAAACCGGCTTGTTCGGATGGCTTAATTTGAACTCTATCATCAGCATTAGAACCCGTTAAAGTTAATGTTGATTCTACTTGATAATGCTTAGCCATTTTCCCACTTTTAGGATTTCTAGCAGTAGCATACTGTGTGGCATAATCAGCATTTAGCCAGTTCCCTAAAAAGTCTGCTCCAAAAGAAACAATAACGTCCGCTTTATCAAAGTTATAAGTTGGTAAAACTCTTAGGCCAAATGATCTCTCATTAGCATCTAATATTCCGCTATACGAAACCGCATCCATTTGTACATGAACTACATTTCCGTAAACAGCAGAAAAATCAGCAATTAATTTTGTAGTTGAAGGGCTTATAATAGTAGAAGATAAAATTGCAATTTTACCGTTATTATTTTTTATCTCATTTAATTTTGCAATAATCTCAGCATCAGCAGTGCTCCAATCTATATTTACTCCACCTTTCATTGGATTCTTTAATCTTCCTGAATCATAAAGGGAAAGAACTGACGCTTGAATTCTTGCATTAGTTGCTGATTTGTTAGCATCAATCTTAATAGGTCTTCCTTCTCTAGTTTTTACTAAAATAGAAGCGTAATCGTGTCCATCATACATAGTGGTTGCGTAATAATTAGCAACACCAGGAGTAATCTCCTCTGGCTTAATTACATAAGGGATAGCTTTGTTAACAGGCGTTTCACAAGCAGCTAAAGTTGCTGCAGCTGTAGTAAATCCTAGAAACTTTAAAAAGTCCCTACGTGAAGTTAAAGAAGAAGACAACTCTTTATCTGCTAAAAATTCATCAACTGGAATTTCTTCAACAAATTCATTATGTTTTAATTGATCTACAACTGGATCATTATTTAGCTCTGCTAAGCCTTTCCAATATTTTCTTGCTTTTGTCATTTTATATAGAAATTAAATCTAAATATTTTTTTAATAATGGCACTTCCCACATTCTAAGCCTCCCATTTTATCTACAGTGATCTTTTGTCCAGCATATTTTTCCTTCATTTGTTCATGTATCTTAGTATAATATTCGTTGCCTTCCATTTTTATTTGAGTTTCTCTATGGCAATCTACACACCATCCCATAGTTAATTCTGAATGCTGATAAACCACATCCATTTCCTCAACAGGGCCATGACATTCTTGACATTCTAAGCCTCCAACTGATACATGTTGTGAATGGTTAAAATAAGCCAAGTCTGGTAAATTATGAATTCTTACCCACTGAATTGGTTTTTGCTCATAATCTTCAATATATTCTCTTATCTCAGGATTATAACCAATTGCATCATATATCTTTTGAATCTCAATTTTTCCTGTATTTGTTCCAGATGTGATATTCGCATGACAATTCATACATACATTTGCAGATGGAATGCCTGCAGTCTTGGAATTTCGTGCGGATGAATGACAATAATTACAATCTATTCCATTATCACCAGCATGTATTTTATGTGAAAATGCAATAGGCTGTTCTGGTTGATAATTAGTAGTTACCCCGATTCCCATCAGTGTATCAAAAGTAAATTTCATAACTACAATAAAAACAATAAATCCTAAAATTACAATATTTCTGCTTTCTGACAAAAATATCTTTCCTGGATTAATAATAGATTCAGAAAGAGTTTCTGTCGGTTGATTTAATTGTGTTTTTAGTTTATTTTTAATTGAAGTCAGTATATAAACAAGTAACAATAAGAGTACTACTATTAGCAATAAAATACTAGAATTACTCATTCCTTGTTCGTGTTTTTCCGTAGCAGTTGTAGCAAGTTTTTTTTCTTCAATTGGAGGATTCTCCAAATATGCTAAAAGCGCATCCATATCTTCATCTTCAAAATAGAAAGAAGTCATTGCCACTTTATTGTATTCTTCAAAAATAGCAATTGCATCTGCATCACCAGATGCAATAAGATCTGAGGAAGAATTAATCCATTTTTTTAGCCAATCTTCCTTTCTTTTTTTGGTTATGCCTTCCAAATCTGGACCAATTAAGCGTCCACCACCAATCGTATGGCATGATATACAATTTGTTTTGAAAATTTGTGCACCATCATCATTTTGAGGGAAAATATTTAGTGGAAAAGTGAAAAAGAATGTCAGAAGAAGTATGCTCCTACTAAACAAATATGGTCGATTCATGTTTTTTAATTTTCAATTTTCGGCTGCAAATTTATAGTTTTCAATCAATTGAAATATGAGGAAAGTCATTATTTAGTGTAATTTATAACTATTCTAAATAAAGGCGATTTGCTCTAACAAAATAGTAAGAATAAATCTACTTAATTTTGTTTGTTACTTTTGCATACATGTTAAGACACTTAATTGCCATTTTTCTTTTTTCACCATCTTTTATTTTTGGGCAGAATACTGATAGTTTGCAAATTTTCGCTACCAAGATTGAAATGGAAATAAAGGTCCGTGACCTGCTGAATAGGCATATAAAACTAAATAAAGAGGCAGGATTAATAGGTTGGCGTTTACAAATCTTTTCAGATACTGATAGAGAAAAAGCACAAAAAAAAAGAAAGCAATTTCTATTAGATTTTCCAAAAATTTCTGCTTATTTAACACATAAAGAGCCTTATTTTAAAGTGACGATTGGGAATTTTTATACGAAATTACAAGCTAAAAAAGTTAAAAATGAAATTAGAAAGAAATACAATTCTTATATTGTCCCTTCCGAAATTGTGATTTACGATTAAGCAAGTTTTCTTTGGATTTCTTTTTCTTCAAAGCCTTCAATAATATCTCCAACTTTAATGTCGTTATATTTTTCAATTGAAAGACCGCATTCGAATCCTTTAGCAACTTCTTTCGCATCATCTTTAAATCGTTTTAAGGAAGAAAGTTCACCAGTATAAATAACAACTCCATCTCTAATTATTCTCACTTTTGAATTTCTATTTATCTTCCCTTCTAATACCATACAACCTGCAATAGTACCTACTTTAGATATTTTAAAAATCTCCCTAATCTCAATACTACAAACAATTTCTTCCTCAATGTCTGGAGATAGCATGCCTTCCATAGCTTGCGTTAACTCTTCAATTGCTTTGTAAATTACAGAATAAAGACGAATATCAATTTGCTCTGTTTCGGCTAACTTTCTAGCTTGAACTGATGGTCGTACTTGAAATCCTATAATCACTGCCTCAGAAGCAGATGCCAACATTACATCGGATTCAGATATTTGCCCAACGGATTTATGGATAATATTTACACTTATTTCTTCAGTTGATAATTTTTCTAAAGAATCCGATATCGCTTCAATAGAGCCATCTACATCTCCT
This sequence comes from uncultured Weeksellaceae bacterium, assembly GCA_964478325.1. Taxonomy (GTDB): domain Bacteria; phylum Bacteroidota; class Bacteroidia; order Flavobacteriales; family BACL11; genus DUAL01. The sequence goes on from CAYZIA010000079.1 coordinate 6,177, forward strand.
TTCACAATTATATTTAATTCTTTAAAATCTCCAAGAGCAATTCTTCTTCCAATCTCATCAAGAGTAATATGTTTTTGTGTTCGAACACCTTGTTCTCTTTTTAATTGTGTTCTTTTAGTAGCAATTTTCTTGGCTTCTTGTTCGTCATTCATCACATTAAAAACATCTCCAGCTTGAGGTGCCCCATTCAATCCTAACAAAACGGCTGGCGAGGCAGGCTCGGCTTTATCTATGCTGTTTCCTCTTTCATCCAAAAGAGCTTTTACTTTTCCACTATATCCTCCAGAAAGCACATAATCACCAATTTTTAAAGTGCCATTCTGCACCAATATAGTCGTCAAATATCCTTTACCTTTATCCAAGGATGCCTCAATT
>CAYZIA010000080.1:0-6524 GCA_964478325.1 uncultured Weeksellaceae bacterium
CACCTTGATTACATTCTACTTTAAATTCCCTTTTTAGTCTATCAATAATAATTTCAAGATGTAACTCTCCCATTCCAGAAATAATAGTTTGATTTGAATCTTCATCTGTTCGAATGGTGAATGTAGGATCTTCTTCTGCTAACTTACCTAAAGCAACACCCATTTTATCTACATCTGCTTGTGTTTTTGGTTCTACAGCAACTCCAATTACAGGATCAGGGAAAGTCATTGATTCTAAAATTACTGGGTTATCTTGAAAAAGGGTATCTCCTGTTCTAATATCTTTAAAACCAACAGCTGCACCTATATCGCCAGCTTCAATACAATCAATTGCATTTTGCTTATTAGAGTGCATTTGAAAAATTCTTGAAATTCTTTCTTTTTTACCTGTTCTTGCATTCATTACATATGAACCTGCATCTAATTTTCCTGAATACATTCTGAAGAAACATAATCTACCTACATAAGGATCAGTTGCAATTTTAAATGCTAAAGCTGACATTGGTTCAAGTGAATTTGGTTCTCTTTTTTCTACCTCATTTGTTTCTGGATTAATTCCTTCAACTGCTCCAACATCTAGTGGACTCGGAAGGTAAGACATTACAGCATCTAATAAGGTTTGAACCCCTTTATTTTTAAAAGCAGACCCACAAAGAATTGGTGTAATATCCATAGCAATAGTTGCTTTACGGATAGCATTCATCATTTCTGCTTCTGTAATACTATCCGAATCATCAAAGAATTTCTCTAATAAAGTATCATCTTGTTCAGCAACTGATTCAATTAATTTTTCTCTCCACTCAGATATAGTATCTTTCAAGTCTTCAGGAATATCAATTTCTTCAAAAGTCATTCCCATATCTTCCTCATTCCAAACAATTGCTTTATTGTTAATCAAATCAACAACTCCTCTAAATTCTGCTTCAGAACCAATTGGGATTTGCAAAGGAATAGGATTTGCTCCTAATCTATCTTTAATTTGGCTAACCGCTTCAAAAAAGTTAGCTCCTGAACGATCCATTTTATTTACAAAACCGATTCTTGGCACATTATATTTATCTGCTTGTCTCCACACTGTTTCTGATTGTGGTTCTACACCACCAACTGCACAAAAAAGTGCAACAGCACCATCTAATACTCTTAGTGACCTTTCTACTTCAACTGTAAAATCCACATGACCTGGAGTATCAATAATATTTATCTTATACTTATTTTCTCTATATTTCCAAAAAGTAGTAGTAGCCGCAGAAGTAATCGTAATTCCTCTTTCTTGCTCTTGCTCCATCCAATCCATAGTAGCAGCACCATCATGCACTTCACCAATTTTGTGAGAAATACCTGTATAATATAAAATCCTCTCAGTAGTAGTAGTTTTACCTGCATCAATGTGAGCCATAATGCCAATGTTTCTAGTATATGTTAAATCTAGTTTCGCCATTAAATCTAATCAATTAAAATCTGAAATGAGCAAAAGCTTTATTTGCTTCAGCCATTCTGTGAGTATCTTGTTTCTTTTTAAAGGTCGCTCCTTCTTCTTTATAAGCAGCTAATATTTCACCTGCCAATCTTTCGCACATCTTTTTCTCGTTTCTTTTTCTTGTAAAATCAATCATCCATTTCATTCCTAATGAAATTTTTCTATCATCTCTAACTGGTTGAGGAATTTGGAAAGTAGCCCCTCCAATTCTTCTACTTCTAACTTCTACTGCTGGCATTACATTTTCCAAAGATTTTTCCCAAACCACGACTGCATCTTCTTCTGTAATTTTTTGAGATACAATATCCATTGCATCATAAAATATTTGGTAAGCAGTATTTTTTTTGCCATCTAACATTAAATTATTGACAAATCGAGTAATAAGAGTATTTCCAAATTTAGGATCTGGCAACAAAATTCTTTTTTTAGCTCTTCCCTTTCTCATTGTATGATTTATTTCTTAGGTCTTTTAGTTCCATATTTCGACCTTCTTTGTGTTCTTCCGTCTACTCCTGTTGTATCTAAAGCTCCTCTAACGATATGATATCTAACTCCAGGCAAGTCCTTTACTCTTCCTCCTCTTACTAGTACAATAGAGTGTTCTTGCAAAGCATGCCCTTCTCCACCAATATAGGCATTTACTTCATTGCCATTAGTGAGTCGAACCCTTGCTACCTTTCTAAGTGCAGAATTTGGTTTTTTAGGAGTTGTAGTATAAACCCTAGTACATACCCCTCTTCTTTGAGGGCTACTACCTAAAGCTAACGACTTGCTTTTTTTTACAATTTGCTGTCGGCCTTTTCTTATTAGTTGTTGTATTGTCGGCATAAAATACTTTAATTAATTCTCATCAAAATAGCCGGCAAATGTATGAATTTATTACTAGAACTAAAAAGCAAAATTCGTTTTTTTTACTATTAATTTTTTTGGTAAAAAAAATAAAAGAGCCAAGGAGCCCTTTTACTCTGATTTTTAAGCTTAAAATCGGACTGAATTTTTCAATAAAAAATGGCTAATCTTGAGTTACAAGTTTACTTTGAACATCATTTGGTACAATTGCATACTCGCTAAAACGACTTGTAAAACTGCCTTTTCCTTGTGTAATTGAAAGCAAAGAAGTGGAATATCTGTCCAATTCAGCAAGAGGAGTTTTCGCCTTAATAACTTGATAATTTCCTTTAGCTTCCATACCTAATACAACTGAGCGTCTACCTTGCAAATCAGTCATTACATCTCCCATCAATTCTTCTGGTACCATTACCTCTAATTCTTGCACTGGCTCCATTAGTTTTGGCTTTGCATTCAAAAATGCTTCTTTAAAAGCCATTTTACCAGCAATTTTAAAAGAAATATCATTGGAATCAACTGGATGCATTTTTCCATCATAAAGCATTACCCGAACATCTCTGATATAAGATTTGGTAAGCGGGCCTTCACTCATAAGTTCCAAAATACCTTTTTGTACGGCTGGAATATATCTTTCATCAATCACCCCACCAACAATGCAGTTATAGAAAACTAATTTTCCTCCCCAATCTAATTCTACTTCTTCTTTTTTTCTGACTTTATATTCAGTTGGATCTGACAATCCTTCTTTAAATGGTTCTACTTTGATATATACTTCACCAAATTGCCCAGCACCACCAGATTGTTTTTTATGTTTGTAATTAGCAAGAGCAGAAGTGCGAATTGTTTCCCTGTAAGATATTTTTGGTTGTTTATAATCTATTACTAATTTGTATAAATGCTTTAATCGCCATTTTACAAGAGAAAGATGCAATTCACCTTGTCCTTGAATAATAAGCTGTTTTAATTCTTTGGAATAAAACACATTAATAGTTGGATCTTCTCTTTGGATATCATCTAACGCTTCACTTACTTTTTCTTCATTTGCTTCATCTTCCACTACTATTGCCATGATAAGTCTTGGTTCAGGAAATACAATTGGGCTAATGGCAAAATCATCTCCTTTTTCGTGCAAAGTATGATTTGTTTTAGTAGATTTTAGTTTTAGAGTTGTTCCGATATCACCTGCATAAATTTTGTCTACAGGATTTCTTTTATTACCATCCATTATTTGTAACTGATTTATTCGTTCAGTATTTCCTGTTTGCTGATTTACCAAATCTTTACCGCTTTCCAAAATACCTGAAGTAACTTTAAAGAAAGAGAGAACACCTAAATGCGGCTCAATTACAGTTTTGAAAACAAAAAGAGAAAGAGACCCATCTGAACTGCAAACAATATCTGCTCCTTTTTTAGATTGCTCGGCTGGCATATCAGCAGCTGAGGGGCATACATTGGAAATAAAACCCATCATTCTACCACTCCCCATATTGTGTTTTGAAGAAATACAGAAAACAGGATATACATCATTCTGCATCATACCTATTCTGAGACCTTTACGCATTTCGTCTTCATCTAATTCTCCTTTATCGAAATAAAGTTCCATAAGCTCATCATCATTCTCAGCAGCTTTTTCTACCAATTCATTGTGAAGTTTTTCTGCCTTTTGTTTTTCATCTTCTGGAATTGGATTTTTTGCTGGTTTTCCGCCACCTTCAGGAAATTCGTACATCACCATTTTAAGTAGGTCAATAATTTTATTAAAACCATCTCCCTGATTTACCGGATATTGCATAATAGTAACTGCATTACCGAAACTTTCTTTCATTCCTGCAACTGCAGTATCAAAATCAGCCCTGGAATGATCTAGTGCATTGACAGCTAAAAGCATTGGTTTATTGTAATGCTGAATATGATTCCAATGTAATTCTGTTCCAACTTCTACTCCATTCTTAGCATTGATAAGCATAATACAAGTATCAGCAACTCGCATGGAAGCAACCACCTCTCCAATAAAATCGTCAAAGCCAGGAGTATCAATAATATTAAGTTTCGTGCCTCTCCATTCTGTGTGAAGTGAGGTAGCATAAACAGAATTCCCTCTATCGTGTTCTATTTCATGGTAATCAGAAATGGTGTTTTTTTCTTCCACTGTTCCTCTTCTCTCAATCATCCCTCCTTCAAACATCATTGTTTCAGCTAGGGTAGTTTTTCCTGATTTTGTGCTACCAATAAGCACTAAATTTTTAATTTCGTTTGCTTGAAATACTTTCATAGTCGTAATATTTATTTGAGTTATTTTGTGTGGCTTGTTTTGCGCCAATAAAAATAGACAATATTTATTAATCTCAAAATTAATGAACTTTTATTTTGTATAAATTTATATTTACTCACATGATGAGTAAAAAAATATCAAAAAAAATTTGAAAAGTGAAAAAAAATGTTTTAGATTTATCGGCAACTTAAAAAACCCAAAAACTATGATTATTACATTCAATGAACTCAGAAAAATAAAAGACAAACTGCCAGATGGCAGTATGAAAAAGATTGCAGAAAAACTAAATATTGAGGAAGATACAGTAAGAAATTATTTTGGAGGAACACATTACAAAGAAGGAGAAGGAACAAGTGCTGGAATACATATTGAAAGAGGTAGAAATGGCGGCTATGTACAGATTGATGACGATAGAATATTAGAAATTGCTAGAAGTATGATTCAAAAATAAAGATTGATTTATACACTTTCTAAATCTTTATTTAAAATTCATTCTTAAAAAAGATTAGTAGTACCATTGCAAAAAATAATCTATTCAAGATAAAATTATGAGAAAACTATTATTAATTTTAGGGTTGGTCCCTTTTTTAAGTTATGGCCAAATAATATCGCCATGTTTTTCAAGCGACACTGTTCTATGCGGTCCTCATGCACACGATTATACTTATAATAGGACTAGAGGATTATGGTTTCAAGCAAAATCTTCATTTCAAATAATTAGTGTTAAGGCAGGTGATGGAAATGCTCAAGGAGTTAATGCAACGAATCAATCGATAGAAATTATACAATTTATTCCAGGCCCTCCACTTATATCTGGATTTACTAATCCTCATACGGTATTATTTTCTACAATTAACACTCCCTGGGAATGGGCTACATGTAACGCTCAGATAGATTCTGGTGGTTATTACGCTATAGTAGGAGCAAAAAATGACTCCGCACCAACAGTAGATCCAATTACAGGAGTAAACACTTGGAATATGTATAATTCATATCTATCAGGTGTAACTAAATTATTTATTAATGGAGATTCAACAGAAATCCACAGAGCTGCTGTTCAATATGCGCTTTGTCTTGGGTCCCCAGCAAATGGTCAATATTTTGATAATGGAGCACATACAGCTGGAAGAGTGCATTTTATTACAGAAACATCTAATAATCCTCAGGCACAAATTAATCAAGCCGGTCAATTATATATTGATGCATCCGTTTTTGGAGGAATACCTCCTTATACTTATTCATGGAATACAGGGGAAACAATACAGACAATAACTCCACAAGGAAATGGTAATTATTGGGTGTTAATTACAGATGCAAATGGGTGTATTTCAGATACAGCATACTATAATGTAACTTTTTTTCCATCAGCTTTAGATAATCTCTTAAATGATAAAACTAAAAGATTAAATAAAATTGTAGATGTATTAGGTACATCGAAAAAACCAACAGCAAATACTCCCTTATTTTACATCTATGATGATGGAACAGTTGAAAAACGAATCATTATTGAATAACTAATCGTTTGTGAAAAGTTTCGCCATCCACTTTTACTTCCAAGAAGTAAATCCCAGAAGCTTTAGCTCCTCTTTTAATGGTGAATTGCTCGGTATTTTTTAAATCATAGGCTTCCAAAGTGTTTCCACAAACATCTAATATCTTTACAGAAACTACATCCTTCAAAGCGCCAAACTCTAAAAGCGTCTCTTGCTTAAATGGGTTTGGATAAAGAGAAAATTGTTCGATCTCAATTTCTATAATCGAAGTAATCATAATAGTGTTGGAAGACTGCACACAACCATTGGCATCAGTAATAGTTAAGGTATAAGCTCCAGGATTATTTGCAATAATATTATGATTAGTTTGTCCGCTACTCCATTGGTAAGAATAGTTTGGTGTTCCTCCACTTACTGTACTTACTAATTGATT